>DAIRTE010000005.1:28201-52973 GCA_036804025.1 Clostridia bacterium | reverse complement strand
TGGTTCCAAATCGGTCTCAATGAAAGGAAAAGACGTGCTTTCCCTTCGATTATAACATTCTAAATCGGAAACCGTATCATTTTGTTCCGCCGAATCCGCAGAAGGCTTTTCCCGCGGATTGGCTCACCGAGTGAGAGAAAATGTGCGGCGGGAGGTGACCTTTCGGCCACCTCCACAGTACAACATCCAATTGGACATCAGCCGCTTGATTACCGGTTTGGGATATTGGTGTTCGCGTTGTTCTTACAGATAGAAGTTGCCGCTCGCATCCTTGTATTCGTTCATCTTGTCAACGCTGTCGATAACCAACGTCGCGTTTGCGAAGATGATCTTGCCCTGGCCGGCGCCATCCGTGAACATCAGCTTCTCGTAGCCCGCCAGGCCGCCTTCGTAACCGGACGCCTTGGAGAGGTCGAGCTGATCATTGATGAGCGCGCCGTTGCCATCGAGCATCATGACCGCCAGTGTCTGCATTGCATACACGGTCAGGCCTGGATCCCACAGAGCCATGGCGTACAGGGAGCCTTCCGTCAGCTGCTTGGAAGCGATCGACGGCATGGACGTTCCGACGACGGTGATCTTGCCGATCAGGCCGGCTTCGGAGACTGCTTCGGCGGCACCAGGAGCATCCTGCGAGGTTGCGCCCTGGAAGCCCTTGAGTTCGGGGTACTTGTTGATCATTTCAGCCATGATCGACTTGGACTTGGCCTGTTCGTCGTTGGTTTCGATCTTTCTCTCAACAGCCGTCATGTTCGGGTACTTGGTCTGCTGCTGATTGTAACCGCCCTCTTCCCACTGATTCTGGGAGGTAGCCGTGAGACCGCCAACCGTGGTGTAGTACGAACCTTCTTCACCCATGCCCTTTGCGAGGTAATCCATCAGGATTGCGCCGTAGGCATAGTTGTCGAACGCTTCGAGGTCGTAGTCGCACTCAACCTGGTCCGTAGCCTCGTGGCTGATGACGACGATGCCCTGCTCTCTGGCCTTCGCGAGTACGGAATCCGCGGAAGACGGCGAGAACGGGATGATGCAGATGGCGTTGACGCCAGTTGCGATCGCATCTTCGAGGAGCTGGTTGGTGGCGGCTGCATCAACTTCGGACGGGCCCGTCTGATAGGTGTTGTTGCCGGTGTTCGTCGCAAACTCTTTGACCATGGTCTCGGTGCGGTCGAACCAGCCGATACCCAGCAGTTTGACCGTCGTCATGATCGAGTAGCCGGAACCGAGCGTGATCGCTCCATCCGCGGGGGCAGCTTCCGTTGCCGGGGCTGCCGCTGCTTCCGTCGCGGCGGGTTCGGCGGCGGGGGCCGCAGCACTGGTGTCGGCGGCGGGGGCGGCGGTATTTGCGCATGCCATGGAAAGCATCATCGCAGCAACCAGCAGGAATACCAGAACCTTTTTCATACCTTATACATCCTCCTTGTATTTTTCATTTCCGTCACACGCCCGCTCTGTATACATATCCCAAATATCCTCGGCGGGGGTGTAATCGAAATCGAATTTCTGTGTGTTACTTGATCTTTTTCTGTTTCAGTTTCTTTTACTTCAGGCTGCCTTCTTGCGCGGCCTGATCGAACGCGGCGGCGAGCACGGCCAGGTGCTCCGCTTTGATATAGCCGCCAAGCGTCCCGGAACCGTTGAGTTCTACGGCGTAATAGTCGTTTCGGTAGCCGTAAAAGCCGTAGACGAGTTCGTTTCCGCCGCGCTCCAGCGTAATGGTCGCGTCCGGCGAGCCGGAGACGGCTGCCTGCTCCGCGACACCGCGGAACTGGAGCTGCGAGAGGTACGCAAACAGCGTCTTTGTCGTTTCCTCGTCGAGTGCTTTTCCGTTGAGCTGGAACCCCTTGTCCCCGTTTTGCACGAGGCGGAAGGTTTCCGCGCCGAGATCGAGTGTTACGTTTGCGGTTTGGTCGGCGTTGACCGGAAAGACCGCGGTGGGGAACAGGTTTTTCGTTTCAATCTCCAGCAGCGCGTCAAACCCGCTCGCCAGTTCGTAAACCCCGCTCCGGCCCTCCTGCATGCAGTAGTAACGTCCGCTCTCCAGCCGGTTTCCGACAAAGATCTTGACGGAGCGTCCGCCGCTCTCGGTCAGCGCGATGTAGGCCGGATCGCCATCGAGCCCGTACTCCGGCAACGGTTCGCTGCCGACGTAGGCCGAGAAGCGCGGTGAGGCGAAGAAGCTCATGACCAGCGTAACCGCCTCGGCGTTGGCAATCGCCGTAAACGGGGAGGTCAGCATCCAGCTTTCGAGGCCGACGCTCTTCCCCGCGGGAATCTGTTCCATCGTGATCGGCACGCGCGAACCGCTCGCACGAACGATCTCAATCTTGGCCAGTTTGTTTGCGTCGATGCCGATGGTCAGGTCGGACATCGCCTTTGCTGCGTTCTGCAGAATGCTGAAACTGTCCAGGTCGTAAATATAGAGTGCGTCCGAACCGCCGGTTTGCAGGAACACCCCGTCTTTTGCGGAGGTGTATCCGCCAAAGCGCACCGTTTGGCTCGTTCCGTCGTCCAACTCGATGTCCACCTGCATGGCGGCGGGGTCCAGCCCGTAATTACCGGGGTTATCGACGTGGTCAAAGAGTTTTTCCTTTGCGTAGAGGTAGCAAACCATCGTCAGCGCGGACTCCATGGAACCCTGATCGACGCTGACCCCCGTATTGTCGCGGTAGCGCCAGACGCCGTCCTGCTTGACCAGATCGATCACCGAATCCCCTTGGGTGATCTTCATGCCCGTTACCTTGGTGTAGGACACCTTATACACGCTGACTGCGGACTGCTTCGTTTCCGCGCCGTCTTCCCGAAGCAGGAAGAACAGCGCCGCCGCAATGCCGAGAAACAGCGCGATGCCAATGCCAATGAGCACCCAGGTCTTCTTTGATCCCATACGTTTGTTACACCTTCTGCCCGTCAATCGATCGGGGGTTGGACGGGTTTTGTTATTTACGCTTCCGTTTGATCCAAACCGAGAAGCCGAAGCCGATGATCGCCACCGGAATGACTGCGATGAGTAAGATTTCCAGCAGCAGCGCCTGCGTGCTGTTTGAAAACTCCATGGAGCCCATCATCATGCTCTTGGCCGGAATGTTGAGATTGCTGGTGTTCTCCGCAAGTGTGTTGACCGTGTTCACGATCAGCGCCTCGTTTGCCGAGCGCTCGATTCCGTCCGAATTGGAGAGCACGAACGACGACGTGCTGAACACCGCAATCTTGGAGTCCCCGTTCTGCGCAACCGCGCCAATGGTGAACGGCCCTGTCGCATCCCCCGCCTCGTAGCTCGCGACCATGGAGGTGCTGACCTGTTTTGCCCAGGTGTTGTCGTCCGATTCAAGCAGTACGCCCGCCTTGATGTTCTCGCCGGAAGCGATGGTGATGCTGCTGCAATCCATCAAAATCGGCACGAGGTTGTTTTCGGTGAGCGGGTCGGTAATCGCGTGGCTGTAGAGCGTTGGCACCAAGCCGGTCACGCGCTTGTACAGTCGGGTCTCGTCACCGCCGATGACATAGTCCTTGTTGACGGAAAGTCCGTACATCATCAAAAGCGAGTTAAAGTTGTTCAGGTCGTCCAGAATAATCTGGGTGTATCCGGTGCTCGCGCTGAAGAGCACATAGTCCATCATGAAGATCGCGTTTCCGCCGCTTTGTAGAAATTTCTGAATGCTGCGGTATTCCGAACTCGTAAGATCAACCGCCGGACTGACGACCATCAGCAGATCGTATTTCGGGTCCAGCGTTTTGGTGCTGACCGTCGAATCGTAGGTTTCGACCTCGTAGTTCAGGCCGTTGAGCCGGACGACGAGCTCGGAAAGATCGCCCTTGGTGAACTCGCTGTGCCCCGCAAGCAGCCGGATCGTATAGGTTACGCCGGTCTGTAAATAGACGATGGCGGAAGATACGCGCGATTCCGCATTGAACGTGTAGACGTAGGTGCCCGTCGGGTCAATCGAGTAGAGCTCAAAGAGGTTGAACACTTTAAAGAGCGAGTGTGTCTCGTTTGTCACAATCATGGAACCGGCGGCAATGCCGTTTCCCGCGGGGTCAAACTCCGCCGTAAAGCCGGGGTTCAGGGAGGGGTCGACGTTTTCAAAATGGAAGAAGCTCGAGTAGGCCGCGTAGTTGCGCATCAGTTCGGTTACGCGCTCGTCCTCGTTGCCCGTTTCATAGAGCGTGTAGACGTAGATGTCCTGATCCAGCCCGTCGAGAATCTCTTTCGTCGTATCCGAGATGCTGAAGTACTTCTGCTGGGACATGTCTGCGTGCAGGTTGAACTTACCATCCAGCACGGAGACGAGCACGTTGAAGCTCAGCACGAGCAAGAGCAAAACGGCGATGGAAACGATGCTTGTCGTTCGGTACGCGCGGCGCCGGCCAAAGCCTTCGGAATGCGTGGTTGCGTTCGGCGCAGCCGGTTTTTCGTTGCGGTTCATACGTTTCACCTCCGTTCTCAGTTTTTGCTCCATCTTCTGCGCTCCACGGCCTTGACCGTGAAGAACAGAAACAGGAAGGTCACCGAGAGAAAATATACGATGGTCGATAGATTCAGCACGCCGTTGGTAAAGGCGGAGAACTGCCCGTAGAGCGACAGCGCCTTTAGAATCGCTAGCAGCGTCTGGTTCGTCAGCGACGGAATCAGCGAATCGGAAAGCCAGAAGAAGAACAGTAGCCCCAGCGTTGCGATGCAGGCGGTGAGCTGATTTTCCGAAACGGAGGAAACGAACAGCCCGATGGCGATGAACGTTCCGCCGAGCAGCGCCATGCCGATGTACCCGAGCAGAATCTCACTCCAGTACGGTTCGCCGAAGATTGCCAGCGCAACGGGGAACACGAGTGTGGCACCCAGCGTGACAGCCAGCACAAGCAGCGCGGAGAGGTACTTGCCCAGCACGATGCCCGGAATCGAAACCGGCGCGGTGAGCAGCAGCTGGTCGGACTTGCTCTTGCGTTCCTCCGCGAAGCTGCGCATCGTCAGAATCGGGGTGATCAGAATCAGCGCGTAGCTGACGCTGGAAATAACGCTTGTAAAGCTCGCCGAGCCGCCGATGATGTTGGTGCTCGTGAAGAACACGCCGCAGACGAGCATGCAGATGGCGACGAAGATATAGCCGACCATCGTATTGAAATAGGAGGCAAACTCCCGCTGAACAATCGCCTTCACTTGGATTCACCTTCTTCCAGAACGGCTTTCTGGGTCAGTTCGAAGAACACGTCCTCGAGCGAATACTCCACCGGACGCAGCAGCAGAATCGTCGCGCCCGCGGCGGATGCCGCGCGGGAGACCGATTCGCTGAGGTTTTTCCCAGGCTGCAACGAAATGCGGTAATGCGAAACGCCCGCGTCCACGACTCGCTTTTGAACGTCCGAAACGCCTTCCATCGCGCTCAGCGCCGATGTGAGATCCGCCGTTTCCTTCACGAGGAGTTCCAGCACGCGGTTGGACTCCGCGCGGCCAATTAGATGCTCCATCGTGTCGTCCGCAACGACCCGTCCGCGGTCAATGATCACGAGGCGCGTGCAGATGTCCGCGAGTTCCTTGAGAATGTGCGAGGAGATGATCACCGTGTGATCCCGCCCCAGCGCATGGATGACCTTTCGAATTTCGACGATCTGCTGCGGGTCGAGGCCGCTCGTCGGTTCGTCGAGAATGATGTTTTCCGGATCGCCGCAGAGCGCCTTGGCAATGCCGACGCGTTGGCGATAGCCCTTGGAGAGGTTGCCGATCAGGCGATCCTTCACGTGCTCCAGCCCGACCTGATCGAGAATGCCCTTGAGGTGGCTTGCGATCTGCCCCTTCGGCACGCCCATGAGCTTGCAGACAAACGCCAGATACTGGTAGACGGTCATCTCCGCGTAGAGCGGCGGGAACTCCGGCATGTAGCCTAAATGGCGTTTCGCTTCAAGCGGCTCCTTGAGGATATCGTGCCCGTTGATCCAGACGTTCCCCTCGTCCGAGGAGATGTATCCGGCTATGATGTTCATCGTGGTGGATTTGCCCGCGCCGTTGCGCCCGACGAGGCCGACGATCTCTCCCTTGTTTGCCTGGAAGGATACGCCGCGCACCGCCAGATTCAAGCCGTAAGCCTTGTATAATCCACGAACCTCGATCATGCTTTGCCTCCGTAGTGTGGTATTTACGCTTCTAGTAGTTTCAGCAGCTGCTCGACGTCCCGCTTGTTGACGAGCTGAATGGAGTCGAGCACGCGCACAAAGTAAAAATCTTCGTTGTACTTCTGAAACGAGAGCACATAGGTCTCGTTCGGGTCGGTCGTGTGAATGGTAATCGTGACGTCCGCATTTCCCGCAGGCTGCGTCTCGGTGAGTTGTTCCGCCCGCATGGTGGAGAGCGCATAGTAGAAGTCCCAGGCGCTGCCCTCTTTGGAGAAGTCCACCCGCTGGCTTGTCCCGCCGAACTCCACGTCCGCGTAGGTTAATCCATCGAATGCCACCGGAAACACCTGTCGATTCAAGCTGTCCTGCGGGGTGAGGCTCAAGAGTTCCTCCGGTACCGCGGGCGCGAAGGTTGCGAGCAGTTTTGCGTCCGGCAGCCAGACGTAGATGAGTCCGTCCGCCGTGTTGCCGCCGATCTGCGCCGTCCAGTCCAATTCCTCCGTACGAATCGTGATCGTTGCCGCGGGATGGTCGAACCCGGCCTGCGCCAGCGTTGCTTCGTTCGGTTGGTAGGCGACGGTCTGTTCGGCGCGCATCCCGGCGACTGACTGAATCAGCGTTTTCGCCTGCTCGGAGTCCGCCGCCGCGCCGTCGTTTCGAACCCACTTAAGGTTTGCGTACCCCTTGGGGATCGCGGTTGGATCACGCTGGATACTCCAAGCGCCGTTGCCGTTTTCCTGCGTAATCTCCGTTACGTCGGACGGTTGGAGGTTCAGCAGCGGCTGCTTTTCCACCATCTCTAACAGCGTGTGGCTGAATCTTCTTGAGAAGCCGACGTCCACCGTGTAGATGCCGCTATCCGTGCGGAGGTAGACGACGTCGGCGGTGTTGTTCTCGTTGCCGACCGAGCAGGAAAACGTGTTTCCGCTTGCGGTCTTTGCCGAAACTTCGAAGGAAGGAACCGCCAGCCCGTACTCCGTGAGGTTGTCGCTTTCCAGTTTGCCCGTGGCAACCAGATTGGAGAGCGCTTCCTCCATGTCCCCGATGTATGCGGTGTTCAGCGGGAAAGCCGCGTCGCTCTTGAGCACCCAGACGCCCTGCTCCTTCGTAAACACCTGCTCTTCGCCCGCATAGCTGCTTTGAATCTCTACGATATCGTTCGCCTGAAACAGCACCGTTTCGCCCGCATCCTTGGGTCGGCTGGATAACGCCGACCAGATCAGGTACGCGGCAAGAAGCAGTACGGCGGCGCCCGCCAGCAGCAATAATCGAAGGAGCTTTCGTTTGTTCATTTACGGCGTCTCCTGTGGGCGTAGATCGCCGCTCCGGCGGCCAGCGCCGCCCCTGGCAGCAGTACCGTGATCACCGCGCCCATGGTGTTTTTCAAAGCGGTCGTTACGGTCAGGTAATTCGTCAGCGTGGATTTTGCGCGAACCTGAATGCTGTCCTCTTTGTCGCACATCCAGCCGAGCGCGTTGACCACGAAGTCCACGTTGCTGCCGGAAACAATGTCGTCCGCCTGGTCGAGAATCATCTGATCCGAACCGATCCAGACGAGCCGGATGTTCGTGTCCCCAAACGATTCCTCCGAAGCCATCGCAACGTGGAATGGTCCTCCCAAATCTCCCGCTTCGCGATCAAAGGTCTGCGTTGCATACGGGTCTGCCTTGCAGTAAGCCTTGTCCGAGGTCGTCAAGAGCGGGGTCACGCTTAGCGTGCTGCGGTGCGAAGCGGTTTCACTCAGCCCCATCGCCGTAGGCACGACGACTTCCGCGCCGGAAGCAATCAATGGTTCGGTGATCGCGTGCTGCTGCAACGTTGGCAGCAGGTAGTAGGCGTAGCCGGAGATGCTGTGCGCGCCGTCGCCTTCGATGACCACGCCCTGCACGGGCTCAATCCCGAACGCGGCGAGCACCGCGTAAAGATTGGTCAGCGGTTTTGCGCAGTAGCCGGAGATGAACAGCAGCCGTCCGCCGTTGTCCAGATACGCTTGCAGCGCGGTTGCTTCCTCCGTTGAGAGGTCGCTCTGCGGGGAGACGATTGCCACCGCCGCGGCGTCCGATGGAATGCTGCCGGCCATGCGCAGATCGAGCGATTTTTGATCGAAGTTCTCCGTCGTGATTGCGTCGCTGAGCCGGTCGGAAAGCGCCGCTTCCCCGTGGCCGCTGAGCAGGTACACCGCCGGTACGCTCTCCTGCGTCACGTAGCCGATTGCGCCGGTGATCTTTCGTTCGCCGTTGAACACCGTTGCGTTTGTATAATAGGTATAATCAAACCCGTATTCGAACATGTCGTTCTTCTGCACCAGCATGCTGCGCTCGGCAGAAGCCACGATCACGCCGTTGTTTTCCACCGTTTGATCCGTATACTGCGCGGTAAAGGTCGGGTGGATCAAGGGATTGATCAGCTGAAGCTTGATGTGGTCGGAAAGCTGCGCATAGCGCCCCAGCAGGTTGACCACGTAGTTGTCCTCTTTGCCCGGCTCGACGATCAGGTAGAGCGAAACGTCCTCCGACAAGCCGGAGAGTACCTGCTTGGTCTGCTCGGAGACCGTGTAGAGCCGTTCCGCGGTGGTGTCAATTTTAACCGCGCTTTCGGGCAGCAGCGAGAAGAGCAGATTCAGCCCAATCACCACGGCAATCATCACGAGCGAGATTGCCAGACTATAGACGCCGCTTTGTGTTCTGCGGCTGATCGATTGCTTCTTCATAGCCGCATCAACTCCATCTTCTCTTTTCGACCGCCTGAATGGCGAAGAACACAAACAGCCATGCAATGGACAAATACTGCACCAGCGCGGTGAAATCGAGAATGCCGTTGCTGAAGGAGTCCAGCTTGGCAAAGAGCGCGACGCCGGAGAACGCCCAGGCGACGGAACCATCCAGCAGGCCCGGCGCGAGGAAGTAAATCAGTAAGAGTGCCGCTTCCAGCACCGCAAACGCGATGCCCGCCGCGAGCCAGTTTTTCGTCAACACCCTTAGTAACGCGGCCACTGCAAGCGCCAGAACCGAAAAGAACAGCAGCGCCGCAAGAATGCTCACGGAGAGCAAGCCGCCAAGGTCACTTGCGAAGTAGCAAAACAGCAGCGCGCAAAACGTGATGGCGGCGGAGACGAACGGATTCGTCGTGATCGCCGAGAAAAACAGGCCGATGGCCGAAAGCGCGCAGCCGAGCAGAAAGAACGCTAGCATTGTTGCATACGCGGTGCCGAGCGCAACGCGCCCGTAACCGGAGAGGACCAGAGGATATAGGCAGCAGACCGCGAGCGGCAGCGCGAGCATTACGACACTGGTGAGGTACTTGCCCAACACGATGTCGGCGGAGCTCAGCGAGCTGGAGTACAGCAGCTGATCCGTATGCGCCCGCCGTTCCTCCGACAGCGAGCGCATCGTGAGCAGCGGAATCGCAATCAAATAAACGAACTGTGCGTTGTAAGGCACCAGCGAGAAATCGGCATAGCCCTTCGAAAGGCTGAGCACGGCGGTATAGATGCCGAACGTCAGCAGAATCAGCGCGAAGAACACCCAACCCATCATACCGTGAAAGTAGGAACGCAGTTCTTTCTTAACGATTGCGATCATGCGTTTCCCCCTTCCCCAGGCCGGTATATTCGAGGAATATCTCTTCGAGCGTGATCTTTTCCGAGCGCATTTCGCGAATCATCATCTTCGCCTGCGCAAACGCATAAAAGATTCGTTCCTTCGCTTCCTCGTCCGCTTCCGCTTCCACCGAAACACGTCCGGCGCCAACGGATTTCAAACGAAGAACCCCTGCGATTCCTGTGGATTCCAACACGGCGCGAACCGAATCCTCGCCGCCTTCCACAACCATGTACAAGCGATTGCCCGAACCGAGTAATTCGCCGAGCTTTTCGGGCGTATCCCGGGCGACGAGCTTCCCCTTCGAGAGAATCAGCACCTCGTCGCAAAGCTCGCTGACTTCCGATAGAATATGACTCGAGAGCAGAACGGTGTGATCCTTGCCAAGCTCTCGAACGAGTTCGCGGATTTCCACGATCTGCGCGGGATCGAGCCCTACGGTCGGCTCGTCCAGAACAATGACCTCCGGGTTGCCGATTAGCGCCTGCGCAATGCCGACGCGCTGCCGGTAGCCTTTGGAGAGCTGGCCGATCTGCCGGTTCGCGACGTCCAGAAGGCCTGTGCGCCGCATGTTCTCGTTGATCGCGGCCGCGCGCTCCGCCTTGGGAACGCGCTTGATCTCGCAGACAAACAATAGGTATTCGCGCGGCGTCATGTCGAGATACAGCGGCGGAAGCTCCGGCAGATAGCCGATGTGCCGCTTGGCTTCCTGCTGCTCCTCAAAGATGTCGTGGTTTTCAATGAGCACGTCTCCCGAGGTTGCGGCGAGGCAGCCTGCGATGATGTTCATCGTGGTCGACTTGCCCGCGCCGTTTGGCCCCAGAAAACCGTAGATTTTGCCCGTCTCAATGGAAAAGCTGATATCGTCTATCGCAAGATGGTTCTCATATTGTTTTGTGAGGTGACGAACTTCGACTTCGATCAAAGGACTGAGCCCCTTTCTGTTCGGTCTGATCCTGCGTTAGACGTGCCCGCCGCGTATGAGATGCGGCCTTTGTTGAGAGCGGACGAATTGATCTTTTTCTTACTTGCAGCCCTTTTGGAGAATCATGCAGCCGTAGAGCGACTCTTCGCCGGTTGCGATGACGGCGTAGGCGTCCTTGGCGGCTTCGTAGAACGAGAAGCGCTCAATCATGCCGACGCAGTCGAGTCCGCGGCGGTCGTGCTTCTTCACGATGGCCTTGTACTCGTCCCAAACCGGCGTGGCAACCTTGCCGCGGTCGCAGTCCTGCAGGTCCATGATCAGTGCGGGCTTTTCAATCGACTCGTCCAGCGGCATGAACTGGAGAATCGCGTCGAGCACTTCCGTGTTGCGCACGCCGTCGCAGCGAATCAGGATGCTGCCGTTGCGCTTTGCGGACGCGGCGGAAGGATAGAACGCGTCGGCCAGCACGATTTTATCGCCATGACCCATTTCCCAGATGACCTTGATCAGCTCCGGAGAAAGACAATTCGGAATTCCTCTTAACATATCGATGCTCCTTTATAGAAATTGAAATTGTTCCGACTTAAGTTCCTTATGCGTTCAGGAAGCGGTCGATGTCGCTGCGGTGCGGCATTGCGGGCGCGGTGCCAATCTTGGTGACGGAGAGCGCGCCGACGGCGTTGCCAAAGCGCGCCGCTTCGAAGATGTCCTTGCCCTCGGCAAGCGCGGTTACAAACCCGCCGTTGAATGCGTCGCCCGCGCCGGTGGTGTCAATCGCCTTGACCGGCATGGACGGAATCATCTCCTTGCGATCCGGCGTCATCACGAACACGCCGTGTTTGCCCATCGTGACGACAACGTTTTTCACGCCGCTGTTCATCAGGATTTGCGCGGCTTTCTCCGCGTCCTCGGCGGTTTCCACCTTGGTGTCGGTCAGAATGCCCGCTTCAATCTCGTTCGGGGTAACGATGTCCAGCTTTTTGAGCAGCGATTCCGGCAGCTTGCGCGCGGGCGCCGTGTTCAGCACGATTTGCTTGCCCTTTGCGTGCGCATAATCGATGACCTGCTCAATCGCGTCCATGTTCACCTCGAGCTGAAGCAGCACGATGTCCGCCTCGTCGATGAGCTGGTGTGTGCGCTGCACCTCCGCCGGGGTGATGTTGTCGCAGGCGCCGCTGACCACGAGAATCTGGTTCTGGCCGACGGTTTCGTCCACCATGATCAGCGCGGTACCTGTTTCCTTCTCGGCATCGAGAAACACAAAATCCGTCGTCATGTGCTCGTTCTGGTAAAAATCCAGAGCGATCTTGCCGAACACATCGTTGCCGACCTTGGTGACGAGCGTCACGTCCGCGCCCGCGCGGCTGGCGGCGACGCCCTGGTTCGAGCCTTTTCCGCCGGGGCCCATCTTAAAGACGCTGCCCTTGACGGTTTCACCCGGAACGGGCAAATGCTTTGCCCAACTGGTCAGGTCGACGACAAAACTACCGAAAACAACAATTTTCCCTTTTTTCATGCGATGCTCCCACTAACAATTTGATGTTTGCTTGCTGCAATTTCTGAGCCGCGAAGTGTTGGATGATGTCTGAACGATTGCTTGGATGACTGAATCATGATGCCTAGGGTTTCTGCGAAAGAACTTCCGATCCGCGGAGTTCGAGTTTGGGCAGCAGAACGATTTTCTTCGGAATCCGTTTGACGCTCTTTGCCTTATCCTGAATCTTTTCGATCAAAATCTTCGCCGCTTCCACGCCCATCTGCGTTGCCGAGCGATTGATCACGCTGATGTTCTGCCCAATCGCGTGCAGGGCGACGCTGTCGTCAAATACCAAGAGTGAAACATCGTCCGGCACGTGCATCTGTCGCTCGGTGAGCGCCTTGATGCAGCCAATGCTCATGAGGTTGTTTGAAACGAAGATGGCGGTGGGCCGATCCTCCAGTTCCATCAACCGTTGGGCGAGGTGATAGCCGCTCTCCCAGCGGAAATCGCCGTGTTGCACATACGCCTCATTGACCGGTATGCCGTAGAGCCGGAGCGCTTCGAGGTACCCCTTGAGCCGATCCTTGCCCGGTCTGGAGGTCGCGGGTCCCGCGATGATGCCAATCTTTCGGTGTCCCGCGCGAATCAGCGCTTCCACGCCGTCGAACGCACCCTTGTAGTTGTCGATGAACACACCATCGAAATTTGCGCTCTTGACCTCGCGGTCGACCAATACGACCGGGATTTCGCTGTCCTGAATGGACTCCAGCAGTTGCGCGTTCCTGTTTGCCTGTTCCGAAACCGGGGTGATGATCAGTCCCGCGATTGCCTGCCGCTGAATGGTTTCGAGCACGCTCAGCTCGGTTTTCACCGTTTCGTCGGTGTCGCAGGCAAAGACCGTATAGCCGTTCTGGCGAGCAACCTTGCTCACGCCCTTAATGATGTCGGCAAAAAAAGGATTGTTGATATCCGCAACCACCAAGGCCAATATTTCGTTATCCGACGGTTTGTTTCCGCGTAGATTCATGTTGTTGATCAATCAGGAAACGGTCGGGTAACGCAATACCATTCGTTTTCTGATGTATCCTGCCTTCCTGTCGTTGCGTTATTGAATCGAAAAGAATACCAAACCAGCGTAACGATCCGTCGCGTAGTGAGGGAAGCATTGGTTGTCGTGGTTGTCTAAATCTTACTCTGTCTGGTTGAGAATTGTTTTGCTTACAACTCGATTATAGGATTGATTCAAAAACGCTGCAATTATGAAAAAAATGAAAACAGGAAAACACTTTCACATATTTTCATATATTCGTCGAGAATTCCGCGTAGTTTCTCCGTTTTTTGGCTGTGGCGTACAAAAAATAAACCGTGAGAAAAATAGGAATCCTGTCGTTTTCAGACGTTTTTCTGTCTTTGTGTCTAGTATATCACGTTTCATTCATCATTTTCTTCGCGAGATCGTTCTAAATTTTCGAAGGTTCTTTTCGTCTCACCTGCACATTTCCGCAAAAATGCCCGACAATGCGCCTTTATGGAGCCTTCTTCCGAAAAGCGCTTTTTCCGATATTTTCACATCGATTGCATTCCTTCTGCCAAAAGTATCGTCCCCATTCTCGTTTCTGGCGCGATATTTGACACCAAACGCCCGCTATGATACGCATATAGGGCAAACCGGTTGACAAAGTGAGGAACAGCATGGAATCCAGAGACGCCTATTTCGACGAGATCTACCGCGCGAATGCGGCAAAGCTCAAGCGTTTTCTCGTCGTGCGCATCCGCTCCGTTTCCGACTTGGAGGATCTCTATCAGGAGGTCTGGAAGCGGTTTTACGAGCGCACGGCTCTGCTCCGACCACAGGAGCCGTTTCGATACCTTGTCGCAATCGCCAAAGGCGAACTCTACAAGCGCTATCGAAGTCAGAGCCGAAAAAACGAACACGAGGAACCGTTTGACGAATCGGTTCCGGACGCGCAGGCGCCGTTTGAGCCCGCGCTGCTGGATCGAATGGACGCCGCCGCCGTTTGGCAGATCGTTCGGCAGGAGCCCTTGCTGTCCTATCAGACGTTTGCGCTCTATTATGGCTACGACCAGTCGGTGCGGCAGATTGCGCATGCGCTTGGCATCAGTGAGGACGCGGTGAAAGCGCGCCTCTATCGCACCCGGGAACGGATTCGAGCGGAATGGAAAGGAGCCGATGAGCAATGACGGAACGAGAATTGTTCAAGGAGGCTGTTATGCAGTATATGGTTGACGACACGCGCGTGGTGCGCGCGAGCAAGAAACGAAAGAACCGTCATGTCGCGCGGCGGGTGCTGTTCGCCGCGGCGTGCGTTGTGGTTGCGCTGAGTGTTACGGTGTTCGCAATTCCGAGCGCAAGGGCGGCGGTGGAAGACTGGATCAACGGTTGGTTCACGCCGCGGGACTATTTTGGTCAGGAGAAGAGCGAGCGGACGGAGGAGCCGACCATTGAGGCGATTACCAGCAGCGCAAACAGCAAAAAAGTAACCGTCTCCAGCGTGGGAGTGGGTTACGAAGCATACGCCAAGGCCTTTGACATGACGCTGGACGAGATTGCCTACGACGGGGAATCCATCTTCCTTTCGGGAACGATGTCCGGCGCAACTGCGCGCCCGTTTGTAGAGGCATATACGGGCGGGGACACCTTCCGCGCGGCGCCCTACGACGGTTCGCTCGGCGGCGACCCCGACTGGGAATATTACTATCTCTGTTGCGAGAACCGCGTAACGTTTGAAACCCCGGATGGAACACGGTTTAGCGGGGAGCTGGCTCCAACCTTTACGCCGGAGATGGACGAGTTCTGCCAGTCGCTGACCGACAGCTCGGCCGACAACGTTTTTCAGGACGGAGAGCTTGTTACCACAAACCCGGCTGCGGACGAATTCTGGAACAAATACCTTGCCGACCACGACGTGCGTTTTTCGATTGAATTGCAAAACATCGGGTCGGAATCACAGCCGCTATCCGGGCAGGTAACCGGGGAATTGTCCATTCTTATGCGTTATGACAACGTTGACTCAAAGGACCCCATACAGGTGCTCAGCGCGAGCTTTGGCAAGATTTCGTTCGACGCGGACGCCTACAAGGCTGGGACAAAAACCACGCAGGCGAAAGACACTTCGATCGTTCAGCTCGGCGGCGTACACCCCGTCACGGTTCAAGAATGGCAGCCGGAGGAGGAGCGTACATCCGATGACTGCCCGGTCTACTACTATACGCACGAGCTGGATTTTACCGGCGCCACCTTCTCGCTCAAGGAGATTACCTTTACTCCCACCGATACCAAGATGATACTGCACGTGACCCTTCCGGCATCCTGGAGCAGAATAGAACGCGCCGGGGGCGAATTCGGATTCCACTTTCTGATTGACGGCAAGGCAATCGAAGAGAACGCCGCCCCATTGTTCGGCGTAACCGGACCGGAGGGCACGGATTACTTTAAGGATGATTATCTGGAGTTTGACTTTGTGTTTTACGAAAGTACGCTCTCGCCCAGCCAGTGGGCGGCGATGAAAACGCTCACCATCATTCCGACAACGGGATATTGGTGGGAGATGAGCCTGTCCGACAACGACGAACCCTTTCAGGCATACTCGCTCAAGAACGACGCGGTGGTCACCACGTATGCCAACATCACCAGCACCATGTATAACGAGCTTCGCGAAGAAATGCCGGAATATGCGCTCACAATCAATCTGGACGACTATCGCTGATACAGAAGCTTACTCCAAAAACGAAACAAGGGCGCGCCGGATACGGCGCGCCCTTCGTGCATAACAACTATTTATCGGTAATCATCCAGGTTTATCGTTAGTGCAAAATCGTCCATCCGGTTCTCCTGCCAGCCGTCATATTGCGTGCTTTCCTTGTTCACCTGCATGGTCACCACGACGCCCGGATCGAGCTGCGTTGGAGCAAGAACCTGCTGTTCGCTGCCAACCGCTACAACGGATGCCACCGACGGATAGACGCAATACGGCAGGAAGGTTATGGTTTTCACCGCATCCCACTGGCTGCGGGACAGCGTTGAATTGGAGAACTCGATCGGAGAGGTCAGGAACGGATCATTCGCGTTTTCGGTATCGGCATTCGATTTGGAGCCGATCGAAAGAAACGCATGGCGTATCTCCTGCCCGTCGATGAATACGGCAAACCCGATGCCGCCCGTTTCGCCGCCCTGAATCGCCGCGATGCGTTCCGCCCGCGTCCAGCTCTGCGGCAAATCCATCCGCAGCGTTACGTCCAAGCCGGAAGGTGTGAATCGCACGGTGTCCACCGCAATGGTGGCGCCTGAAAAATCCAGGTCACTCACATAGGCATGAATGGCTGTGTCGTCTCCGTCCATATCCCATTCTTTCACCAACATGCGATGCGTGCCGGAAAGCGAGACCGACTGTCCGCCGGATTGTTCGGTGGTAACCGCCGTGTAGGCGTCCGCGTCAATCGTTATCGTACCCAAATCGGCTCGAAACATCGTAATCGCGGAGTCGGCGTTCGCGTCGTGATAATACTGCTGATACGACAGCTTGGCTTCCACCTGACCGGAGAGTGGTTTGGCGGCGGGTACCGCCGATTCGGGGATCGCGGTATAGGTAAAGCGCACCTCATGCGTTTTCAGCCAGTCGTACCAGACCGCGTCCGCAGTGGAATTTGTGGTCACGAGTTTCCCGGTTGCGTCGTACTCCGGTTGCCACTTGTCGAAACAACTGCTCGATAGCTGCTCCATTTCATCATCAAAATACGCACCCATCGCGCCGTAATAAACCGTGCCGTCCGGCAGGGTCAGCATCATGTTTCCATCGGCGTATTCGCTGTCCTTGTGCACGGTGTCGCCGCCGGTACGCTGATCGAGCAGAAATTTGCCGGAAGTTCCGGTGAACCAGCCCGTGATATAGATCGTGTCCCCGGTGTAGGCCACCTCGTCCAGCCGGATGCCGAAGTGTTCCGCCATATTTCTGGCTTCCTCGCTGTCGTACACATCCGATAGAACGATCTCCCGACCGTCGTCGCCAACCTTCGTGATGATCGCATCCATGGCGGGTTCCGCCGTTCGATTTTCGCTCTCCTGCCCCAGATAGTCTGCCGTGCTGAACCAGCCGCTGATCCAGTCGCTCACCGCGGCTCTGGCGGAAGGAATCGCCAGCACCGAAAGCGCAAGCAGAATGACGAAGCACGCCGCGAGAAACGCGGCCCGTCTTGCGGCGGCGTGCGCTTTGCGCTTTTTTCTGTTGGTTTGTCCGCTGTTTGCAGAACGGGCACCCGCCTGCCTCTGCCGAATCTGCCCGCAGACCGCGTCGACGCGCGCGGAGAACTCCGGCGTGGGCGAAACCCGGTGTTCAAAGAGGAATTGTTCCAGCGTATTCTCGTTACCGTTCATAGTCCGACAGCTCCTTTCTGAGTTGTTCACGGGCGCGGGAGAGGCGCGAGTGCACCGTCCCCTCCGGCAGGTTTAAGAGTGCGCAGATGTCCTTGACCGGGTAGCGCTCAAAATAGTAGAGCATCACAAGAAACCGCGCGGATTCCGGCAAAGCGTTGACCGCCTGCTTCACGTCCAGCCGCGCCGGGTCCTCCTCCGCGCCGGGCATGTTCTCGTCCAGCGGGAGGTTCGGGCGCTTGCGCAGGTAGTTTCGGCTCTCGTTTTGAACGATCTGCACCATCCAGCTCTTGAACTGTGCGCGCTCGCGCAGGCTGCCGCGGCTTTCCCAGGCCTTCATCAGCGCGCTTTGCACGACGTCCGCGCAGGCGTCGCTGTTGCCGAGGATGGAATAGCTCGCCGCAAACAGCAGCCGCTCAATTTGCTTTGCCGCCGCGGTAAACCCGTCCGCTGTGCGGATATCCGGCGCCGGCAATCGTTGATTTTCCTGTTCCATTTGCCCTCCTTTTTGCTGTGGTTCTGTTTATAAGACACAGCAGGGCGGAGAAATCTTCCAAGATTCTTTTAGAATTCGTTGACGATGCCATATGCTTTGATCATCGCGAGCTTCCACTGCAAATCGTAATCCCTGTTTCGCGCGTCAAATGCGAGGTAGTCGTTCTTTTGCAGGGGCACTTGAAACGTAAATGTCCCGATGAACTTGCGGGTTGCATCCGTGCCGAGATCGGACACATCCCAGGAAAAATCCAGCGTAAAGGAGTCCGGCATGTCAAGCATGTTGTCCGGTGCGGCAAAGGTAAAGTCATACCAGCAAAAGCGGTTTGCGTCCAAACCGTAGAATTCGATCCATTCCTCAATGTCGGTCTCAAACGGCTTCGGGGTAGTAGGATCAATCGCCCGGTCATAGGTGTCTCTCGGCGGCGCGGCTAGCAAAACGCCGTTGATGCTTACGATTGGGTCGACCTCCCAGGGCATCACCTCGCAGTCGATCACCGGAATAAACGCGTAGAGCACAAAGGTTCTTCTGGCGGGATAGTACAATAGCCGCTCCAACAGCACGGTCATTTCTCCAATGGTCTGTTCCCGATGGATCAAATAGTCCCGCGCGGCGTTTCTCCCATCCGCGGCAAGCGCGGTTTGTTCGGCCGTCCAACTTGCCTTCTCGGCGTCGTCCTTTGGCAGCGTAACGGCACCGGTCAATCGATTGACGCGAAAGACCAGACTCAGCGGCCAACGCTGCGTGTCGTCAACCATCTTTTGCTCGGTGACGCTGAAATACTGCATTTCCCGCGTGACGTACACCGTTAGCTCCTCCGGCATATCCTGCGCCGCGCGGTAATATGGGATTCTTAGTATGCTGGAAACGATCCGGCTATAGTATTCGCCGTACTCATCCGGCTCCGGCAGCTTTTCTTCGCTCCAGGCCTTGTCCATGACTTCCGGCTCAATCTGATAGCCGTCGATATAGTAGAGCTCATGGCCGGCATCTGTGTAATCGAATGCCGTTCCGTCGGCCGGCTGCCAGCCCCGGTCACTCGTGAAACCAAGCAACAGCGAGTCCTCCAGAATGGTCACGTCGTCAATGGTTGTGCTGTCCTGCGTCAAGCCGACGGGCGTAGCCTCCGTTGGCAGATTGTCCAGCCGTTCCAGCCGCGCCTCATTCAAATCCTTGTGCCAGGCTTTATAGTTCTCTATGGTTTCCTGCCGGATTGCATCCGCCTGCTCCGCCGGATATTGATACGCAAAGTCGATGGAAAACGAGCCGATTGTCCCCGTACGTGTACCGCTTGCGTCGCAGGAGTAGAGCGTTCCGGAAAGATTCATCTGCGAATCCTGCGTAATCGGAACCGGGTTTTGCCGAATCAGCAGGCTGGATGTGCCCGGAGTGTCGACGCCCGGCTCGTTCCAGCCGCATGCGGATTCCTGCACGCCCTCATAGTCCGGCTTCGTATAAACCGGAAAAGCCTGCCCGTCGATGGTCAGCACAAATTCCCGCGCATCAATGCCGATTTCACAGAACGAGCTGTATTGCCCGAGGCGCTCCTGCGCGGCGCGATCCTCCTTCAGGTAACTCGGCGCAAAGCTGGTGATAAACCCAATCTTATCGCTCAACGCGGAGAAGTAGATCACGTATTCCGCGCCGTCCGCGTACTGAAACACCTCTGCGGAGTCCATCTTTATCGTAACGTCCCCTATGGTTGCACTGCCCTGGAGCGGCGCGATCAGGGAGGATGCTTTGACAACCCCGTCCGCATACGCTTCCGCTTCCTGCTGCAGCGCATCCTCGGAAATTTCGATCTTTGCAGTTGCGTTGTCCTTCGCCCGCTGCGTGCTGCTCCAGAAGACGGCGTATGCCGCGCAGGCGGAAAGCAGCAGTAGCACCGCAGCCATTGCGATCAGCAGCGCCTTACGCTTTGCCGGAATGCCGTTGCTGTCTGCCTGTCGCGGTGCGCGCGCCATGCGCGGACCGTTCTGCTGCTGCATCCTATCGATCATGCGACGCTTGAAATTCTCAGAGGCATGAATGCTGTTAAACGCGTTCGGATACCGTTCCATAGCCGTCTCCTTTCAGCAGTTGTTTGAGTTTTTTACGTGCGCGGGACAAACGGGACGTAATCGTTCCCGTTTGCTCGTTGAGTAAATTTGCGATTGCTTTGACCGGTAATCCTTCGAAATAGTAGAGATAAACGGCGTAGCGATCCCGCTCCGGCAGCTTCCATACGGCCTCCAGAACCTCGCCCGTTTCGCCGGGTATCGGCGCCGCCATATCGTCCCGGAGGGGCACCCCGGTTCGCCGAACCGCCGATTTTCGGTAATCCAAACAAAGGTTGATCGCCGTGCGGATCAGCCATGCGCGCTCATGCTCGGTCGATTGCAACCGCGGGCGGTTCGTCATGAGCCGCAGATACACGGCCTGCACGATATCCTCCGCCTCCGCGATGCTCTGCACGCGATTGATCGCAATCCGCAGCAGCATATCGGAGTAGGTTTCAACGATCCGCTCGATTTCGCGCGGGTCGAGATAGGTTTTTTGCTCCATAGCTGCCTCCTTTTGCAAAGAATACGATCGGGCATGGCAAAATGCTGCACGAGAGGGATAAAAATCTTGTGATTTGCTTTGTTTTTATTTACACTGTGTCGATTATACCAAATCAAAGTCGGTTCTGGCGCATCCGGCGCACGACAAAACCCGCCTTTTTCAAAGGCGGGTTTTGCTGTTCCAGAAAGGTCAATATCCCTGGCTTGTGTCAATCACGCTGCCATCCACGGCGTTGATGGCGAGCACGATGGTCGGCCCCGGCGCAAAACGGTTGCCTTCCGCTCCGTGCATGCCCTGCCGATGGTAGGAAGGCTCCGCCGTACCATCGCTTCGGATCGTCTGCGAAACAATGTCCCCATAAAACACCCAGGCCGGAACGAGTAACCCGGACTTGCTGGCGGCAGATGGGTTTTCCACGCGCAACAGACTGAGGTGGATCGCGCTCACGCCAATCGATAAACGGATTTGGTCGATCTTCGGATTGGCGGAATCGGTCTGCGGACTATAAACAATCGGGATCATTTTTTCAAAAATCTCCCTCGCCTGCGGAAAGGGCACGATGGAAACGGTGTCCATTTCCTCATCCTGAATGGCAATGGGCTCGATCCAGCGAACCTGCGCAATTCCTTCGTCATCCACATGCACGTTAATCTGTTCGTATTGCCAGGGAACTTCGCTCTCGCCGCTATCTTGCGTCCAGGCATCCGTCGCAACCGGTACATTGTTTACCTTGCGTTCGTAGACAAACCGGTAGGCATAATGCGCCGCTTCCTGAACGAGCCCGTCCGTATTGCCGGTTTGACCGTCGCCAACCACGTAAGCCGCAAGCAGCGTAACATCCGTTTCTGCGGCCGCAAGAAGCGCGTCGCTCACCCGCTTTGCCTGATCATAGGATATGGTCAGTTTCCCCTGCGCATACGGCGGCAATGCGTCGCCTTCCTGCATCCAAACAGCGCTCAGCATGCTGTATTCCGGCGCGTTGTATCGGTCAAATCGGCAGGCGCTCGGCAGCTGCGAACGGTCATTCTCCGGTGCGGAACGAACCACAAGCGTATCCCCCGCGTCCGTTCGCGCATCCAACGCCTGATAATCCCCCTGCGAATCGTCCCGAATGGTCATCATTGTGCCGTCCGTCGAAACCTGTTCGCCCGCGCTCGCAATCGGCGCGTCCGCATAGGCAGCCTCCTGCCGACGAATTGCCTCTTCGTATTCTTCTTTTGTGAAGCCATAGTCCGAGTACGCTTCGTCCCGAAGCACCTGCTTCATTTGATCCAGCTGTTCTTGAACGCTCGCCTTGGTCTGGACGTTTTTCCCAACAATCGTTGTTGCGGATTGCCCGTCAAACAGGCAGCGGAAGATTCCGGTAATCTGCGACTGCGTAAATCCGGACGCGACCGCTCGAACCAGAAGCAGCGGTTCCTCCGGCGCAGTCACCGGCGCATCCACGGATACGTTAAGGCTGCCGTCGTCACTTAGAAAGTCCCACCGATAATTTCCGTCCGGCAGGTTGTAATCGGATGTGGAAGTCGCATTTGTTTGCAGTTGCTCCGCCGTCGTAAAGAGGCGCTCCACGTCGGTCGGCATACCGTAGGCTTCCGGATTCCCCCTCGCACAGCCGCAGATGCCTATCGTCAAAGCCACCGCGCCAATCCAGAGCAGGAATCGCCGAAGGACTTGCTTCAATCGTTGCATCGTCATGTTCCTCCCCTCAATACCCTTCGCGCAGGTCGACAATCGACCCGTCGACCGCGTTGATGGACAGCAGCGGCAGCAGGAACCCCTGCCTCGTCTCGCTGCCATAATGGTCGCCGTTCATATACTGGAATTCAAACGTGCCGTAGAAGTTCCAAACGGGAACCATCAGTCCCTTGCTCTTAGACCCTTGCTCGAAGATGCGCTGCCATTCGAGCATTACGTGATCTACGTGGTAGGTAAACAGCTTGCCGGTTGCGTTGCCATCCGCGCTGCTCTCGTATTTCACCAGCATCATCTTTCGAAAGATCTCGTCGATCCGCGAGAACGGCAGCATCTCGGTGTCGGCGGTAACGGTCTCGACATACTCGTTTGGCGAACCCCAATGGAACGATTCGATCCCCGCGTCGCTGATGCAGAAATAGCAGTCCTCGTAAAACCAATCGACCCCGTCCCACATGGCGCTGATGCTCACGGGAATCATGCCGTTGACGACCTGCCCGCAGGTGACCACGTAGGCATGCTTTTGCCCGTAGGTGTCGTGTTCATCGACCTTCATCGTTTCCTTATCCTGATTGTTCGCGAGAAACACGCTCAATACGCCCATATCCGAAAATCCGTGCTCCTGCCAGAACGTCTCTACGAGTTTTCTTGCTTCCAGCGGGGTCGTCGTCAGTTCGCCCGCGGCCTCCGCGGGAACGGCGGTTTCATCCCGAATGTACTCAATCGGGTTCGCAAACAGCATGCTGCCCCATCTGGACTCCCGCCCGTAGCCAATGCCCGCACCAATGTTAAAGTCGTAGTTTACCTTTGTGTTGAAATCGTAGTAGTTGTTCCGCGCACCAAAGACCTTCCCTCCATACGTCGTCTCCGGTTGTTCCCGCGCGCTGAACCCCATGTACATCGCGAGCTTGACCGGGTCGCCATACTGCTGCTCGGTCATCGTTCCGTCGGTGACGACGTCCTGAATCGTCTCCGGCGCTTTCTCCAGCTCCTTTTCATAATAGGCGATGTTCTGCTCCACCTTCGTCTTTCTCGCACCGCTGACGGTTTTCAGTTCCTCGCGAAACGCATCGATCCGCTGCTGAATTTCGGCGCGGGTCTCCTCCGTGCGGACGAGGTACATCGTTGTACCGTCGCAGAACGCGTGGAAGAACTTCGAGACCTCCTCCTGCGTAAAGTCGCGCGCGGCAATCCGCATGGTTGGAATTGCGCCGACTTTTGGCAGAATCACGTCCGCATCCACCGTAATCGCGAGTTTGTCCGTGCCCGGCGTCAGCATCACCTGATAGCGCGTCGGCGCGCCGAGCTTTTCATATAGTGGGTTGGCCGCTTTTGGCGTCTGCGTCTCGGCGGGCGTTTCCGTCGCGGCAGACGGTTCCGCCGCCGCACCTGCGACTGGTTCCAACCCGACCGCCGCGATCTCCACAATCTGATCCGTGTTGTTTCGCGCCTCCGCCCGCTTTGCGGGAGTACACCCGGTTGCGAATATGAGAAAAAGGGCAATGCCCAGTGCAATGGTTCGTTTCATGCTTCAGCCTCCTTTGGTTCCGTTACGGTTCGATCCTTCCCTTTCGACATAGACTCTCCCCCGTCGATTCGCCTAGTAGCCAAGCTGACGGTCGATGATGGAGCCGTCGATGGCGTTGATGGTGAACATGCTCTGGTCATAGCGAAACCCGTATTCCGGCTGTTCCCCATCCGGGTCGTAGACATACTCCCCATAGAAATCCCAGGCGGGAATCAGAATCCCCGTATCGTAGACGTCCGCATCCCGAACGCGGGTATAGCCAAAGCGAATCTGCGTGATTCGAAAATCCATGCTCGACGCGGGCGAATTCGACCAATCGTTGGCAACGAGAAACGCGCCCGTGAAAACCTTCATGATCTCGCGAAACGGCAGCACGGCCGCATCCTCCACCTCGACACTGCCCACCGTCAATGGCGACGCCCAGCGAAATCCGACAATGCCGGTGTCGTCCACATAGACCGAAATGTTCTCATAGTCCGCCGCCGGAAGCACCTCTTTGTCGTCCTCCGGGTCGATGTATGGCTGGCACGGGGTGTGGTCAACCGTCGTGGAGAGGCCGTTGAACGTTCGCGTGTAGCGCAAGCGCCAAACGCACCGGAACGGGTTGGTCACCCCATAGGCGGCGGTCGGTAATCCGCGCACGCCGCTAGCGTCCGGGTCGAAACTGCCGCCCCAGCACTGCTCCGCCGCAACGCAGGATATATCGGAAACGCCGAGTTCGCGCATGAGTTGGTCGCCAGCCGCAATTGCCTCCGCTTGCGTCGTTTGAATTTGCGGAATGCCCGCCACATCTGAAAGCCGGATATCGCCGTAAGGATTCTCCCGATCCTTTCGCTCTTCCAGCAGCAGCTCCGCTTCACTCTTGTAGCTGCCAATCTGCGCGCCGGGATCGACGCACTTGTTCGGCTCGCGCACATAGCAAACAAGCACGCTCGCGTCGTTCCCTCTGCGTAACGAGAGCGTTTCGCAGCCCGCGTCCGACTCCGCCATGCCGACGAGAAGGCGCATGTC
>DAIRTE010000005.1:3310-28101 GCA_036804025.1 Clostridia bacterium | reverse complement strand
AGAGCGTTTCGCAGCCCGCGTCCGACTCCGCCATGCCGACGAGAAGGCGCATGTCGTCGTCCAGCACCCGATAGCCGCTGCCCGCGTCCGCATTCGCCCAGGAAGGATGCGTCAACCGGCTGGAGATCGGCGCGGATTGCTCCGTTGCATTTGCGAGCACATCCGCCCAATAGTCCCGTTCCGCGCGCATGGCGGTTTTCCACGCGGCGCTCTTGGACCCGCTGCCGTTGGCAATCAGCGCATCCAGCGCTTCGATGTGCTTCTGCACGCGATTAGCGTCGTAGAGACGTCCTTCCTGCTGGTCGTAGGCAACGAGCTGTCCTTTCACCAGTGCATTCACCACGCGATCCGCCAGATCCTGCGTCAAATCGGCGCGATGCACTTCGATGACGTAGAGGCTGGTTGCCTCCGGAATCAGCACGTCCGCATCAATCGTTACGTGCTTTGTTCCGTTTTCGCTGGAGAAGGTTTGGGCTAAGTGCTCCTCCGCGCCCAGCCGCTCACGAAGCAGCGCCGAGGCGGATGTCACTGCTTCGGCTCCTTTTGCCTGCGAAGCCGTTTGCAGCAGCCGCTGCGTGCTCGTTTCCGCCTCCGCGGCGTCCGCTTTCGGGGTGCGGCAGGCGGCAATAGGCATCAACAGCGCCATTGTCAGCAACAGAATCCACATTCGTTTCATGCTTCAGCCTCCTTTTGCTCTTGATGCAGCCAGCATACCCCGCGGCCTGTAACGAAGTCCCCAACGAGTTGTAAGGGAGTTGTAAGGATTTGAGTTCAAACGTCCTGCTCGGGAAACACGAATTGCACGGTTGTCCCCTTGCCGACTTCGCTGTCGATTTCCAGCCGCGCGCCGTGCAACTCCGCAATGCGGCTCACCAGCGCGAGGCCGAGCCCGGCGTGCCCCTGCCCGCGGCTGCGCGCCTTGTCCGCGCGAAAAAACGGCTGGGTTACGCGGCTGAGCACGTCCGCCGGAATGCCGCAGCCGTTGTCGGAAACGGTAAGCCGGTTTCGCCCCGCCGCAACAACAATCTGAGTCGCGCCCGCCGAGCAGGCGTTGTCCATGAGGTTGATCAGCACACTCGCCATGAGGTCGAGATCCATCGCATAGCGCGCGCCGGAGTCGACAAAATGTACTGCCGCATGCTGGCGCGCCGCCGCATCCTTGAGCGTGAGTTCCACTTCGGCAAACAGCGCGCTCGCGGGTGTTGGGATCAACTGAACCGCCTCCCCGCCGGACAGCGAAATCAGCCGCATCATCTTCTGCGTCAGGCGTTCGAGCCGCCCGCACTCGCGGTTGATGTAGGCAGCGGCTTCCGCTTTCTGCGTCGGCGTGAGTTTGGTCTTGAGCAGCGCTTCCGAATAGCCGATGATGCTGGTCATCGGCGTTTTCAGCTCGTGCGTCAGCGCGCCGAGCAGGAGCTTTCGCTCCTCCGCCGTGGCGGTGACCGCATCGATCTGCCGTTGCACCGCCTCCGCCATGGAGTTGAAGCTGACCGCCAGCTCCGATATCTCGTCGTGCCCGCGCACCTCGATGCGGCGGTCGTACACCCCGCTCGAGATGGCGGCGGCGTTTTGCTGGAGCAGTTTTAGCGGCCGCAGCGCACGAAACGTGCTAAACATCACCACCCCGGCGGAGAGCAGAAACGCGCCGGAACAGATTGCTATGGATTGCAGCGTTAGTCTGCTGATGTCCGCGTATACGCTGGAGACATCCCGCACCAGAAAGATCTGGTAGGTGCCGGACGACGTACCCACCTCCTGCGCTGCCGCGAGAAACAGCGTTTTGCCGTCGAGCTCCGTCGTTTGCTCAGTTTCGCCGTCCAGCAGTTGATCGACGGCATAGTTGGAGTTGTTGTAGAGCGTTTCGCCGTTTCGAATCAGCACAAACTGCGAATTGATCGAGATGTATTGCCGAAACAGGTAGAGCGCGAGCGAGCGCTGCGCGGTTTCGGAAAGGGTTGTGTCGTAGACGTCCTGCAACACGTTCTGATAGGACGTGCCCAGCAGGTTTAGCTCCATCTTCGCGCCGTCCTCCGCGGCTCGAATGCTGTTTCTTGCCGAAGCGTTGAGCAGCAGCGTTCCGCAAGAGGCGAGGGCAACGGCAATCAGCGCGATGGAGAGCAGCGCAAGCCGCAGTCTTATCTTCATGCCGCTATACCTCCAGCCGGTAGCCGATCTTGGGGATCGACACGATTCGCAAGCCCGTTTTCTTGCGCAACTGCGAAATATGGATGTCCACCGTCCGGCTTTCGCCTAAAAACGAGTCCCCCCAGACGCTTGATAGTATCTTCTCGCGGGACATGGCGATGTTTCGCTTCTTTGCAAACAACAGCAGCAGATCAAACAAAATGGGCGACAGCAATACCGGCTCGCCCGCGCGAAACACGCTATGCTCCTGTGTATGGATTTCGACGTCTCCAACCTGAAGCAGCTATTCGCCGGAGCCATAGCGCGCAAGCACCTTCTCGATTCGAACGAGCAATTCGAGAATCTCAAACGGCTTGACGATATAGTCCTCCGCGCCCTCGCGAAGGCCGAGCACCTTGCTCTCGAGATCGTTCTTCGCCGTGAGGAAAATCACCGGAATGCCGCGCGCGCGAATCGGCGCGAGCAGCTGAAACCCGTCCACGCCGGGCAGCATTACGTCCAGCAGCGCGAGGTCAAACGGCTCCTCTCCCTCCGCGAGCGCGAGCGCCGCCGTGCCGTCGAGCACGGCCCTCGGCGCGTAGCCGGCGACGGAAAGATTCATGCAGATCAGTTTGTTGATTGCCTCGTCGTCCTCAACCACCAGAATGCGTTTCATGAATTTGCCCTCCTTGACCGGCGCGGCTGTCTTCGCCGCTTAGTTGTATTCTATCGAATTGCTTGTGAACAAGGCGATGCTGTGTTGTAAAGAAGTTGTAAGAATTCGCGCGTTTCGAGCATTTGACCCGGTTTCGGGTCGGCAAGCGCACAAAAAACGCACCGCGATCCCCAACCGTCTGGTTCGCGCGGTGCGTTAAAAACGAGTCGTCTGTGCTCAAAGCGATTTGGAAATCCGCGAGGCAAGCGCGTTGAAAATCGCGCGATAGTACGCGCGCTGATTGACGAAATCGAGATGGTGCGCTTCGATCCATTGCAGCGCATGCATCCAGGCGCGCGCCTGCAGGGTTGGGTTCGACACTGTAATCGCGTCCGCATACACCTCGTTTTGCGCATCCGAAAGGCGGACGATGCAGCTTTTGCCCACCGGACAGGACACGACAAACGCATCCCCCGCGCGTTTGACGCTGCAGGCCGGATTGTCCGACGTTACGGTAATGCGTTCGAACCAAGCCATATCTACCGCGGGAGAGCGATAGGCTTTCAGCCGCAGTGTTCCGTCTGGATTGGTCCACGCGTCGTAGAGAAAATTGCCCTGTTCGTCCGTCAGCTTGGCAAACGATACGCCGGACTCCGGCGGCTCGGCGTATGCCTCGACCTCGGTCAAGCCCCAGCGTTCACCCTCCGAGTCCGTGATCCGGATTTCGATTTGGGAGACCGGTGTTGCAACATTCAGCGGAATGACCGTTGCGGAACCGTTCTTGACCAGCGGCCCAACCTCCGCCGCGGGCGAGCCGTCCAGCAAAACGGTTGCGCCGAGGACGTTGTCCGTCATCGACGGCTGGTCGTACAGGCGCAGTTCCGTTAGTACGGCTGGCTGCTCCAGCGTGATGGTGACAAAAGGCGCAGGGTCGTTCACGTCGGGCGACCAACCGTTGGCAAACGGCGGCTCGCCAGAGAGCACGTTGGGAGAGTCGATCCACTTGAAGTCGTTCAGTACGGAGGCGTCCCCCGAGGAGGATTCGAACTTGGCACGATACAGAAGACTCGTCGTGTAACGAGGCCAGAATACCTTGTCCGAATTCAAAATGCGCCCCGTCTGCCAGACCGCGTTTTGCGAATCGTGCGCCAAAAGCGCGCGCTGCGTTAGCGTTTGGTACTCCAAACGCGAGAGCGTACTTGCCGAAACGGGAAGGCGCACCCGTTCGTTCCAGTTGTAGACGTTATTCTCGCTCATAGACGGCGTTTCGGAAGGTTGGATCGTCGAACGAAGGTTGTCTGCGTAAAAATCGTTCGCCGCCTGCCAGGCCGTCGAGTAGGCAAAGCCCTTGTAGACGAGCGGCGTATAGTCCCCGCGCTGCCGCAGCATCCGCCCCATCGCCTCCTCAAAGGCGAGCGAGGTGGCGCGGTGATCGGGGTGCGCGTCGTAGTCGACGCAGTAAATCGTATCCGGTAAATAGCTTTCAAGCGCGGCTTGCAGGTCGGAAATCAAATTCTCCCGCGTATAGTCCGAGGAACGAAACGCAGGGTGCGCTTTGCTGCCGTAGGTATGCGTCCGCCCGGTGCTGGAGCGGTAGAGCTCGTTTGGCGCCGCGTTGTACAGATGCGTTATCTGTTCTTTTCCAGTATCCCCGTAACCCAAAAACAGCACGTTCTGCTCGGGAATGCCATAGAGCGCGGTGGCGCGCAGCGCTTCGGCAATGCGCGTTTCGCCGCTCGTTTCGCTGTCCCCGTTTGTGACGAACACGACGACAACGTCGCTCCCCGCGAAGGTGTATTGCTCCAGTACACCGGACAGCACGTTGATTTCGTCGTCCTCATGCGGAACAATCAGCATCACGCGCCTGTCCGCAAACAGGTTATCACGGTCGACCTCCGGCACCGTATAAGCGGCGCTCTTCGCGGCGATTGGCCAACCGACGCCCAGCAGCAGCACGACACATACCAGCAGCGCACTTACAGAAATCAGGATTGTACGCACCGCCTTGCCGTTTAAAACACGCGAAAAACACAAGGCTGCGAGCGCGCCCGCCGCCAACACGAGAAAGACGATCTGTATGCTGATTTTCTCGAAATGCACGATCAGCGCAAGCAAAAGCACCAGCGCCGCCCACGTCAGAATTCGAAGGAGTATATGTCGGTTATTCCGCTCGGACAAGCCGCACACCCCCATCCGCCTGCGGGATCACGCGATAAAGCGTTTGCGCTGCAATCTCCGTTTCCGCGGCAAACAGCGAAGCGTACTTGGTGCGGAATGCGCCGTCGATTTGATCCAAATAGAGGTATTGATATCCCGTGCTCAGCGCGCTCGCCAGATCGGCCGCCGCCATGCCCGGTACGAAAACGCCGTTCACGAGCTTTGCCGGAGCCGCGTTGTAGCGCGCAATGCAGTAGTCGTTTCGATCCGAATCATTCGTGGAAACGTAGCAAACCGGCTCGCCTGCGGGAATGCGGTTTGCGCCCATACTCTCGCTTGCGGTGTACTTGGCGCGCAGCGCCTGCCCCTCCGCCTTGCCAAAATAGCGCAGATCGGCCAGATGCACCGGCGCAATCAACAGCAGAAACACAAGAACCATCCAGAGCCAGCGAACGCGGCTCACCCCGGCCGACTGCTCCTCCAGCCGGACGTCGAGCGCAAGCATCACGCCCGTGCCAACCGCGCCAAGCAGCATCAGCGACGCGTACCGCTCGAAGGAAGCGTTGACCACCGACTCAAACTCTGGAAACACCAGCAGATACGACACGAGCAGCGAGGCCATGAACACCCCGAATCCAATGGCGATTCCGACGCCCAGCACACGAAGCCGCGCCTTGCCAAACCGGTCCTTCCAGCATTTCGGAAGCAGGAATCCGGCGACCAGAAACACGATTGGCCAGAGTAAATACGAAATGCCGAGCAGCCGCGCGCAGCCGTGACCGCAGAGGTTGCGAATGAATAACGAAATGGTCTGCCGTTGCCAGTCGGCGGGCGAACGCAGCGTCGCCATCAGGTTTGGCAGCGTCAGTTTCGCGGCGGTGTTCCACATATCCGCGTGGGCATGCGCATTGAGATAGGCCGACCAGCTGAGCTTTGCCAGCGCGAGCGCGCCCATCCCCGCCAGCACGACGAACCAGTCGTTTCGCTTGCCTTCGCGCTTGACCAGCAGCGCGTCCAGCACGAGGATTCCCAGCGCGATGCCCGCCATGCCTCCGGCGGAGGGTTTCGAGAGCGCGAGCGTGAACACGCCGAGCGCAACGCACAATCCCGAGAATATGCCCTGACGCTTTTGCGACAGGGATGTATACAGAATGTACGCAAACAGCAGCGCAAGCGTCGAATCGGTGTAGAGATTCGTATAGGTTTCCGTGTTGCTCGTGAGCGGCAAGATCAGCAGAATAAGCCCCGCGGGCAGCATCGCCGCAACCTTCCACCGCTTCAGGTGGGAAAGCGCAGGCGCGAGCAGCACGAGAAGCAGCAGGTTATGTGCCATGTAGACAATCGATTCGGAAAAAACGGGCGACGAGCGTACGAGAAAATACTCAAACAGGCTGATGGCGGGCGGGTACTCGGCAAACGCCGAACCTGCGCCGGCGATGTTGCCATAGGCGTCGCAATAGTACATGTTTTTGACCACGAGGCTCCAGTGCGTCAACGCGTCCCATTGCGAAACAACGCGCCCGATCGAAAGGAGAATGCAGAGGATCAGCCAGCCGCCGAACACGGCGAGGCCGGGCGTGAGCACCAGCTCGCGAAACGACAAGTGGCTGTGCAGCCGACGCGCCACGAAATAGACAAGTCCCGCCGCCGCGAGAACGTAGACACAGATCACCCCGGTATACAGCGTTCCGGCAAGTCCGAAGCAATATAGAATCGCAATGATGCTAAAAACGGCAGGAGCGAGTGTCTGCTCGATCTTAGCATGGAATACGCTTGTAAAAAACAAAGCGATTGCAAATACCGATAGAATTCCAAATACAGCCATCATACAATGCCTCACAAGTTCAACTCGCTAGAATTATACGATATGATATATACAATTGTCACCCGATTTGGGGAAAATGTTACGAGGTTTCTTTTTAATAACCACGTCAGCCAGTCCGTCAGTCAACACGATAGCGATTCTGTAGCGCAATCGAATCGCCTAACGCTCTTTGCCGGACGAACTTTTCAAGAGAAGGCAGCATGAAAAAGCTGCCTGACATTACGCATGAATAAGGCGCCGCCATTCTGCGTGTTAGTAAGCACAAACACGACGCCGTTTTCGCGACTAAGGCGCTGCGTTATCCGGACGAGCAGGAGGTTGGAGTTGCTGACCGGGCTCGAAAAAAACAAAAACAAAAACGGTTGAGACACGTGATATAATGAAAAAATCCTGCTACGCGGCAGAGTACACTGAAGCAAATAAAAATGCCAAATCAGAAGACAATATTCCAGTATCGAAGCAAACTGCTATGGGATCGATAGCAATCACCCTGCCGTCAACTGGTATGGTAAGGAAAAGGATAAATATGAAGCTCAACATAAAAGATGTTCTTCATTGGGTCATTCAAATACTTGGAACATTCCTGTTTGTGTTCTTCTTGATGGCTGCAACCGTTGTAGCAATATCCGGTGTTAATATGAAACAAAGTCTGTTGCCTTACTTCAACCTTCCAGCCTATTTCGTTTGCGTGACAATTGGAGCGAAATACTGGGTCGGGAATGATGGGGTTCGACGTTGGTCATATTGTATTTCAACGATTCTCTTCGGAATTCTTGCCATTCTTATGGGCGGCTATAGAATGCCTTCGTACGTGAGCATGCCCGAGTTCAAGGTTGTTTTTGCAAGTTTCTTAACGCTTTGCATAATTCTCTATAGTATTCTGTATGTTCGCAAGAGAAATGCAGTAGATCAACCGAATATTACAAACGAGAGAACTATTCAAGAGCGGCGAGAGAAAAAAAGCTGTAAGCAGGCGAGCCGGATAATATGTCTGCTTAGTATTTGTTGTGTTCTACTTGGAAGTTTTCAATGTGCAGTTCTTTCAATTTATTCCTTAATTACCAATGTCAACCTTAGTATAGAATTCTCAACGTTATCCCCATTACCGCTCAGCATCCTCTCCGCAATTCTGCTCGCAAGATTCATGAAGGTGGAGTTTGTGCAGTGGAAGCCTTCACTTGATTGAAGCAGAACCGAATCGGAGCCCACTAGAAAGCATTTTGGAGGCAAAATGGAAGAAGCTCTAAACCGAAAGCCTACGCTCAAGGGCGTTTTACATTGGATCATTCAAGTACTTGGAACATTCCTATTTGTTTTTTTGATGATGCACACTGCTATTATCGGCATCATGGGCGTCAATAATTACCGTTGGCTATTGCCCTACTTCAGTCTACCTGCTTACATTGTTTGCTTAACCATTGGCGCAAAATATTGGATTTGTGAAGACGCTGTCCGGCAAAAAACTTACACTATTTCAGCGATAGTATCCGCTTTCTTGATATTGCCTCAAACTGCGTTTATGGTTCCATCTTATGTATCCATGCCCATGCTAAGAGCGGTTATCTCCGTTCTATTATCAATCCTTCTGATCCTATTCGCGGTTCTCAAAACCCGAATAAAAACTACATGCAATCAGCGGATTGGAGCAAACGAAACCGCTCTGCAAGAGCAAAAGAATCCGGCAAAGCGAAGGAAAATGATTCAAACAGTCTGCGTGCTCAGTATCTGCTGCGTTCTGTTTGAGAATTGGCAGGCATCAATAATGAACGCATACGGTTTTTTGAGCAATATAGACATGGCAAAATCTGTCCTGACGTTTTCTCCCTTTCCGCTCAGCATCCTCTCCGCGATTCTGCTCGCAAGATTCATGAAGGCGGAGTTCGTGCAATGGAAGCCTTCACTTGATTGAAGCAGAACCGAATCGGAGCTAAGTAGAAAGCATTGTTGGAGGCAAAATGGAAGAAGCTCTAAACCGAAAGCCTACACTCAAGGGCGTTTTACATTGGATCATTCAAGTACTTGGAACATTCCTGTTTGTGTTCTTAATTATGCATTCCATTGTAGTAAGTACGTTTGGTATTTGCGCTCTTCGCTGGCAAATACCTTATTTTAGCCTTCCCGCTTATATTGTTTGCGTTACGATTGGCGTAAAATATTGGATTGGCGAAGATTCGTTTCAGCTTCGAGCGTATTGTGTTTCAACAATTCTCTCTGCTGTTCTGCTTCTATTGGGTACTGTGTTTATGATACCGTCTTACGTATCTATGATACCGCTGCGTGAAACTGTGAGTGTTTTGCTCCTAATCGGCATAGTCCTGTACGCTATCCTGAAAGTTCGAGCACAAAAGGCAAAGGCCCAGCACGATCCTGCAAACGAAAGTACATTACATACGCACAGCGCTCAAATGAAGCAAAAACGAGTTGTTCGAGTTCTATGTCTGCTTAGTATTTGCTGCATTCTGTTCGAGAATTGTCAAAGCGCGTTATTAGTCACGTACGGTTTCATAACCAAACAGAACCTTGCTTTATACCTGGTAACCATTTCCCCGTTCCCGCTCAGCATCCTCTCCGCAATTCTGCTCGCGAAATTCGTGAAGGCGGAGTTCGTGCAGTGGAAACCTTCACTTGATTGAAGCAGAGCCGAATCGGAGTTAAGTAGAAAGCATTGTTGGAGGCAAAATGGAAGAAGCGCTAAACCGAAAGCCTACACTCAAGAGCGTTTTACATTGGATCATTCAAATACTCGGGACATTCTTGTTCGTGTTCTTCCTGATGGCTGATATCGTCATCTTCACAACCGGCATGAAGAGCGCATATTGGGCTATGCCGCCCTTTGTTATACCATCTTGTATCGTTTGCATCACATTTGGTGCCGATTATTGGATTGGGAATGACAAAATCCGACTTTGGTCATACTGTATCTCGAATATTATCGCCGCTTTGCTACTGGTGCCTACAGCCTTGTCGCTCATGTCATACTCTGTGACCATGATGCCATTGAGGATGATTGCGACAATATTGCTTCCTATTATTCCAATTCTATACGGAATAGGAAAAGTAAAGAAGCAATCAATAGCGCAGGTATTTTTGCCGAATAAGAAAATGGCAGAAGGGAATCGGAATAAAGCAAAGCGGATGAAACTAATCTGTGTCATTTGCTTGATCAGTATAAGTGGTGTTCTCTTTGAGAACTGGTATAAAGCCATTCTGTTTTTATTCGGTTGGTTCCTAGAGCCAAGAATGGAAATCCTCCTTCCTGCGCTTTTCTCCATTCCGCTCAGCATCCTCTCCGCAATTCTGCTTGCAAGATTCATGAAGGCGGAGTTTGTGCAATGGAAGCCTTCACTTGATTGAAGCAGAACCGAATCGGAGTCCAATAGAAAGCATTGTTGGAGGTACGATGAACAAAACGCTCAGCAAAAGACCTTCGCCAAAAGAGATTTATCAATGGATGATTCAAATACTCGGGACATTCCTGTTCGTGTTCTTCCTGATGGCAACAATCATCCTGTTTACGACCGGCATGCGCGGTTCATTTTGGTTTCTGCCATACTTCGTTCTCCCCTCCTGCCTCATATGCATCACCCTTGGCGCCGATTACTGGATTGCGGGGAATCCTCTTCGGCGCTGGTCTTATTTCGTGTCTGCAATTCTTTGCGCGGTGCTTCTTGTCCCCTCTTCCTTGGCAGCAATGCTGGACTACGGAACATCAACGACGCTCAGATTGTACACCACCATACTGCTGCCGATCTTCCCGATTCTGTATGGCCTATCGATGGTTCGAAGCAGGAACACCAAAAATCCTCCAACGCCTTCAGATGAAATGCATCCTCGCTCGGAAAAATCAAACTCTGCTCTCAAAAACGTGAAGAGAATCGTCTGCCTGCTCAGCATCTGCTGTGTGCTGCTGGAAAACGGTTATCGCGTCCTGTCAATTCTATATACCTTGACGCTTTGCAAACCCGATTCTCTTGTATTCGGTATGTTCGTGCCGCTTCCGCTCTTTGTGCTATCTGTCATTCTCCTTGTTCGATTCTTTCGTGCGGGGTTCGTCCCTCGCAGAGATTTGTCGAATCCGGATGTTCCTTTGAAAGGATGGAAACGCACCGTTGCCGGTGTTCTCACAATAGCGGTTGCTATGTTTGCACTGACCAGTGCCGCACTGTTCTGCCTGCGGGACGCCTTTGTGTTCGGTAGTCCCGTTCGTTCCTACACAAGGCAGGAACTTTCGGAGTTGTTTTTTCAGGAGAAAGACTTACTAAGCTCCGTTCAGCAGAGCGTGATGACCAATGACACAGTTTTTCAGTCTCGTATTATAGAATGGTACGGCGATATCGATCGATATATCCCGCAGGTTCAAGCTTATTTTCAAAAGGACGAGTGGGAAAATATTGTTTGCGTCTATCAAACGTTCCAACCGTATGCGCTGTCGCCGGATCTGGACATTCATCAACACTACTTTGCTTTTCGAATGAGCTTTGGCAAACAGAAGCTGGACTCCGGCTCGAAAGCAATATCGATCTACTGGTTCTCGGATGGAGAAGATTTTAAGTATCATAGAAAGCACTCAATGGCGGATAGCTTAGCCTATACGCAAATGGGAGATGGCTGGTATATTGTTGAGGAGAACTTTCGCTGATCCGAATCCAGCTGTGCGGAAAGTGCTGACGCAGTCAGCAGAAACTCTCAAGTAGCATAGAAAGTCCAGTATTATTTTCCTTTAGCAAGCGGACTCCCGCTTGTGCAAAGAACTTTGGTTTCAAGATTTACGGAGAATACTATGAAGATCAAGTCAAGTTTTGGCACCCTACTAAAGAAAATCTTGCGTTGGATATGCAGCACGGTTGGTGCGCTCCTGTTCTCGTTTTGTCTATTGTACAATATCGTGGTGTTCGTACTCGGCATACCGGATGGTACCAAGGCTTTCCCAATCCTTTTATTGCCGGCCAATCTGATCTATATGACGCTCGGAGTTGATTATTGGATTGGCGACGACGCGGTTCGACGCTGGGTATATTTTCTCTCAAACGTTGTATTGTCCGCGCTCATGCTATTAGTCCATTTGGATTATAGTTTATCGCACCATTATTCGACGTTGCTTGGACTTCTCGCGGCAATTTTGCTGCCTCTCCTCATGATCATATATAGCTTTCGAACGGTTCTTAAAAAGAAAACCTGCATCCAGGCCATGGCCGAAACAAGTCCCTCTCTCTCCCATTCTCCTCTTCGCCTCTGGCTTCGAGCGGCAATCCGCATGCTCATCTTGTTCAGCATATGCTGCGTTCTCTTGGAAAGTTGGCATCGAACGATTCAATTTACTTACCGCTTCCTCACGATATCGGACTTTTGGCTTTCCAATCATACTCGCGCTCAGATCTTTCTCAGCATTCTCTCCGTCATTCTGCTTGTAAGATTCGTGAAAGCAGAATTTACGCAACAGAATCCTCCGAATGAATGATGTCTCGATAGGCAGCGATCTAGCCCCATGAAACCGGGCCAGCTACAATGTTAGGAAAAAGAGAGAACCGACTAACAAAGGAGCTGAAAGAAGATGGCGAGAAAGAATTACACTGTCGAACAGATCATCGCCAAGCTACGGCAGATAGACCTACATTACAACCAAGGGAAGGGATCACTGAGACCTGTAGAGGGCTCGGAATCACGGGACAGACATATTATCACCGGCGAAAAGAATACGGTGGGATGAACACCAACGATGCCCGACGAGTAAAGACACTTGAAACAGAAAACGCACGGTAGAAGTAGCTAGTAGTGAGCAAGCGCTTGATATCTCTCTTCTTCGGGATGTGAACTCAAAAATTCGAGTCCTGTCAAGCGCATAGTGGCTGTCAAATATGCCGTGGTAAACACCACGTGACAGAAAGACGAGCATGCAAAATACTACAAATCAACCGCAACAATTGCCGGTATGAGCCTGAAAAACGCCGCAACGAAGATGATATCCGAGCCCCGATCATCTGATTAGCCATCAATTATGGCCGGATCGGATATCGGATGGTTACGTATATGCTTCAGAATGAAGGAGTGCTGATCAACCTTAAACGAATGGACCGAATCTGGCACGAAGAGAGCTTGAAACTGTCGAAAAAGCAGGTAGAGAAGCTCAGCTCTGATTGACAGATGGCAGTTGCAATTCCATCATATTCTCAACTCACACGGAGCTCTACGAACCACCGCCCATCTTCATCAAACAGATACGTATCTCGCACCTCTATCCGAATCGCGTATCGAATTCCGCATCCACCCGTGCGCACATTGTCGGCTCTGTACTGATCCAGATCTTCAACGATATAGTGGACGTCTTGGCCACCCCGTTTTGTCTATTTATACTTTCAGTTCGGTAGAAGTATGAGAATCTAATCTCCCGCTTTCGTCGTGGACGAATTGAGAACATATATAGAGCAAGTCACACAAATGTATTGGAAAAAGTCTTTTCGCGTTGAATTTACATGCCCCAATAAGACATTATAAAAAGTAGATCCTTACATAATGTCGGCTAGAAATCGTAATTGCAGACTGCTTTGCCGATACTCTAAATCCTAACCCCTGAAATCCGGTAGTTCGGAGTGAGCACTCTATAATAAATTAGCGTCAGTTATTCGGGAAAATATCGGACAATCTCTCTTTTATATTCATAATTTCCACCTCCCAAACTGTAAGAGGTCCGATGCCTATGCGCATACATCAAATTTTGGATGATCGAAAAGTAGCCGATCCTATGCTTCTTATATGCTGCCAGCCAAGGAAGGCTAAGATCATAAAAATTCTTCCGCGTATCGTCAAGATAGCACAAGTTCCGTGCAATGACAGTATTGTCGCTGACATAGGTGTTGACAAAAAAGCCGTGCTGCCCATAAATAAGATGTTGAATTTGCTCTTCATCGGCGCTGATCGAAATACCAAATCGAGCCATGCTGAACTGTTCTTGCATGTTGAAAAAATCTTCATCCACGGAGGACCGGATGATGCGGATATCACTATTCTTGCGCATCGTTCTTTGGTTGTTTTTCACAAGACGTTCAAGGCCTGATGTACTGACGACGGAAATCGAGTTCAACAGCGCCAATGGTTGGATGCTTACCATCCCCAATTTTATACACTGACTCAAGTGCGCCATTACAAACAACTGAAGAGTCCCTTGCTCAAAGAGCGGCAGCGCCTGTGCCAGCACCGCACGCATCGGCTGCTGCCGAATGTACAACTGCGCAACAACGCTGTTTAGGCAAACAAGTATGGCGCTGTCGGTGTCATCCTGCATCCAGCCGAAGACTTGGACGATGGTGTCCTTGCGACATGTATTGGCAAAAAAATCGCGGAGGGCGATCTCGTTGGGAAAATACAGCGGCCGGGGACCGTTCAGTATATAGCCGCTCTGGGGCCGTGGGCAGCTACCGGTGTCGTAATAGACCGCGGTATCTCCCGTTGTTAGTTTAAGTTTCATCGTGAGATGATGTGGCTTCTATTATCTGCGTAACATAGCCGTGGCCGAGAACCCGCCCGCCCTCACGTATTGCAAACCTCATACCTGGTTCCAGAGCAACAGACGCTCTCAGCGCCACATTGGCCTTTGTAGTTTCGCCGGGAGCAACGCTCTCTATGCCTTCTGGAAGCGATATGGTACCGGGTATATCGGTTTTATGGAAATAGAACTGCGGTTTATATCCGTTGTTGAATGGTGTTTTCCTGCCGCCTTGTTCGGTGGGCAGCATAACGATTTCACATGAAAAATTCTGATGTGTGTGTATTGTGCCCGGCTGAGCCAACACTTGGCCGGGACAGACGGCATCTCTTTGAAGGCCGCGTAACAGCGCCCCGATATGATCCCCGGCGACAGTAGAGTCCACACGCTTATGAAACATCACCATATCCGTGATCACCGACGACGTGGGTTCCTTGGTTAGCCCGCATATGTCCACTTTGCTGTTGATTGCGAGCTCTCCCCGAAGAGTCTTCCCCGAGGCCACGAGGCCCCGGCCGGTAATTATAAAACAATCGTCAACACGCATGAGAAATGGTCTGGTGCGCAGCAGCTTCAGCCGATCCAAAGGAGCTTCAAGCGCGGCAACCAATCTGGCTATCGGTGCAGACAGATCGGTGCCCGCGTCATATGACGTGAAGGCATCCATCAGGCTGCCACGAAAGAACATAAGCGCATCGTCGCGACACCATATGGGGTTCAACATATTCCGTATGCATGCTTCCAGCGCGTCCGTACGCTTCTCGTCTGAACCATCCGTATCAATGAATACAAGTACTCTTCCATATGCCGCCGCCAGAATAAGCTCGTTCATGACGTCGTCTAGGTCATCGGTTCGTGCCGATATGACGCACACAGCAGTATCCGTTTCAACATCCGTGGTGAGCTTCCATGTGATATATTCTGTGTGATCGGGTATCAGGATGCATTTGAAAAACGCCTTTTCCGTCGTGTATTCAATGTTAGGCCCGGGGCTGATCGGCGTAATGTCCGGCAGGGACGCCGTTGCAAAGTGACGTATTGCGTCACTCAGGCAGACTTTGGATGCATTCCCTATGATATCAAAGCAGATAACAGGGCTGTCGTTGGCGTGGTTATCAGTCATGGTTTTTCTCCTTTACTATGTTCGGCGGTCGGTTCCAGATAGTATTTTTCCCGAAATACTGTGATGTTCCTCAGCGTGGAAAAGACGGCGGTGGCTATGACACCTCTTCGATCTCGCCGGCCCAGTTGAAGCACATGGTATACAATGTATGGGTCATCCCATCGGCCCAGCTTTTCAAGCGCATAGCAGCGGGCTTTGTGGTCTGTGCTGTAAAGACTGCGCGCAAGCCAGTATTCGCGGTCATCCTGCGGGGTCTTTTCAATATTCTTCCAATCATTTTCGCATAGTTCGGCGATGACCGGCACGATGGTCTGCACGAGGTAAGTATCCGATGCCATGCAGGCGGACGTGCACAGTGCCACCAATGTTGCGATCACCGACGCATCCCCGATCTTGCCAATCGTCTCAATAATAGACATCTGCTCCGTCGGTAATTTGGCATTACCAAACTGCTTGAGAAGCCCCGGCACTGTCGGAGACTCCTTGTTAGCAACGGGAGCCTTTTGGGGCGCGAGCCGTGCGATCAACTCGGCGGCAGTGACGGTGTTATTGACATGCAGATTTTTTAGTGCCGCAGCAATGTCCGGTCGGTTATCTTGCAGGATGCGCGTTATTAACGCCGGAATGGCAGGATGGCTGATCCGTGATAGGGCGCGTATTGCTGCGGCGCAGGCGTCCTGATTGCCCGCTTTGTGTATGAGCTGTATCAGCAGCGGAATGGCGCGTTCACCGACGAAATAGACCAACAGGTGCACCGCGTTCTCAATATCGTTTTTCTCCGTGCTGCTAAGCTGCCCCGATACGCATGCCAACACAGCGGCAGCCTTTTCCGGGCTTTGATCGCTGATTTTTTTCAGTGCTGTATATGCGCTATCGCGAAGCGCTGTGGAACACGGACGAATTGCGGTCTGGATCAGGTCTTTGATGGCACTTGTGTCGCCAATATCTCCAAGGCTTTTAGCGGCGGCAACCCGAACCGCATTGTCGTTATCACGGGTCAGGCATTTTCGCAGCGACGGTACAGCACCGCTGTCGCCCGCGGCCAGCAGGTGAGCGATACAAAGACGGTAAAACGCAATATGATTTTTAAGATTCGTGAGCAACGTTTCTTGGCCATCGCTTTCTCTCAGGCACATGAGAGCAACTGACCCGACGAGCGTTTTGCCATCCGATGTATCTTTGCTCGTCCCAAATAGCTCACCTGAGTTGATCCTGTCTTTTACCCCGTAGCCGCAAAACTCCCGGGCCATTCGTATTGCGCTGCTTCGGTCTGTTTGCCGAAGCAGCTGCCCAAGCCGTGCGGTGTCCGCCTGTGGATTCCCCAGTCCAAAAATGATGCCGCGGATGATGTCTGGGTGATTCAACATCCCATTATCTTTCGCCGCTTCAAAGGCGCGCATATTCAGCATGCTGTCATCGCAGAGCGCGTCTTCGATGATCTGTGTTTGTGTATCGCGTTCATACAGTGGGGGCTTTTCCGGATGGGCATCTAGATGGCGTCGGTTCATTTCCATCAACACTTGCACGACCGCCTGTTCTGTGTTCTCATACGGCGTTTCCCGAAGCAAGCGGCAAAGCATGGGCGCCGCATCAGGACCCGCTGTTTTGCATAGCGCACGAACAGCGGCATTGCGCACCGTTTCGTTACGGGAACTTAGCAACGGTACCATGTCGTCACAGTATATACCGAGTTTCGCCAGACACGACGCGGCGTAGCGTAAGACCTCCAAATCGCGGCTTTTTAGATGTGATTTGATATAAGCGATGGCGGCAGGGTCATCGCCGGCGCAGCACAACGTTCGAATAACATCGGCTGTTATCACGTATGGACCATTCAGGCGCGGGTTCATAGCAATCAGCACCGTCACCGCATTGTCGGGCCGGTGTCCACCTTCCAGCCAATGGCGGATGGTGTTAACCATTTCCAGCTGGACATCAAAATCCGGCTCGGTTTTCAGCGCGTCAATCATCCGATGCGCCGCTTCATCGTCGTAATTGTCTTTGAGGATACGGGGCGTTTGCAGGCGTTTGAGGCGGTTTCGGCTTTTCAGAAGCCGGAGCGCCTTTCGTACATCTTTATTTTTCATATGTCCCCCCCCTTTCTTAGTTCGATTCGAGTTGCCGAATTGCCTCCTCAACATGCGCAACGAGTCCTTCGGTATTTTTCAGAAAGCTATCGCCATTTACAAACGCTTTCAGCGGCGTGATGGCGTCTTTGCACTTCAGCTTAGCCAGTGCCTGCGCGGCATTCTTTGTCATGTTGCTGCTCTTGCCGTCGATTACCCGAATGAGATGCGGGCAAGCGCGGGGGTCGCCGATTTCACCCAGCGCATATGCGGCCGCTTCATACACTTGATGATCGGTATCGTTGAGGGCATAGATAGCGGCATCAACTGCTCTAGCAGACTTGTGCGCCGCAAGAGATGTGATAGCCGCAATACGCGTTGCGCCGTCCTCGTGGGAAGCACAGTGAATCAGCGCGTCGGTGATGTCATCACTGGGCTTATGGATAGTGCCAAAGCCCTTTGCGATATCTCTGCAATGGCTGGCGTATGGACCATCATATAAATACTTTACTGCAATTTTGAGTGGACGATCGTCGCTGTATTGGGCCAGTCGGTCGTAATCGTCATCGCTTCCGTCAATAATCTTCATCCATTGTACATCATCCAACTTGGCAAGCGCCTGCGCAGCGGCGGTGCGAAAATCGCGGGAGAACGCCAGTTGAGAAACGAGCGTATCGGTTGCACGCTTGTCACCGATTTCACCCAGTGCCCACGATGCTTGAGATGTGGTGTTTCTTCCGGCAATCTCAATAAGATACGGGACAGCGGCGGGATGTGCGATTTCGCCAAGCGCACAAATGGCCTCTTCGCGTACAAACAGGTCATGATGGCGCAACAGTTCGATGAGCTTTGGCACGGCCGGGACGACTTTCATATGGCCCAGCAGCCGTGCTGCGGCGCACTTCAGTTCTCTTTCTGGCAAGTCCAAAAGAGACATCAATGCGTCAATGGTTTTGGTTTTCTTCATTTCAAAAAGATCTGGGTTTCTTTCAAGATAGGCGTTGTGATTGGGAAAAGCCATCAGGTCCTTGATCATCCTCTTGAGTAGGCGTTTTTCGTTCATGTACGTCGCTCCTTATATAGAATAGCTGTATGACAAATCTCTATCCTGTCAGGCTATTTGAGGTATGTAGCAAGCATACAAACTAATCTTTCAGCATCGTGAAAATCGGCGCTTCATCGTCGCGCGTTACGCAAACTTTACCTAGATACCGGCGAGCAAGGTCGCGGATCTCTTTTCGCGGCACTTGACCAAGACGGGAAAGATGCAAGAAATACTCGTCGATCCAATTCACAAAAAAGCCGGTTTGTGATGCTATATACGCTGAGATTTGGCTCTCTTCTTGAGGAGACAGCGCACGGTCAAAGATCTGACTGTATTGAATGGCTCGTGTCGGTGGCGCGTTTTGCAGCAGGAATGCAAGAATCTCAATGATCAGCAGCGACTCTGGGTACGTTTCACCCATATATTCATCCCAATCCAGCGCGTCCTGCGCGGCCAAGCGCAGGCCTTTCTGGCAATACTGCTCTTCCGCTTCAATAGCGGCCAAGGCGTTGTTATCTTCCAGCCGTATTCGCAGGATGTTGCTACGAACATCCAATACGTGCAAAACCCCTTTGAAATCGCGATGGATGGAATGGGTTTTCAAGTACAACAAAAAGATGAGTCTTTCTTTATCGGGCGCGGTACAAAGATCGGAGAAGTTGTGCGATGTCAGCGTTTCGTAAAGTGCGTCCGTTAGTGTGTCCAAGTATCCATGCCCGCAGTGGCACAGCTCAAGGCGTAGTACGGGTGACATCACATGCGGCCGGATAGTATCGGCATCGGCCCCGCACAGCCAGGAAATCACGCTGCCGATGCGTCCGGCGCTCACGTTTCTGTAAATGTTGAAATCACTCATGGCTATCGCCTTTCCACATAGCCGACGATATTTTTACGGCAGGACATGCCCGCGAACATCGCCGCCTGAAAAACCGTCTCCTCGTTCGCTTGCTCCAGCTGATAGCCGTATTCAGATGCAACGTGCCGTGCAATGCCGCAGAAAATCTGGCGTTTCTCGCTATGCTGCGATATCATCAGCGCAAATTCAACCATCAGCCGTTCCACCCAGAATGGCACACAGGGGACGCGCTTGTCACACAACCGCAGCAGAAAATCTTGCACAAAATCGTCCGGATCGGCGCAGGCGTGCACGCCAAGGTAGTGGTCAATCATCAGCAGCAGGATGTTGTAATAGGCCGTGTCGAACATACACGCGATAGGACGATGGCCAAGCAACATCCGCACGACAGCCGAAAGGGTTGGACAGCCTGTCGCCACAACCATGTTGTCGCTATAGGCCCACAGTGCAAAGAGCGTGTCGATGAGTTCGTCCGCACCATTCTTGTCGGCATAAAACCCGCCGCCATCGAGGATGTGACGCCATGTGTGCATTCGTTGTTGCTGCTGCTGCAATTGTTTTTGCGCGGCAGCGACGTCGACAGACTGCAGAATTTCTTTGGAAAAAGTTACCGGTGCGGCAAACAACGAAGGGAGATCGAAGGTTTCGTCATTCGCTGCCAGAGTGGCGGCGCGTGCGCAAGCAGCGTTTGGGACATGGTGTGTTACTGGTATTTGCCCGGCGCCCGCTTTGCGCAGCATGGCAGAATAGTAGGTCGTCCAGCGGCACAGCACGCTGTATTCCGCGGAAAGTGCTATCGCGCGGTTCTTGAGTTCATCCTGGATATAGGTGTTTTCACTGGCATCGTAGTCGCGTTCCAGCCGTGCAAGGCGCGCCCGCGCCCACATGCGGCCAATGGTTACGCTGCTGCCGGTATGGGTGTCCTCTTTGTTGAGCGTACACTCCCAAGGCGTGCCCGCAACCGTGCCAGACAGCCGAAGCGGCCACACTTCAGAGCCGTCTTCACGGAGCATGACGCGCAGTGGTTCGCCATCGTAAAGTTCGGGTAGTACCGGCGGCTCAGTATCGCGGCAAGAGCGGCCGTCGGCCCACGCCAACTGTGCGTCCGTGATGCGCGGCCCCGCGCAGCGGATCATCTGCCGCTCGATTTTGCGGGTAATGTTTTCTCCGGGATACACATGCTCTGCCACGCCGCGGCCCGCGACGGCAAGTTCGCTAACCAAATAACTGTTGGCCGCAACCCCGATGCCGACGGTGAATAGGCGTGTGTTGCTTTGGCGCTGTTGTGCCATCGTTATAATTTCCCGGTCGTTGCCGACCTGCCCGTCGGTGATCAGCAGCACGCAGTGCTGTCGGCAAAGCGTTTGAGGCATAAGCGCTAAGCGCAGCGGCACCATCATTTCCGTACCGCCCCCGGCGGATATTTCCTCGATAAAACGCAGTGCGTCTTCGGTGGTATATGGGTCGGCATACCGCATCGTCTGGCACGGCCCGCCCAGTAAGCCAGTGTTAAAACCGATTATCTGAAACGCATCGCCGTCTTTGAGATACTGGAATGCGTGACGTAACGCCTGCTTCGCATCATCAAGCTGGTCAGCCATTGAGCCGGAGCAATCGAGAACAAAGCTGTAGGCGCACGGTGTGTTTTGATAGGCGATGATGTCGGGAGAAAGCTGCGCAAGCAGAAACGTTCCGTCTGAGACGCCGGTATTCTGCGCACGTTGATCGGTATAGTGATAGAGTACGACGATATCGTGTCCCGCTTCACAGCACCCGCCAGCGAGGGCGATATGCCATGTTCCGTCGTCCTCCTGTCGGCTGATAACGGAATGCGACGGCGACGGGTCGACCGTGATCGGGCCGAGCGGATCAATATGCATGTCGAACTCAATCATATAGCCGGTGTCGCCGGTCGGCGGTACGACTCGTTGCGCCGCCGTCATACGTTCGGGTGTATCGGTCATCGTGCACGGTAAATAACGCGGCGCGATAGCCGTCGGTATGCAGATGCGCACGGCATCATCGATCTTTTCCGCTGTCATACACAGCTGTGTTTCGGCCGAAATGCGCTCGCCGGGTTCCACTCGTCCCAGCGATAGCCGGTTTATATTGGGGCGTTCGGATTCCAGCAGAAACGCGCTATTTCCATCTACGATTTGCTTGGCATAATCCTCGTTTGCCGCCTCTTTTTCCATAATCTTTGTCTCAATGCAGCGACTGCCGACGGTGACGGTCAAACCGGTGACGGCGGCGGCGTGCGGCGTGGGGAAGGTGTAGACGACCTCCAGCGGATGAGAAAACGTGTTGACGTATTCCTGGCGGATGCGACAAACGATCTCATCGCCTGTTACTGCGCAATGGATGGGCACCGCTTTCAATACGGATTCAAGAAAAATATTCTTGTCACAGTACATTGTTAGCCCTCCTTCGACAGCTTTTGTATATAGGCGATCAGGGCGTCAATTTTATACTTCAGCCCATCATAGACATCGGCGCTTATGTGCAACTCCAACCCAGGAAGCACGTCAACGCGCAGATACGGTATAGGGGTTTTTTGTTCTCTTACGACGTTAAAATGATCGCCGATCGACGCGTCCGTTTGCATATCCGCCTCCAGCTGTGCGAGGGTTTTGTCCAGCATTTGATATGCGATCCCCTGCAAGGAAATATGTTTGTCAGCCAGCCAGCGAATGTATTTGATTTTTATAATGTGCTCGTTGGTATAGTAAAAGTCATCCGCATCCCTCAACGCTGGTGGAATCAGACCGCGCCCAATGTAGTAGTGCACCGTACGTTTCGAAATGCCCGTTTTTGTCATGACATCGGATATGGTGTACTTGTTCATATTCTTTACCTCGCTTTTAATGTACACCGTTACGTATTTGGTGTCAAGCGCTTTGTGACAATTGTGGACGGTACGTTTTATATCATCTGGAATACGTTAGGGGTTAGTAGTGCTTGCTATCGAAGAAAAAACATGAATCTGACCGATAATTTTCGTTGGCGGTGAGCGCAAATCCACTAATCCATACCAAAGCGGAGGTTGGCGAAAGCAGTCTACGTAATATAGAGGGCCAGATCAGCATGTAGTGAAGTCTGTTCTCAAAAACTGAATGAGGACGGACGGTAAGCTGCTAAGTTACTATCATCTCTCCGGTTTCGCCTGTCTTGACCTCCAGACTGTCCCGCAAGTACTCTCATGAAAAAGTCCCCCTCGTGCGTCAAAAATGAGACAAAACCCAAAATCGACCTGCGTGCTTACTGCTTCGCAGGCCTTTCCTTTTTGACATGAATAACGCTTCTTCCCAATTTGTCGCTTTGTCGCACGTTTTGGAAAATGAGCTAAAATGAGACCCCCTAAAAAGTTGCCTAGTTAGGGGGTTTGGGGCGTGCCCGAAAGGATTCCTTCGGTTATCCGCCCATTGCTCGCTCACCCCGCTCACAATTTGGCCGGCTGCGCTCCGCCGGCCGCGAAAAACGCCGACACTGCGGCGTTTTCTTTACGCGGCTTCGAATCCTCTCGAATAACAGGCCAAAGCAAAGACCACCCATATGGGTGGTCTTTGCTTTGGCGTGCCCGAAAGGATTCGAACCTTCGGCCCTCAGAGTCGGAGTCTGATACTCTATCCAGCTGAGCTACGGGCACAAGTATGTAGTTGTCAATTTCTCGCCTGCAACCACCGGAGTCGGAGTCTGATACTCTATCCAGCTGAGCTACGGGCACAAACGATATTCGACTTTGTAAAACACGCGTTTTCTCCGGGAATATTCCCGAAACGCGCAAGAGCGATTATACCACAGGTTTCTTTTCGTAGCAATAGGCGATCGCCTCGCCAACGGTCGCAACGGGCACGAGCTTCAACCCCGGCAGCTTCGCCGCTTTGGCCGATTTCGGCAGCAGCACCGTGTCGTACCCCAGCCGGACGCACTCGTTGAGCCGCGTTTCCATTCGACTCAGCGACCGCACCTCGCCCGTTAGCCCGACCTCGCCGAGCGCGGCGGTGTGCGGCGGAAGCGGCAGATCCATCAGCGCGGAAGCAACGCAGAGCGCAACGGCAAGATCCGTGCTGCGTTCGTCGAGCTTCAGCCCGCCGACGACGTTGAGGTATACATCCTTCGTGGAAACCTTGAGATGCGCTTTCTTTTCGAGCACCGCAAGCAGCAGGCTCAACCGCCCGATGTCCACCCCCGCGCTCGTTCGACGCGGATTGCCAAACGCGTTGTCGATCAACAGCGACTGCACTTCGGCCAGAATCGGACGCGAGCCCTCCATGGCGCAGGTGACGCAGCAACCCGGCGCGCTCTCGCCGGAAAGAAACAGCCGCGAAGGATCGGCGACCTCGCGCATGCCGCCGTCGCCCATTTCGAACACGCCGACCTCGTTGGTCGAGCCGAACCGGTTCTTGACCGCGCGGAGCAACCGCAGCCCCTCGTGGCGGTCGCCTTCAAAATACAAAACGGTGTCCACAATGTGCTCCAGCACGCGCGGGCCCGCGATGTTGCCATCCTTAGTCACGTGGCCGACGATGAACACGACCACGCCGGTCTCTTTTGCATAGCGCGTGAGTCGCGAAGTCGCGGCGCGCACCTGACTGACGCTGCCGGGCGAACCGGCGCTCTCCTCGGAGAGGATCGTTTGAATCGAGTCCACGATCAGCACGTTGCAGCGCGTGCTCGTCGCCTCGTCGATGATTCGATCCAGATCGGTTTCGCAGAGCACGTCGATGTCGTTCTGCATGCCAAGGCGGTCGGAGCGCAGCTTGATTTGGGACGCGCTTTCCTCGCCGGACACATAGAGCACGGCGCCCTCCGACGCGAGCGTATCCGCCGCCTGAAGCAGCAGTGTCGATTTGCCGATGCCGGGATCGCCGCCGAGCAGCACGACCATGCCGCGGATGATTCCCCCGCCGAGCACGCGATCCAACTCGCCAATGCCAGCGGACACGCGCTTCTGCGGCAGCGGAACCACCTTGGAGAGCTTCTGCGATACGGCGGAACCGGACGGCGCGGAGGACTTCACCTGCACGACGGCGGACTCCGTCATCGTGTTCCAGCTTTCGCACTGTGGGCACTTGCCCATCCACTTGGCGGACTCGTAGCCGCATTCGCCGCAGATGTAGGTCACGCGATCCTTCGCCATTATTCAACCACCTTGATGTACTTCCAGAGCGGCTGCGCGGGGTCGGTCATGTCCCGCCAGAGCGCATAGTCGCCTTCGGCCATCACAAACTGGGAGTTCGTGCCCGTTTCGCTGAGCACATAGGTCTTTGTATCCGCAAACGCGTAGGCATACACCGTTTCGTCGCGGCTGAACACCACGCTGGTCGGCGTAATGTCAAAATCGATCACCCCGCGCGCAATCCGGCTCGGCGCGCCGCCGTTCACACTGACGTACAGGTCGCTGCTGCCGTCGTGATTGCCGGAGAGATACGCCCAGCGGTCGCCCGCGCTCTTGGGGTC
>DAIRTE010000005.1:0-3210 GCA_036804025.1 Clostridia bacterium | reverse complement strand
CGTCTTGCAGTCCGCGTAGAGAATCATGTCCGCGTTTTCCACCGGGTAGCGAATCGTGTCGTTGAGCCGCTTGAGTTCGACGTTGACAAACGCGCCCGTCTCCGGGTTGAGCCGGACAAGCCGGTCGCAGGCGTTCTCACTTGCGCCTGTAGCAAACAGGATTTCGCCTTCGTAGACGCTGGGGTCCACCACGGCGGTCGGCAGGCCGTAGCCCGCGCCATACTGCACGGTTTTCACCTGGTTGAGCAGCATCGGGTTAATCGGCGGGGCGGTTTCCTTTGCCGTTTCGGCGGCGGGCGTTGCGCCAAAGAGCGGGTCGCCGCTGGAGAGCCGCGCGGAGACGAACGGAACGATCACAAAGATCGTCAACAGCGCAAACGCCGCGAGCAGCAAGAGCGCAACAACGAGCTTCAGCGTGGGCCCGAACGACGTTGCGTCCAGATTCCATCTGCGCCGGGAGGGCGAATATTTCAAATGTTTACTCATACGTTTCACGTGTTCCATTTTACCCCAACGCGGCGCTTCGGTCAACGAAGGAAAGCAGGAACGCGCGATTGCGTGAGACCTTTTTAGCGAAGAAACCTCCTGAACCAGCAATTCCTTCCTTTTCCTGAGACGCTGGAGCGGCGGCGACGCCTATTCTCCTGCGCCCGAATCGTCCCCAGGAATGGAGAAGGTGAGCGCATATTGCATATACTCGGTTACGCTCGTATCAAAATCACCATAGAACTCATTCCATATGCGAAACGGCTGATCCAGCAGAAGCGGCGTAACCTCGCCGCGTATGCGGCGTTCGCCCGTCTGATCGGGCAGGAGCTCATAATAGGCCGTTCGATAGCTGATGTATGGAATCAGCGTGAGTTCCTTGATCTGCGGCAACAGACCGAGCGGAACTTGATAAGCGGCTCTGCAATGCCAGACACGCTTACGTGCATCCTGTGTGTCGGACGAACGCAGCGACCCATTGACGGTCCAATCGCCCGCTTGTCCGTTGATCAGCAACCGAAAACGAATTCCGTACGAGCCTGCGAACGCACGGATATCCTCCTCCGACCAATGGTCGGGATACGTCACCTCAACTTGAATGTCTTTGATGCCGGTTGCGTCCACCTTCACGCTCAACGCTTTCATCTTTAGCCCGTCCAAATTCAGAGCATGGTTGGTAAACGTCACATAACCATAGGTGTTCTCCGCCACTTCGCTGTCGTCATAACTCGTAAGAACCGCCTCGCCCGTCCACTCCGCCGACACCGATTGAACGCTTGCCGTTTCCGAAAAGGATCGATACGTCGCAACATTGACGGAAACGCCGCCGATATCGGCCTCCAAAACGGTGACTGGAGCCTCCACTTTGGAACCCTCCGCCCCGTTTTGCAACAGCAGCGAAAGCTTGCCGAGAATACAGCCGGATTCATCCGCGCGCGAGAGCAGCGTTTCCGGATCTGCTTTGAGTGCGGCATACGCGATGATATCCTGTTTGGCAAGAAACGCCTCCGTTTGTTCATTTACCCGCTCCGGGTCGTCCGCTATCTGGTTCAAAAGTGAAGCATACGCCTCGGCGTTTGCAAGACGAACATCGCCGCGGAAGACGCTGCCATCCGGCAGAGTGAAGACAAGCTGCCCGAACGTATGCGAATAGTAAACCGTCTTGCCGGTGAGATATTCGTCCGGCACGGCATGATCAAAAAAAGCACCGAGCTGATCCGGGGAAATCGCAACGCTGGCGATGGTACCGCCCGTGTAATTCTCAAGCAGCCAAACGCCAAAGCCGTTGCCCAGCTTCATCGAAACATAGATGCTATCCCCGTCATATAGAGCTTCCAGCGGTGACACGTTCAATCTCCGGGTAAGCAGCTCCGAAATGCGGCCAAGCTCACCGGCATTCGTCACGATTCCGCTTTCACCGCTCAAATCCGCTGTTGTAATGATCGCCTCCATCGGTTCCACCGGCTCGCGTGCCTGCGGGTCTTCGCCGAGGTAATCCCCCGGCGTTGTGCTCCAGCCAAACCAGGAGAGCACCTCTGCTCTCGCTTTGGGGATGCACGCTATGGTGACAAAAACGCACAGAAAACACGCCGCAATCAAGAGGAGCGCTCGTTTGGCACCATGCCTATGCTTGGCTTGCGGAATATCGACCCCGCTCAGGATTCTATCGTGATCAACAATATGATCCAGAATGGACTTGTTGAAAAACTCCCGTTCCGTCATTGCCGCTCTCCTTTCAGTTCCCTGCGAATTCGATTTCTGGTGCGCATCAGTCGCTGTTTCACCGCCGGTTCCGTCAAATCGATTTCCCGCGCGATATCGCAAATCCGCATGGAGAATCCATAATAGAGCGTAAACGCTTTATACGACAGCAGCGGTTCGTTTCGAACAATCTGCCAAGTCCGCGCAGCCGCTTCGTTGGTAAAGAATTGTTCGTCGAGCGGTTCCGCCATCTCCTCTGCATCGTCCAAGAGAGCAACCTCTCGCTCAGCCTTGATGCGCTTGTTTCGGTAGAAGCGAACGAGTTCTTTTTTGGCTATCGCTATGAGATACGGTTTCGCATTGCGAACAGAGTGTGCACCGCCCCGGCACAAGCGAACATAGAAACTGCGGTATACCTCCTGTAAAATATCTTCTACATCGTCGGCCCGGCTTGTCTTTGCAACGATATATCGGAGTACATCTCGATAGGTTTCTTCATAGATGCGGTTAAACTCACCGTATTGTTCCATCCTTGCTTCCTTTCAAATCGACTAAAACCAGTTTCACCAATAAAGAGGTGCATTTTGAAAAAAGGTAACACACGAAGTCTTCGAATACAGAATGTAGGACGGAAAAACCCGCAAACTCTTTTTCAAAAACCCATTCACGCGGGCGAAATATGCTATTCCGCTTTGAGCTTCTGCCGGCAGTCTGTTTCGGAATCCGTTCTTTAACCGAACCACGATTTATGGTATCATACTTTTTGAATAGAACTCAGGAGAAACGTTTGTCTATGGCCTATCGCGCGCTCTACCGCCAATACCGCCCCGTCCGTTTTTCGGAAGTGATCGGGCAGGAGCATATTACCACAACGCTGAAGCATCAGGTTGCGTCGGATCGCCCGGCGCACGCCTATCTGTTCTGCGGCACGCGCGGCACGGGCAAGACCACCTCGGCGCGCATCCTCGCGCGCGCGGTGAACTGCCTCTCCCCCGAGGACGGCGAGCCCTGCGGCAAATGCGA
>DAIRTE010000004.1:0-59159 GCA_036804025.1 Clostridia bacterium | reverse complement strand
AATCCAAAGTGTTTTTTAAACACCCGATAAAAATGCGCGGTGTCCAGATACCCGACCGCGGGGCCGATGTCCTTGATCGCAATGTCGTATTCGCACATCAGGCGCAGCGCGCGCTCCATGCGAAGTTTTGTCACGTATTCGGTGAACCCTTCGCCAAACTTCATCTTGAATACCTTGCTCAGGTATTCCTTCGTCACGAAGAAATGCGCCGCCGTTTCTTCGAGCGTGATGCCACGCGTGTAGCTCTCCTTGGCAAAGTCCCGCACCGCTTCCAGATTGAGTTTTGTGCTGTTGCGGGTCAGGTCGGACACGCGCTCAATTGCAACCAGCAGCAGCTCTCTGGTAAAGCGAAACAGCGCCGCGCAGGTACTCTCTCGCCCGAAGACAAACGCCGTGTCGTTTTTTCCAAACACCTCGTCCACACTGTATCCGCTGCTGGAGATAAACCGCTGCAATGTGCCCATCAACGCATAATACACCTGAATCAGCGAACTGCTGCGCGGCTCGTCCCCCTCGTTTTGAACGATCAACGCGCGAATCTCGGCCAGCTTTTTCTCGACCGCGGGAACGTCCCCGCTTTGAAGCGCGAGTTGCAGCGCCTCGCAAAGCACGTAAAACGGCTTTGCCCACGCCGTGTCGATGAAGCCGGGCGCCTTCGTCATAGCCGCGCCGGATTTGTTTTGTTCCGCCGCGCGGCGTTTTCGCGCCTCCACGCATTGTTCGAGGCGCTCGTTCAGCTCGTTCGGTTTGATCGGCTTGAGCAGATAATCGTCCGCGCCGAGCCGCAGCGCGCTTCGAATGTAGGCGGAGTCGTCATACCCGCTGAAAAAGATGACCTGCGCGTCGTTGTTTTCGTCCCGCAGCGTGCGAATCAGCTCGATCCCGTTTAGATAAGGCATCCGCACGTCGGTCAGGATGATATCCGGCTGCAACTCGCGCACCATCTGCAAGCCGAGATCCCCGTCGGACGCCTCGCCCGCAATCGTGAGCCCGAGCTCCTTCCAGCGCCCGAGGTGCTTGACTACCTCCCGCGTCCAGGGCTCGTCGTCTATGATTACAACGCTATAGCTGCACATCGTTTCCCTCGCCTTCCTTCACAGCGCGCAGGCGCACGGTGATGCTCGTGCCCATGTCCGGACTGCTGTCAATCGTCAGCCCGTAGTCCTCTCCGGCAAACATCAGGCGAATCCGCGCGTTGACGTTTGTCAGGCCGATATGCTCCGCCCCCCGCAGGGAGGAATCCGCTTCCTTTTCGAGTTCGGCGCGAATCTGCTCCAGCTTTTCGAGCGGAATTCCTACCCCGTTGTCGGTTACGCTCAAAAAGAGGTCGTTCCCGCGTACCTGCGCCGACACGGTCACCGTCCAGCGGCCTGCGCGTTCCGCAAGCCCGTGTTCAAAGCAGTTCTCCACGAGCGGCTGGAGAATCAGCTTTGGCACAAGGTACTCAAAGCAATCCTCCGGCGCGTCAAATGAAAGGTCGAGCCGCTTGCCAAAGCGCAGATTCTGAATTTGCAGATAGCTTTGCAGATACTTCAGTTCATCGCCCAGACGAACGCGATCCTTGGAGAAATTCAGCGAATAGCGCATGATATCGATCAGGTTCAGCGTAACCTCGTAGATCCCCGGCACGCCGTGCTTCAGCGCCATGCCGCCGACGGCCTGCAACGTGTTGTAGATAAAATGTGGGTTGATCTGCGCCTGCAAGGCGCGTAATTGTGCGTTTCGCTTTTCAATTTTTGCGATATACTCGCTCGCAATCAGGTTTTGCGTTCGCTCCGCCATGTCGACAAAGCTGTTTTGCAGTAGCCCGATCTCGTCGTCCCGATTGCTGCGCGCAAGATGCTGCGAGCTGTCGAGCCGAATACTGCCCATGCTCCCGGCGAGTTCGATCAGCGGTTTGGATAAAAACCTCGCAAACGCCGCCGAAGCGGCAACCGCGGCAAGCACCGCGGCGAGCGCAACCAATATGCCCGCAATCAGCGTTTTTTGCAGCGACGCAACAATCGCCTGATCCGCAACAACCAGCAGGATGCGCAGTTTTCCGCCATTCACCGCGCGGTAAAACCAGAAGTTCCCGTCCGAAACGGTCTCTCTGGTGTCGCTGCTCGCAATCTGCTGCATGACTTCGAGCGAGCGCTCCTGCGCAATCTCCTTGTTTGTTCCGTAGTTGGACTCAATCAGATCGTTTTGATCGTTGTAAATCAGAATGGATTCGTTTTGCGTGATCTTGATGTCCGCTATGATATCCTGCAATTTATACGGCCGCTGGTGAATCGCAATCAGCGCAACGGGTCGATTGTCCAAAAAGCGATGGATCAAATGATAGGCGACAATCTCCCGTCCTTCCTTCAGGTAGACCGTGTTGGTCTGCAATCCTTGTTCGCGCGCGTTCCAGGAATCCAGCAGGTCGCCCGTTTCCACAATGCTTGCGCCGGAGCGCTGCGCGCGAAGGACGGTGTCGTTGCCAAGGTTAAACAGGTCAATCGAATTGATGTTGCTGTCCAGGCTGATGACGGAATTCAGCGCGTTGATCAAATCGAGCTTTGCCGAGTAATCCGCGCCGTTGCCCTGGGTGTACCAGGTCATCACGTCGTTCTTCAGCGTTTTGTCGACCTCAAATTCATAAAAGCGGTTCATGTCGCTCTTTGTTTCCAGATAGAGACGATTCTCCAGCCAGCCGATGTTGGTGCGCCGGTCGTAGATCAGCTGCTCGCGCATGGTGCCGTATGTGCTGATGAGCGCGACAATCGTAACCGCCGCCGTGATGCAAACGCTCAAGGCCAACATGCTGTAGAATAATTTTCTCCGAATGGAACCCCGTATGATCGGCTGTTTCATAATTCTCCCGGATGTGTCAGGGTAGCGGTCGTCTGCGTCGGCATCGTTTCGAATGACTTGCAATGAACCTTTTGGTATAGTGCCAGATATCTATATTATAATACATCCTCCCCGCCTTTTCCCCCTATCGCGATTGTACGAATTTGGCGTGTTGCATTGGACTATTTTAACATGCCGTTCAAACCGAAATCCGTTCCGGCAGAAAAAAGTCAAATCATTTTCGAATTCTGTATTGCTTTTGGAAAAAGCATGTGCTAGTATCAAGTTGTCAAAAATGATAGCGCTAACATTTCAAATTGATCTGTTCCCGCTTTTCTTTTTCTGGTATAATGATAGCGCTATCATTTTGTAAAGGCAGTTGATAATCGAATGAGACTTGAAGATGTTGCTAAGCTCGCCGGCGTATCCATCATTACGGTGTCGCGGGTCATCAATTCACCGGAGCTGGTGAAGCCTGCTACGCGCGAAAAGGTGGAACGCGCGCTCAACGAACTCAACTATGTTCAAAACCCGGTTGCCCGTGCGCTGGCTTCCAACAAGATTGGAATCATCGCGGTCTACGTTCCCGCCGCCATCGATCTGACCAACCCATTTGTCATGCACTTTGTCGCGGGGATCAGCGAGGTGCTCAGCAAGCACGTATACTCCTTTCTCATTCGGCGAGAGCTGGACAACGAGCATCTCTGCGACGGCTACATCGCCACGGGTTTATTAAAGGACGAAGTCAAACAGATCTACCAATACACGAATGAACGCAATCGCCCACTCGTGCTCTTTGGGCACACGGAGCACCCGGATATCGACTGCATCGACGTGGACAACACGCTGGGCGCAAAAAGAGTAACGCAGCTGCTCATTGAAAACGGGCACCGCCACGTCGCAATGATCAATGTTGACGAAGACAAGGACTATACCCTCGACCGTACGTTGGGCTACCGCCGCGCGCTGGAGGAAGCGGGTATCGATCCCCAATCCTGCCCGCAGATCATCGCCGTCAACAACGTAGAAGGCGGATATGGCGCGATGAAGCGGCTCATTGTGGAGCATCCGGAGGTCAGCGGCATCTTCTGCGCAACGGATACCCTCGCCATCGGAGCCGCAAACGCAATCCTCAAAGCGGGAAAGAAGATTCCCGCGGACCTTTCCCTCGTGGGTTTCGACGGACTGGGGCACGACCTGCTCGTTCGCCCCAACGTCACCACCGTCCACCAGCCGGTCTACGAAATCGGCATGCGCCTGGCCGAAACCCTGATTGCCCGCCTGAACGGCAGCCAGAAGCGCGTCAAGGAACTCGTTCCGCCAGAACTGATTCTGCGCGACAGCGTTGCGCGGGTGAATGGCTGAGCACCGGGCTGTGGCTTCGCGGGGGAAACGAACGGAAACTGAATGCACCTGCATTTCAGTATATAAAAGGAGGAGAGAATCCATGAAGAAGACCCTTGCTATCGTTCTTGCGCTGGTTTTGGCACTCGGAATGTTTGCCTGCACCAGCTCGCCCGCCACAGAAGCCACCCCCGCGGACACCGCCGCTGCGGATACCGCCGCGCCCGCCGCCGAAGCAACGGAAGCGCCCACTACCGATCCCGCATCACTGAGCGGCACCATCACCGTTTGGTCCTCCGGCGAGGAACTGACCCGCTTCGTGGAAGGCTTTAACGCCATCTACCCGAACATCAAGGTCGAAGTCACCGTTGTTCCGAATTCGGAGTTCCTCACCAAGCTCTCCACCGCGATCTCCGGCGATCAGGCGCCGGACATGTTTACCGGCGAATCGGACTACGTGAAATACCTCGTGGAAACGCCGTATTGGACCGACCTGAGCCAGTTTGGCATCGACCAGTACAAGGATAACATCTGGGATTACGTCCGCAACATCGGCACCGACTCCAAGGGCGTCATCAAAGCCCTGAGCTGGCAGGCCTCCCCGGGCGGCATCATCTATCGCCGCGACATCGCCAAGACCGTGCTCGGCACCGATGATCCCGTCGCCGTTGGCGAAATGCTGGGTAGCAACGCCAAGATGATGGAAGTCGCCGCCAAGATGGCCGAACAGAACGTCAAGATGTTTGCCACCTGGCAGGACATCATGAACATGGAATTCACGAACCGCGCGAGCGGCTGGGTCAAGGACGGCACGCTGACCATTGACCCGAGCCTGACGGAATACATGGACATGGCCAAGACCATCGTCGACAAGGGTTACGATAAGAACTGTGATCCGTGGAGCGGCGAATGGTATGCCGCCGTTGAGAGCGCGGACTGCTTCTGCTACATTCTGCCCACCTGGGGCTACCAGTTCCTGATCAAGCCGTCCGCCGTGACGACGAGCGGCCAGTGGGCCATGTGCGAAGCGCCGGTGCCCTATGTCAAGGGCGGCACCTGGGTCGGCATCTACGACAGCAGCACCAACAAAGACCTTGCCTGGCTGTTCCTGCAGTATTGCACGCTGAACGAAGAGTCCGTCAAGGCGTATGCCAGCCAGTATGGCGAATACGTTGCGCTCAAGAGCGTGGACGAAGCCCTTGCCAACGAAGCCGGCGACGCGGTCCTCGGCGGACAGAACCTCTACGCCTTCTACAACAGCGTCATGGCCAAGATCCCCGCGGATCTGATGACGCAGTATGACGGAACGCTGAACAACGCCTTCCTCTCCGCCGTGAAGTCCTATGTTTCCGGCGCGATGACGAAGGACGAGGCAATTGCGCAGTTCAAAGCGGACGCGCTGAACGCCTACCCCGATCTCACCATCGCGGACTAAACGAACCATCGAGCGGGGCCGCCGCAGGCTGCGGCGGCCCTTGCCTCCCCTCGCGCCGGGCTTGAGTCGTTTGTTCCGCCGCGGTAAACCCATCTTTGGAAGGAAGGAACCTCCATGCAAGCAGACGCAACGAATTCCGCGCTTCCCAAAAAGCGGAGCAAGCTGGACAAGGGCTGGTATGGCTACCTGTTCATTGCCCCGTTTTTCCTTGTTTTTCTGATCTTCGGGCTGTATCCCATCGTCAGTACGTTTCAGCTGAGCCTGCAAAAATGGGACGGGTTGATGCCCGCCGTCCAGATCGGCCTCAAGAACTACGCGCGCATCCTCGGCGACGACGTGTTTTACCTCGCGCTTTGGAACACGATTCGCATCTGGCTTGGCAACGCGATTCCGCAGTTTGGCATGGCGCTCGTGCTCACAGCAATCTTCACCTTCTGTCGCGTCCGCGGTAAAAACTTTTACCGCGCGGTGTTCTACCTGCCGAACCTGATCACCGCAACCTCCGTCGGCCTGCTCTTCAACCTGCTTCTGGACGGCGACCACTCGCCGATCAACCAGCTGCTCGTCTCCCTCGGCGTGCAGGGCGCGCCCATTAGCTTTTTTATGAGTAAGACGCTCACGAGCGGCCTCGTCTCGTTTGTGCAATGGTGGATGTGGTTTGGCTACACCACCGTGATCATCCTCGCGGGAACCACCACGGTCGACAAGAGCCTCTACGAAGCCGCAATGGTGGACGGCGCGAATAGAAGTCAAACGTTCTGGAAGATCACGCTCCCGCTGATTCAACCGACGCTCGTGTACCTCGCGATCACGTCGTTCATCGGCGGCATGCAGCTCTTCGACGTGCCGCTGACGCTATCCAACAACCTTGGCGACCCCGGCAAGGCGGTGCTGACTGTCTCGATGTACCTGTACAATCAGGGGTTCAAGAACTTTAACTATGGCTATTCCGCCACCATCTCCTGCGTGCTGTTCCTCTTTATCGCGGTGATGAGCGGCTTTGCATACAAATCGATGCGCAGAAAGGACGGTGCGTACAAACTATGAAACATCGAACCTTCCGTCCTTCCTCGCTTGGCATCTGGCTGCTGCTGATTGTGCTGACGCTGCTCTGCGTGGTGCCGTTTCTCGTGGTCTTCGTCAACAGCACACATAGTAGTCTCGACATCGTCACCAAGTTCCATCTGCTGCCGGGCGACGCGCTGGCGGAAAACTACCAAACGATGCAGAAGCTCGTCGACATCTGGCGCGGGTTTTTCAACAGTATTGCCATCACCATTCCGTTTACGCTGCTCACCGGCTATTTCGGCGCGTTTACCGCCTACGGGTTTGCCAAGTACAAATTCCGGTTTCAGAACGTGCTCTATGCCATCGTGCTGGCTTCCATGATGATTCCCTCGCAGTTGAGCATCATCGGGTTCTACCGGCTCTGCCTCAAGTTGGGGCTAACCAACAGCTATCTGCCGTTCATCATTCCCGGCATTGCCAACGCAACCACCGTGTTTTTCCTGCGAGGTATGATTGAGCAGAGCATTTCGGACTCCATGATCGAGGCGCCGCGCATCGAGGGCTGCTCCGAGTTTGGCATCTTCAACCGCATCGTGTTGCCCTGCATCATGCCGGGGGTGGCGACCATGTGCATCTTCAACTTCGTCGCGTCGTGGAACGCCTACATGGGGCCGCTGATCATACTCCAGCGCAAGGAACTTTACACCATGCCCGTGATGATCTCCATGATCAAGGGGCTGTACGTTACAAATTATGGCGCAATGTACCTTGCGGTTGCAATCTCCGTTATCCCCATTATGATCGTGTTTGCGATCTTCTCACGGTATATTATCGACGGCCTGACCACCGGATCGGAAAAATAGGAGGAACCGCTTTATGGCACAAGTCATTTGGCATTCATCAAACGAACAGGCACAGTGGCAGGAAAAGCGCTGCGAACGCACGAGCGCGCAAGCGACGCTCCTCTGCGACGGGCGCACCTATCAGCGGATGGAGGGCTTTGGCGGCTGCTTCAACGAGCTGGGCTACCGCGCGCTGGCGCACCTTTCCGCCGACGACCGCGCGGCGTTGTTTACGGAGCTCTATTCACCGGAACACGCAAACTTCAATCTCTGCCGCCTGCCAATCGGCGCAAACGACTATGCCGAAGACTGGTACAGCCTGGACGAAACGGCTGGCGATTATGCGCTGAAGCATTTCAGCATCGAGCGGGACAAGCGCTGTCTGATTCCTTATATCAAAGAAGCACAGTCGTATCAGCCGGAACTAAAGCTCTTTGCTTCGCCCTGGAGTCCGCCAACCTGGATGAAAAACCCGCCGGTCTATAACTGGGGCAAGCTCATCTGGACGCCGGAGAACCTCGGCGCTTACGCGCGCTACTTTGCGCGTTTTGTGCAGGCGTATGCGGCGGAAGGCGTGAAAATCGATCAGGTTCACGTGCAAAACGAACCCGTTGCAAACCAGAAGTTCCCCTCCTGCATGTGGACGGGTGAAGAACTGCGCGAGTTCATTCGGGACTACATCGGCCCGGTTCTGAAAAAGGAGTGCCCCGAAACGGAGCTCTGGCTTGGCACGATCAACGCGCCCGGATGCGATTATAACCGTCTGATCTTCGATAAATGGGCAGCCGAAGATTACGACTATTTTGCAAACATCGTACTCTCGGATGAAGAAGCGCTGCAGTACATCACGGGAGTGAGCTATCAGTGGGGCGGCAAAATTGCAATCCAGCGGACGTTTGAAAACTGGTGGCCGCGCATAAGGCTCATGCAGTCCGAAAATGAATGCGGCTTTGGCGACAACACCTGGGACTACGCGCTCTATGTCTGGACGATGATGAAGCACTACATCGGCAACGGCGCGGAGAGCTACCTCTACTGGAATCCCGTTCTGGAGCCGGTCGGGCGAAGCACCTGGGGTGACCCGCAAAACGCGATGGTCACCGTCGATCCCGCGAGCAAGCGCTTTACGCTCAATCCGGACTACTACGTCATTAAGAGCGCCTCCGCCATCGTGCAACGCGGCGCGGTTCGCCTCGGCATGACGGGCGTTTGGGCCGCGGATACTCTCGCGTTTCAAAACCCCGACGGTTCCCTCGCGCTCAGCGTATTCAACCCGTTTTGCGAAGTGCGATCCGTCGCGCTGCTGCACAACGGCGAAACGCTCCGATTCCCGCTGGAGCCGCGCTCGGTCAACAGCATCCTGATTCGATAACAACGATCATTCATCAATCAGCAAGGAGTACCCCAATGCAGGCAAAGGCTACCTTTACAAACTACCGCAACGGCACCATCACCCATTCCATCGAAGAATGCAACATTACCCCCGACACCGGCTCGCAGGAGCGGGACGTCGTCAATCTCTACCCGAAACTCGCCAATCAACAGATTGACGGGTTCGGCGGCGCAATCACCGAGTCCGTCGGATACACGCTCTCGTTGATGCCGCCTTCCGCGCAGCAGCAGATTCTCGACGCCGTGTTTCGCGCGGAAGGGTTGCGCTATACGCTCGTTCGAACCTCGATTGACAGCTGTGATTTTGCGCTGTCGCAATACGAGGCTTCGCCCGCGCCCGACGCGCCCTTTGACCTTCAGCACGACGAAACCTACGTCATTCCCTATATCCAGGCGGCGCAGAAGGTTTGCCCGGAGACGATTGGCGTCATGCTGACTCCATGGTCTCCCCCGGCCTATATGAAGAGCAACGGCGAGCGCAGCCACGGCGGAACGCTCAAGCCGGAGTGTTATTCGGTCTGGGCGGAGTACATCTGCCGCTACATCCGCTCGTATCAGGCGCACGGGCTAACCGTCACACGCCTCTCCGTGCAAAACGAACCAAACGCAACGCAACTCTGGGACAGCTGCCTGTTTACCGGCGAGCAGGAGAAGACCTTTTTGCGCGACTTCCTCTATCCCGCTCTGATCAAAGCTGGCTTGGGCGATATCGCGATCTACATCTGGGATCACAACAAGGAGCGTCTCTTTGACCGCGTTTGCGAAGTGGTAGACGAATCCACCGCGCGGCTGATCCACGGCGCAGCATTTCACTGGTACAGCGGCGATCATTTTGACGCGCTCCGACTGGTGCGTAAGCAATACCCCGCGCTTTCGCTGCTGTTCTCCGAAGGGTGCATCGAGTACAACCGTTTTGACCGCGAGGACCAACTACAGAGCGCAAGGATGTATGCGCATGACATGATCGGCAATTTCAACGCGGGCATGAATACCTTTCTCGACTGGAACATCGCGTTGGGCAGCGACGGCGGCCCCAACCACGCGCAGAATTTCTGCGACGCGCCCATTCTGTGCAACACGAAAACAGGCGCCTTTGAAAAGCGCCTCTCCTACTACTATATCTGGCACTTCAGCCATTTTATCGCGTCCGGCGCCCGGCATATCTCCACCACCACGTTCTCAACGGAGGTGGACGCGGCGGCTTTCCGCAATCCGGACGGAACGATTGTCGCGGTGCTTTCCAACAATTCCGCTGCTGAACGACGTGTCTTTCTGCGGCTGGAAGGCAGTCTGATCGAGATTCCTCTGCATGCGGATTCCATCGTCAGCGTGGAGATTGCGCAAGACTAATCGTTCGTGATCGTTCGAAACGCGAGAATTTCAAAAAACAGAGTCCATCGTGAGATGGACTCCTGTTTTTCTGTTTCGAAAGATTCTTTCACGCCGAAGTTCGGGCCATTGCTTATCTGCCCAGCATCGCGCGCGCAATGGTCTCCTCCAGCGTTGGCAGGTGCGTCTGTTTCAATCCTCGCGCCGCCTTCTCCACGCTTAGCACGCCGTTTAAATGGCGCTTGGCTCCCCGCGCGCTTCCCGCGGGGTAATGCTGCACGCGTTCCGGATCGTATCCAAGTCCTCTTGCGATACCCCGGCAAATCTCCAGCTTGCTTGCCGCCTCGGTACACGCCAGATGAACGAGGCCGGAGCACTCTTGCCGTGCCAGCAATTCAAACACGGCGTCCGCCAGCGTATAGATGTCGATCGGCGTGCGAATCTGGTCGCTGTTGCTAAACGCCTCATCCCCCGCCTCCAGCCTGCGCATCAGCGGATCGACCACGCCGGAGTTTCCGCTGCTTCGTCCAAGCAGCAACGACACCCGCGCAATCACCGCGTCCGGATGAGCCAACGCGACTTTCTGCTCCGCAAGCTCCTTGGTTCTTCCGTAATAGTTGCAAGGGTTCGTCGCGTCGTCCTCCGAGTAGGCCGCTTTTGTACCGTCAAACACCGCGTCCGACGAGAAGAACAGGTGCCGCGCATGGTGCTCAGCCGCCAGTTTTGCGCAGACCTCCGCGCCGAGTGCGTTCACGCGCAGGGCTTCCTCCGGGTGTTGTTCGGCATAGTCAATGTCCGCAATCGCCGCCGAATTCACGACAAAGCGCGGCGACACCACTTGAAACACGGCCTGCATCGCGCGAAGATCGCCGATGTCCGCGTGATGGTATGCCGCGTTCGGTACCGTGGGGCGCTGTGCCGTTCCAACCACGCTGACGCGCATGCCAAGCGCCCCTGCGCGCGCTGCGAGGTGCGAACCCAGAAAGCCATTTCCGCCTATGATTAAAATCGAATCCATAGAAGCATTTTATCCTTTTTCTCGATAAGAGGAAAGGAGCGCATCTTTCCGATGCGCTCGCTGTTTCAATTCTTCTCTCCTGTGCGCGCACTCTGCGCGTTACTTTGCCTCGCGCCGCATCTCGCCAAGCGACTCCAGAATCGCGTCCGCCATAAATGTCAGCTGATCCTGCGAGAGCCCATAGACCGGAAAATGCGTGAAGCGATGATGAAACACCTCTTCGCAAACGGGGCAGGTTTTCGCAATTTCGTCCCCGTTGTACCCGAAGGTCGCCGCCACCTGAAAACGGTAGAGCGGGCCAAAGTGCGGAATCGTCGTGACGCCCTTCTCTGCGAGTTTGCGCTTGAGCACCTGCACGTCTGCGCCTGCCTGTGAAGGATCGATCAGCATGCGATAGAGGTGAAACGTCGGTTTGATCGCCGCGCTGCCCAGATCCTGCGGAATGATCGCGGGGTCGGCCGAAAGACGCTCCGTCAGATACGCGGAAGCCGCGCGCCGCGCGGAGATGATCTCGTCCACGCGCCCCACCTGCCGCGCAAGCCCGAGCGCCTGAATCTCGGTTGTGGAGTGGTTGCCTGCCACGAATGGGCCGTATTTTCCGGCAATCGGGGAAACATCGTAGAGCCAGTCCTTAATCTGCTTCGAGAAGTCCAGCCCCAGAAACCGCGCGCGCCGCATCTCCGGCCGAAAGCTCTCGATGCTGGTCGTCAGAATACCGCCCTCGCCGAACGAGGTGATGTTCTTTACCTCGTGGAAGCTGAACGCGCCGAAATGGCCGATTGTTCCAACTTTGCGCCCTTTATACTCCGCGCCAAACGCGTGCGCCGCGTCCTCCAGCACGACGAGATCGTGCTCGCGCGCCAGTTCCATGATCGGGTCCATGTCCACCGGATAGCCGCCAATGTGCACCGGAACAATCATCTTCGTGCGCGGGGTGATCTTTTTTGCCACATCCGCAGGGTCCATGTTCAGCGTAACGGGGTCAACGTCCGCAAACACCAGCTTTGCGCCGACCGAGAGCGGATATGCCATGGTTGCAATAAACGTGATCGCCGGAACAATCACCTCGTCTCCGGGGCTGATGTTCGCGTATTTGTAGGCAATTTCGAAGCCTGCCGTCGCGTTGGTCAAAAACAGGCACCCGCTGGTTTGCAGATACGCGTCGCACAGCGCCTCCGCGCGCGCCACCTGCGCGTCCAGCGAGAGTTTGCCCGGCGGGCTGGACACGGCATCCAGACGGTGAATGGTTTCTTTGACCGATTGGAACGCCGCTTCGTAATCCTCGCCTTCCCCCTGCATCAGAAACCGGATGACCTCCAAGGTATCCAACGCGTTGTAGTTTTCGCCGACTGCCGCCCAAGGAACGCGTGTTTCGCCGGTGTTGTAGCGAAAATCCGAATCATTCTTCTTTTTCATGCGCCCTGCCTTCTCTCACTCGAATGTATTCTTTCGACTCAACGGATCAAGCATTCGCCAGCTTGTTTTGGAACGTCTTACCCTGAACCATTGTGTAGAGAATGTTAATCTCAGAATCGAACACGTTGATATCCGCATCAAATCCCGGTTGCAGCATGCCAATGCTGTTCTGCCGGCCAATGACCTTTGCCGGGGTGTAGGAACAGATATACACCGCATCCTGAATCGGAATGCCCGCTTTGAGGTGCAGCGTCCGCACACACAGATCCATGGTCGCAATGCTGCCCGCAAATGCGCTCTGGTTCTTGAGAATGCAGATGTTGTTCTTTACCTCGACGTCGAGGCCGCCCATGACGTAGTCGCCATCCGCCGCGCCGGCATAGACGGCGTCCGTAATGCCAATCATGCCGTCCGCGCCCTTAATCTTGTAGATCAGCTTCAACAGCGTTGGCGAGAGATGGTTTCCGTCGCAAATGCACTCCACGCGCAGCTCATCGTGCAAGAGTGCGGACTCGCAAACGCCCGCCTCGGGGTAGACAAACACGCTGTTGAGCGCGGACTGCGCGTTAAAGATATGCGTCAGCGAGGAATAGCCGACGGCAATCGCGTTTCGAACATCCTCCGGCGTGCCGTTTGAATGCCCAATGGAGAGCTGAATGCCGAGCGGCACCAGCTGCTCCGCCATCTTCAGCGCCCCGGGCAGCTCCGGCGCCGCCGCAACGCGCACGACGCACCCGGTTTTTACGTACTCCATGTAGTCCTGTTCGTCCGGCGGATACAGATAGGCGGGGTTCTGCGCGCCCGCCATCTTTGGCGAAAAATAGTTTCCCTCCAGATGCGCGCCGAGAATCCGCGCGCCATCCGGCGGCAGTTCGCGGCAGACGCAGATGTTGTTGAGCGCGCGCAACACTTCGTCGTGCCCGCGCGAAAGCGTCGTCGGCAGCAGGCTGGTCGTGCCATGCTGGGCATGCAGGCGCGTAATGCGATGCAGCGCCTCCGGCGTTGCGTCCATCGTGTCGCCGTTGAAAATGCCGTGCGTGTGGATGTCGACAAAGCCCGGTGAAATGAACTGTTCGCGGCAGTCGATCAACTCTCCGGTTCGTTCAAAGTCATCGTCTTCAAAAACGCGCAGAATTCTGCCATCTTCCACCACCACTCCGCCGCGGCGCACCACGAGCGGGGTAATCACCTGTCCGTTGTACAGGGTCGTCCTCACAAGTCAAATCCTCCTAAAAAACCAGCCAACCAAAGTCCGAGGGCTGGTGAAACTCCGGTGTCTCACAATGAATGCGGTTCCAGGAAAGATAGCGCGGAGCGCACGTTTCCTCACCACAGTGATAAAAATTTCCGCGCAGCCGCAGGCCGGGGCGCAGCGTGAATTCGGGCGCATAGAGCCGGATAAACGAAAACGGAATGCGAAAGCCGATTTCCCAAACGTCGCCCTGCTTGAGCTGTTCGACGCAAAAAAACGAACCCGCGCGCGGCACGAGCTGGCGAACGCTGTCGTAGCGGTCGTGTCCAAAGCCAAGATAGAGCGCGCCGTTTGGATTGAACTCAAAATTGAAATACCGCGTATCGCCCGGCAACGGGCAAAAGAAGAACTCCAGACAGCTGTCGAGGCAAATCATGTCCGTTTCGCCGGTAAACCGGGCCAACGGTTCCGCCTCGCGCGCAAACAGGCGAACGAAAAGCGCATCTGGCGCAGCGCAGACCTGCGCCCAGGCCGCAACGCCGGGGTTGGGCAGCCATTGCGCCTCGTCGATCTGCGCCGCGGGAATCGTTTCCCAGTCCGGCGCGCCTTCGCAGCTGGAAACCGCGTAACTGCGCTGCATTCGCTCAGCCGACCCAGCCGGTCGGCACGACCTCGCCGCTTGAAAGCGAGGCTTCAATTGCGCGGATCACGCGCATGACGTTTCGCGACTCCTCCGGCGAAATGCGCGGGGCAATGCCTTGATCCACGCAGTCCGCAAAGTGCTCAATTTCGCACCAGTACGCGTCGTATGCCTCATACGGCACATTGACGCAGGGCTTCCCGTCTTCGTAGAGCTTGAGCGTTCGAACGCTGTTGGACATATCGTCCAGATTCGCGCCGGCGCGCATGGTCTGCTCAATGCAGGCGCGCTCGCCCAGCAGGCGGAACGACGTGGAAAACGGATAATCGCCCGGCATGTTCAGGCTGGATTCCACAATGCTCTTCTTGCCGCTGGCAAACGTCAGCGAGGTCGACATATAGTTCCAGCAGCCGTCGCGCTTGGCTCCAATCGAGTATACCTCCGTGCAGGCGCCAAACAGGTCGATCATGTTGTCGATGTCGTGCGTATGCAGGTCAAACAGCCCGCCGCCGCTGATTTCCGGATTGCGATACCAGTCCGCCCAGGCGGGAATCTGTCCCAGCCGATGCGCGCTGCACATCTTGATTTCGCCCAACACGCCGCTTTCCTTGTATTGCTTGATGACGACGTTTTCCGGCCAGAAGCGCACCACCTGCGCGATCATGAGCTTCACGTGGTTTGCCTTGGCCGCGTCGATTGCCGCGGCAATCTCGCTGTCGTGCAGCGAAAACGGCTTTTCGCAGAGCACGTGTTTCCCGGCCGCCGCCGCCTTCTGAATATAGGCGCAGTGCAGGTTGGTCGGCAGGCAGATGTGGACGATGTCGACGTCCGGCTGCGCGAGCAGCTCCTCCGCCGTCGAAAAATACTTGCAGCCGCGTTCGTTCGCGAGCGCTTCGCCCTTTTTGCGGTCGATGTCCGCAATGCCGACGAGGGGATGCTTCGTTGACTTCAGAATCGCCGCCGAGTGCGCGGTGCCCATAAATCCCGCGCCAATGATGCCAATGCGTGCCATTCGCTACCTCTTTCTGTTCTCTGCGATTAAACTTTTCAACAATTCGATCCGTCGAAATGAAATATGCAGCCGTAAGACCTACGCTTTGCCTATAATCCGGTCCATCGATTTGGACGCGTTGTAGATCGTTTGGCTGGTGTAGTGCCGATAGTTCGGAATCATCTCCGCCGCGCAATAATCGTCGTAACCAACCGCCTCAAGCGCCTCGACGACGGCGGGATAGTCCACGTCGCCCGACAGCAGATCGCAGAAGCAGTTGAACCCGCCGGGGTCGCGCCGGTAGTCCTTGAAGTGCACCTTCTTGATCCGTTTGCCCAAGATTCGCACCCATTGCTCCGGATATCCCGTCAGCACCACGTTGCCAACATCAAAGTAACTGCCGACATAGTCGGAGCCGATCTTGTCGATAAAGTCCCTTAGCTCGAGCGGCGAGAGCAAAAACTTGTTCCAAACGTTCTCCAGCGCCAGATTCACGCGCGCCTGCTCCGCATGGGGCGCGAGCTCCAGAATGCCTTCCAGCGCGGCGTCGTATGCTTCGTCATACGGCAGCAGGTTCTCGTTTCCGTTTAAAAAATCCACACCGACCGCACCGGGAATCACGAGAATGCTGTCCGCGCCGAGCTCGGCCGCCATGTCCACCTGACGGCGGATCATGTCCTTCGCCTCATTGCGCTTCTTTGCAATCGCGCTGGTCAACAGCGCGTCCCAGCACAGTCCGCAGGCAAGGCTGGGCAGCGCAATGCCTTCGCTCTCGGCAATGCTCCGCGCCGTCTTGGCCGCGTCCGCGGTTGGCAACCCCATCAACCCCACTTCGCCCATGGAAAGTTCAATTCCCGCAAAACCGGCGTCCTTCGCGAGCCGGATTCCTTCCGCAACCGTTGTACCCGCGGCAAACGACCAGAAATTGATGCTCTTCTTCATCGGTGCCTCCCGTTTGATTTCGTTTACAGATCGATGATCCGCTTCTCCTCGCAGGAGCGATACGCCGCCTCAATCACGCGCTGCACCTGCACCGCCTCCGAAGCCGGAGTCGTAAGCGGCGTTTTGTTGAGCAGCGACTCGCCAAAGCTCTCAATCTCGCGCGTATACATGTTGCCGAGCGCAACGTTGAGCGTCGTCTTTTGCGCTTCCTTGCCGTCCTGCGCCGCGTCGTAACCGCCGACGTCCGCAAGGAACATGGCGTCCACGCTGCCGCCGTCCACCTGACCGATGACCGAATCGCCCAGCAACCGTCCGCGCGTTCCAAAGAACTCCAGCCGCCACTTGGCCGCTTCGTCCGGAATGTTGAAATTCGACTGTACGGTGCACATTGCGCCGTTCTCCAGTCGCAGCAGCACGCTGGAGGAATCCTCCACCTCGTAGCCAAAAGTCAGCGTATCGTGAAATCCCGCGACCTGTTTGACCTTGCTGCCGGTGACGTACTGAACCAAGTCGATGCAATGCACGCCCATGTCCATCAGCGCCCCGCCGCCCGCGGTGCTCTTTTGCTGGCGCCAGTTGCCGGGGATATCCGGGTACCAGCAGGTGAACTGCGCAAAGCCGGAAACGACCGCGCCAATTTGACCCGCCTGAACGGCCTCGCGCATCGCCATCACGTTTGCGCCGAAGCGCATCATCAGCCCCGCCGCAATCAAAATGCCGCGCGCGTTGCAGTAGTCCAGCACTTCCTGTCCTTCCGCGCTGGTCATGGCGAGCGGTTTCTCGATTAAAATATGCTTGCCAGCGTCCGCGGCCATCTTCGCCTGCTTGGCGTGCAATACCACCGGAGACGCAATGTAGACCGCGTCCACCTCGGAATCCGCGAGCAGTTCCGCTTCCGAGTCGTAGGCGCGCTTTGCGCCGTACTTTTCCTTCAGCCGGTTTGCCTGCTGCAGGTCAATCTCCATCACCGCGATGAGCTCGGCATTGTTCGCCAGCATCATGCCGGGAATCGTCCTTCGATCTGCAATGCCGCCGGCGCCGATGACGCCCCAACGTACTTTTTTCTGTTCTGCCATTGTGTTATCTCCTAACCGTCAAAAAAGGGAGGAGAGCGCCGGTCCATCCCCTGTGCGCAGACCGGCGCCCGAACAATTACGCTTTTGTATGCGCGGAAAGCACCGCGGTAAACGCCTCAATCACCCGGCGGATATGTACTTCGTCCCACGTTGGATGCAGGAAGAGATTGACCGTTCTCGCGCGCAGCGACTTTGCAACCGGGCAGAGCACCTGTTCGTAGCTCAACCCCTGCGCCGTATACTCCTTCGAGTGGAAGGGGAACTGCGCCGTGCCAAAGCCGTTCAGCTCCTTGTACGCGCGCTCCTCATAGGCCTCCGGCCACTGGATTCCGTAGCACGGAATCTTCTCCTCATGCAGCGCGTGTAAAATGCCCTGCGCGTCCGTCGTCAGCTCATCCAGATTGAGCGTGATGGGATACCACCAGTAGGAATTCTGTCGTTCCGCCGTGTTGACCGGCAGCTTCGCAATGCCCTTTAGCCCCTGAAACGCTTCGTCATACATCTTTGCGTATTGCAGTCTGCGCGGCAGGTTCCAGCTGTCGAACCGCTTCATTTCGTTGATGCCAATCATGGACTGCATCTCCGTCATGCGGTAGTTAAAGCCCACGCGGGTGTGGATGTACGGCAGCTTTTCCTCCAGCGCAAGCATGTTCATGCGCTTCTTGACGTCGTAGCCGTGGTCGCGGAACGAGCGGGCTTCCCAGCCGATGTTCTCGTCGTTGGTCAGCACCATGCCGCCCTCGCCGCCCGTCGTGAAGTGTTTCGACTGGCAGAAGCTGAAGCAGCCGACGTCGCCAATCGTGCCAACCATCTTGCCGTTGAACTTGCCGCCAATGCACTGCGCCGCGTCTTCAATCACATACAGATGATGCCGCTTGGCAATGTCCAGAATGCGCGCCATGTCGCACACCACGCCGTAGAGATGGACGCAGACGATGCCTTTCGTGCGCGGCGTAATCTTGCGCTCGATGTCGTCCGGATCCACGGTGTGATCCTCCGTCACGTCGCAGAACACGGGGATTGCCCCTGCTTGCACGATGGAGAAGGACGAAGCGATAAACGAGTAGGAAGGCACCAGCACCTCGTCCCCGGGTCCAATGCCAAGGCTCGCCAGACCAATGTGCAGCGCCGCCGTTCCGTTCGTGCAGGAAATCGCCATCTTTGCTCCGGACCACGCGCGGAACTGTTCTTCAAACTCCATGCCCTTCTTGCCGGTCCAGTAGTTGACCAGTCCGCTCTTGAGAATATCCGCAACGTCCTGCGGCGTTTCCGGCGCAAACTGCGGCCACATCGGGAATCCAAGCTCGAGGATGCCCGCAGCATTCATCACCAATTGCTCGTTCGGCTGTTTCATGTTTTCGCTCCCTGTTATTTAATTAGTCCAGTGACTTAATATATTAATACTATTCTTTCCACCCTTTGTCAACAAGGATGCGCATTTTTATCTGGATTTTTTCGGAATTGTTTTATCAAAAGATCGTGCAATCGATCGGGAATTCCTTGTTCATGTGTCGCGGCGCAATAAATAGTACCTTTCACTGCCCGCGCTCCGCGCGTTACCGGAGCAAGAGAAACGGTCTTTGCCTGCGGCAGTCAACCGTAAAGCTAATAAGCCCTTGATACATGTGATTGCGTTCTTGTGTTTCTCGTGAGGGAACCGGAATCGGCTCCACGGGAACAGATGCGATCTATAGTATGCGATTGAACTCTCGTGTTTCCCGCGAAGGAACCGAAACCGGTTCCTTCGCGGGCATGTTCGTTTGATCGTTTGCGTACCTTAGCCGTTCGGGAACGAATAGAAGTCCGCAATGTTCTCGGTGTTGCAGATGTAGAGCGGGATGTTGGTGACCTTCTCAAACTCGGTCTGACCCTGCACATACTTCGTGTAGCTGTCCAGCGTGATTCGGGCAATCGCGGCCGGATCAACAATCAGGCAGGCTTCGTAGATCGGGTGTGCGTCGCGCAGCGCGCGGAACGGTTCGTCGCCATATGCGCCCATGCAGAACACTTTTACGCCGGTCAGGCCGCGCGCTTCGATTGCGGAGACCGCGCCCCACGCGCCGTTGTCCACAACGCTCACGACGATGTCAAACGGTTCCACGATGTTGGTAACGGCATTCGCGCCCTTTTCACGGTTGCCTTCGCAATCCTGGCGGGAGATGACGGTCAGTGCATCCGGGTTGGCGTTGACAACTTCCATGAAGGCGTCTTCACGCGTGATGCAGTGCTCGGAAGCATAGTTGCCCAGCAGGATGATGCGCGCCGGGAGTTTGTCCGCCATGTTGGTCTTGACCCATTCCAGCACGTAGTCGCCAACCATTTTGCCGGTTTCCACGTTGTCCCAACCGGTGTGGGTGACAATGCCTTCGTAGGAAGGCGCGCTGTCGTAGGTGAACACCGGGATACCGGCGGCCGTTGCCTTTTCGAAGGCCGCGGTGCAGCCGTCAAATGTCGCGGGATCGGCGAAGATAACATCCACGTCGCGTGCGATCATGTTCTCGATCTGCTTGGACTGTGTCTCTGCGTTCAGGTCGCCGTCTTCCACGGTGATTTCGGCGCCAAGCGCGGTAGCCTGCTTTTCGAATTCCTCGGCCAGCAGAGCGCACCATACGTCACCCTTGTAGACGATGGTATTGCCGATCTTGAGGCCGGCCAGCGGTTTGCTCGCATCCGCGGCAGGGGCTTCGGCGGCTGCTTCGGCAGCGGGGGCTTCCGTTGCGGCGGCGGGTTCTTCCGCGGCGGGGGCCACGGCGGCGGGTGCCGCGCAACCGAAAATGGAGATTGCAAGCATTGCTACCAGCAGCATGGACAGAAACTTCTTCATGTTTGAGACTCCTCCTTGATGTTTTATTTTTAACAGTTTCCCGTTAAATCCGTATGTTTGTTTAAAACATTCCCCGTTAAATCCGTTAGATTATGTTGTAGCTTCTATTAGTATTTACACGCAGAGCGCCATGATCTTTTCCTGCGTCGCTTCTTCGCGCAGCAGTTCGCCCATCTTCTTGCCTTCGTGCAGCACGACGATGCGGTCGCACATGCCCAGAATCTCCGGCATCTCGGACGAGATCATGATGACGGTTCTGCCCTGTTCCACGAGCACGTTGATAAGCCCGTAGATCTCTGCCTTCGCGCCGACGTCGATGCCGCGCGTCGGCTCGTCCAGAAACAGAATGTCGCTGTTCTGGAGCAGCCACTTTGCAACGACGACCTTCTGCTGATTTCCGCCGGAGAGGTACTGCACCTGCGTGTCCAGCGTCGGCGTTGCAACGCGCAGTTTCTTAGAGTATTCCTCCGCGTACTTGGTCTCGAGTTTCTCGCGCACAATGCCGTGGCGAATGATCTTGTCGAGACTCACCATGCAGATGTTGCACTTGACGGAGAACACCTGAACCAACCCCTGCAGCTTGCGATCCTCCGGAATCAGACCCAGTCCATCGTGAATTGCCTCGCGGAAGGACCGGTATTGCACCTTTTTTCCGCGGACGAAGATTTCGCCGGCATCGATGCGGTCAATGCCCAATATGGCGCGCGCAAGTTCGGTGCGTCCCGCGCCGACCAGGCCGGAGATGCCGAGCACTTCGCCTTTTCGAACCGAAAAGCTGATGTCGTGCAGCACGCCCTTGCGGCAGAGGTTCTTGACCTCGAGGATCACGTCCCCCTGTGAAGCGGCGATCTTTGGGTACTCCTGCCCGAGCTCGCGGCCAACCATCAGCGAGATCAGCTTTTCGCGCGAGACGTCCGCAACCGGCTGCGTCGCAACATGCTTGCCGTCCCGCAGAACGGTAACGTTGTCCGCCAGATTGAACACCTCGTCCAACCGGTGCGAAATATAGATGATCGTAATTCCTTCCGAGCGGAGCTTCTTTACGATTCCGAACATAATGTCCAGCTCGCGGTCGGTCAGCGTTGCCGAGGGCTCGTCCATGATCAGGAGTTTGCAGTTCATGTTGACCGCGCGGCAAATCTCAACGATCTGCTTCTTGGCGACGGTCAGCGACTCGACCGGCGCGTCTACGTCGATCTCCACGCCGAGGTTCTGAATGGTCTCCGCCGCGCGGCGGCGCATCTCCTTCCAGTCCACGAGGTGCCCGCGCATAATCAGGTTTCCGACGAACAGATTCTCGGTTACGGAGAGCGGCTCGGCGAGCTTCACTTCCTGATGGACAACCGCGATTCCGGCCATGCGGGATTCATGGGGCGTGCGGAACCCCACGCAATTTCCGTTGAGGAGAACTTTCCCCTCCTCCGCATGATAGATGCCCGCCAGAATCTTGATCAGCGTGCTCTTTCCGGCTCCATTTTCGCCAACCAGCGCATGAATGGTTCCGCGTTCGATTTGAAACGATACCGAGTCGAGCGCTTTCACGCCCGGAAAGCTCTTGCTTATCCCCTCGATCTTCAGGATGTAGTCTTTCTCCATCGTGCTGTCAGCCCTTTCTTGATCTTCAGAAAACGTCGCCATTAAGCGCGTTTCCGGTTGCGCAGCACGTCCAGACCGATGGCCGCGAGCAGTACAACGCCCTTGAGAACGTCCTGTACGAATGGGTCCACGTGCAGCTGTGCCATGCCGTTGAACAGCGTAATGAGGAAGATGGAACCAAACATGGTGCCAATGATCTTGCCCTTGCCACCCGCGAGGCTGATGCCGCCGATGATGGAACCGATGACCGCGTCAAACTCGTAGTTCTGGCCGTTCGTAATGGCGACGGAGTTCAACCGGCTCATCAGTACCACGCCGCTGAACGACGCGAGCAATCCCGCGATGACGAACGCGAGGCAGGTATACTTTTTCACGTCGATGCCGGAGAAGAACGCGGCTTCCTTGCTGCCGCCAACCGCGTAGATGTTCCGGCCCAGTCGTGTTTTCGTCGAGAGGAACTGTGCTACAACATACAGGGCAATCATGATGATGACGCAGTACGGAATCGGGCCGAGATAGCCGCGGCCGAAGAACGCAATCTGATCGGAGAAGGTTGCAATCGGCGTGGCGTTGGTAATGACCTTGGCCATGCCGTAGCAGATGTTCTGCAATCCCAGCGTGGCGATGAACGCCGGCAGACCGGCATACGCCGTGAGCACGCCGTTGGCAAGGCCAATCGCCGTTCCGGCCAGCAGCATGATGATGATTGCAAGCCAGGGATTCATCTGCGCTGCGTCGGCGGTCATCCCCTTCATCAGAACCGCGCCCAGGCAGCTGGTGAATGCGACGTTGCGTCCGAGCGACAGGTCGAAGTTACCGGTGAGCAGAACAATCGCCTGTCCCATTGCCGCAATGGATACCGTAGAGGTTTGAAGCAGAATGTTCTTCCAGTTTTCCCAGGAGAGGAAATAGGGCGACGTAAAAGAGAACACAACGCTCATGAGAACAATCGCCACAATGGCCATATTCTCTTTTGTAAAATTAGATACCTTTTTCGCAAAATCGGAATTGGAATAGCTCACTTTGGATACGCAGGGGTCACTCATCGCTTTCACTCCTTTAATGGCGGTTTTACCATGCCAGTATTGATGCTGTATCACCGGTTTGTTTGGACTCACGCTTGACCGCTTTGTGCTTGCGGGGTTTCGTAAACGCAACGAAAACTACTTGCTGCACGATTGCGGGTAACAACAATGTTACGGGTCGTCGCGGCAATGCTTGCGGGATCGTTGGTTTTCGCGGTTTGCTGATAATTGGATTTCGATGCCGAATGTTTTTTAAGGATTTTCGAGAATATTTCCAGTTGATACGTGCATGCGCCTTTGCGTGCTGCATCGCAGTTCGATTGATGTCATGATACAATACCAATATTCAAAAATCAATATAAAATTTTGCATTTCTTGCTTTTTACATTTTATATTATTTTTCTTGGACTAATATTATGTGCTATTTTACTGGCTTTTTATTGCCATAATTCGAATTATAACTTGTTTTATTTTTTTCGCTGAATTATTTTTATTGTAATTTTTCCATTTGAATTTCAAATTTCGACCAGAAAACGCCAGTTTTTCAGTCGTTTTTGGCTGAAACGGCGGTTTGATGCGAGATTCGTGCAGTCCTTCCCCGCGATTGGCGGTTTTGCCCGCCAGCGAAAAGGACGTATTTGCGTGATTTACGCCAAAAGCTTTTCTACGCGCCGCTTGCAAGAAGCCCTTTGTTGATGCTAGAATACTAACAACATATGTCACAATTATTATTTCGTGCGATGGAGAAATCTGTATTCTGCAAAAACAATGAGGTGTTCCTATGATTCATCCAATCGTCGCCGATAAAGCACCGACGAACTTCTCGCAGCAAAAGATTAAAGCAAGCAACACCATGCTGCTCTTTAATATCATTCGTAAGACCATGCCTACTTCGCGCGCGACGCTGGCAACCCAAACCAATCTTTCGCCAACCACCGTCTCCATGCTCGTGGACGAGCTGATTCAGAACAAATGGATTCGCGAAACGGGCGCAGGCGCGTCCACGATGCGCGGCCGAAAGCCGATTATGCTCGAGGTCAACGCGGCGGGCGGCTGCATTGCGACGGTAGAAATCATCAGCCACAGCTTCATCTGTTCGCTTTACGACATTTGCTTCCGCAAGCTCGGCAGCGTTCGCATTCACGGCGCCACGCACACGAGCGAGCAGATCTCCGCGGAGATCAAGAAACTGCTCAAGGCAAAGCGTATTCCCATGTATCGGCTGATCGGGATTCACGTGATCTTTCCCGGCATCTTCGACGCGGAAACCGGCTGCATCCAGTTTTCCGCCGTCATTCCCGCCGAGGAGCTCACCGAGGCGGATCTGGTTGCGCAGCTGCGCGAGAAGTTCCCCGATTCGCGCGTGCTCATGAGCAACAACACGAGCGTGCTCGCGTTTATGGAGTACAGTTCGGACGACTACTCCCCCGGAAAGCGCGTGCTGGCCATCAACATTGACGAAGGCATCAGCGCCGGCGTCGTGTTGGGCGACGCGCACAAGGACCCCGCGCAGTGCTTTTCGCTGGAGATCGGCCATATCATCGTAGACCGAAACGGGCCGATGTGCCGCTGCTCCAACCGCGGTTGCCTCGAGAGCATCTGCTCCACCGCCGCGCTGTTTCGCGCGCTGAACGAGCGCGCCGGGCTTCACCTGACCTACAACGACTGCTTTGCCGCGCAGATCAACGAAGTTGCCATGCGCGAAGTTGCCACGCGCTTCCTCGCGCGCGAACCGGCGGTTCTAGAGGTGCTCAACGACTATGTCTACGCGCTCTGCTGCGGGCTGGTCAGCGCGATCAACCTCTACGACGTCCACGTGATTCACATTGGCGGCTCCATCACCATGCTCGGCGAGGGCTTCCTCGACATGGTGCGAAAGACGATTCACAGTCAGTTCCGCTTGCTCCATGCGCAGGACGTCGCAATTGAAGCGTCCTCCGGTGATTTTGAGACGCTTCGCCGTTCCGCCGTCATGATGAGCATGGACGAAATCTTTAAAAACGAGCAATCTTGAGCGCATTCGATTCAGCATTCACTCCAACATCTTCAAAAACGAGCAGACCTGAGCGTATTCGATTCAGTATTCACTCCAGCATCAAAGCGAGCAGCCCACTGGGCTGCTCGCTTTTTGTCGCTCTCGTTACAGGTTCGTCAAATCAACGCGCCAGCAACTCCGTCGCCAGCGCCCGACAGGCCGAAACCAGCCGTTCGCCCGCCGATGGATCAAACCGGCTGGACACGAACGAGGTTTTCACCTCATATCCGCCCTCCGCGAATGCCTCCCGCGTCGGAATGTAGCCGACATAATCGTTCGCAAGACCAAAGATCATGGACGACTCCACCGGTAAATCGCGCAGCGCGCTCTGCGCATGCTCCAGAAATACCTCGCCCGGAAACGTCAATATCAGCGCGCCGCCAAGCCGAATGGCCTGAATCAGCGTCTCGTCGTTCTCCTGCTCCTTGTCTGCCATCTCCAGAATGCTCTCCGCCTCAACGCGCGGGTCCAGACCGTGCAGCTGCGCGCCCGCTCCATGTTCCGCGCCGCGAATAACCGCCAAAGCGCGCTCGCGTTCCTCCGGCGAAATGCGCCGAATGGGCAATGTCAGACGCGCCGTTGCCGCGGACAGCTCCGCTTCCCGCCGGAACGCACGCCGAAGCAGCAGCCGGTCGATGATTTGAATCGCGCCCTGCGCAAGCCCTCTTCCAACGCGATCCGCCTCGGCAAAGCCCGTTACAAACGGCCCGTAGGGATCGGACGCAACCTGATTTCCCTGCGCGCCGTTGGCATACAGCACGACCAGCTCCGGCCCGTACCGCCGCTGAAGCGCGACGGTGAGCGCGTTTACATAATCCCTCGTGTAGAGCCAGTCCTCGCCGCATACGATTGCCGGATGGCTGGTAAAGCGAACGATCACACCCTGCACCCGATCCTGCAAGTCCGCAAACGCAAATACATGCATCACCGGGTCTCCGTTTGGCCCGGATAGCCGCGCAATCTGCGCGCGATCGTAGTCTTCAAACACCATTTTGAGCGAGCCGTCGTTCAGGATGACGCGGCGGTTAAACGAGTACCCCTCCACCACGTCGCTGCCGACCGCCAGTTGGGACTCCGCCGCCGAGGCCACCAACTCCGGCACCACGGCGGATATGCGCTCCACCAGCCAGGCGCAATATTCGCCGCAGGCCGCGAGGTCTTCTTGCGTTAGAAACGAGCGAAAGATCTCCAGCGTGTTCGGGCCGCTGTGCGTATGCGTCGCAAAAATGGTGATCTGCTCGGGCGCAATACCGCAGCTTGCGAAAACGCGTTGTTTGATCGCGTCCGCTTCGCCGCGCTTGAGCCCCAACAGGTCCAGTCCGATGAAGAGATTGCGCCGATCCCCGCTCTCGACATAGGCAAAATTTGCGCAAAGATCGTCGTGGACGCCGCGCGAGCGCGAGTCCTCCCGCCCGTTTCCCGCCAGAGGAACGCCGATTGGCGCGGTAATAACGATGGAGCGAAAACTCGTCTTCATGCAGATTTTGCCCTCCGATGCGGATTTTTTAAACGTCCAACCGACTCTGTGCGAGTTCATTCTAACCGCAGGCATAGGCGCCGTCAAGAGCGGGTTCATAATGCGTTGCATTTTTGTCTCTTCAAAAAACGTTGACAAACCGGATATTAGCGCTCATAATACGATTAATTCCTCCAGTGACATTATTATTTAATCCATTCTTCGCGTTTCGTCAACCCCATGCGGACATTCGCGCCGCTTAATCCAACATTCAAAAAAACGAGGAGGCCTCTGCCATGGACATGTTAAGCACGCTGCACGGTTCGTACTTCGAAACGGTATTCCCCGCCGGTTGGGATATCGCCCGAATTCGCGACTGCTGCTCCAACAAACCCGAGGATGTATTGCAGCCCCAGCCGTTCTGGAACAAGGATTTTCGCCCGGTATCCTGCGAGAATCTCGAAGAGTTTGGCGCGTATATGGGGCACGAGATCGCCTGGCAGATTCGGCTGGCTAGAGAAGCAAAGCACGACCTGATTCTGATTCTTCCGGTCGGGCCGATGGGCATGTATAAGTGGGCCGTGTACTTCCTGAAGGAATGGAACGTGGACTGCAAGCACGTGCACGGATTCAACATGGACGAGTGGTCCGACGAGCAGGGCAACACGCTGCCCGCGAGCGATCCCGCCGCGTTTCAAAACGCGATGCTCGGCGCGTTCTACGGGCCGCTTGGCGAGCTGACCGTTCCGGAATCGCAGCGTCACTTTGCCACGCGCGACGAACTGCCGCGCTATGCCGAGCAGATTGCCGCGCTCAAGGCAAAAGGCGCCAAGCAGGTGCTGGTGTTCGGCATTGGCCGGGTTTGCCACATTGCGTTCTGGGAACCGCACTTTGCCAAGGATTATGCAACCCAGGCAGACTGGATGGCCGCAACCCATCGCGTTGGCGCTCGCCTGCATCCGCTGACGATTGAGCAAAACGCGTTGACGAGCTTCCGCAGCAACTACGCGCTGATCCCCTGCTACGCCAATACGATTGGACCGGGCATCATCTTCCAGTCCGACTACATCATCGGCGGGGCGGACGGTGTGTTCGCGCGCGGCATGCAGTGGCAGGGTATGTCCTTCTGGATGACGCTTCGCTATGGCCCGACCACCTGCATCACCTCCAGCTTCATCCCGACCATGCCGGGCAAGCTGTTCTTCATGAAGGAGCTGGCCGGCCCGCTCTGCGCGGATACCAACTGAGCGAAACGGCAGCATTTCGCAGTAGCGGTTGTTCCCACAAAGGTTCGAAGCATTGCGCGTTGCAGTTTGAAAGACCGGCTGCTCCGCAAATCCCTTGTTTTAAGATGCGTGCGCATGCGTCGGTTTTCTTCCTCCTTCCGACCGGGTATACTCAACGAATTGCGCAGCATTTTCCCCAATCGATGCGACCCGGCAGCTTTGCCGGGGTATCACGAGCAAACCAAAAGGCCACCAATTGGTGGCCTTTTGGTTTTTTTTGCGCTTGCAACCAAAGTATTGTTCTTCGCTCGTTGCATTTTTGCTGTGAATCCCGCTCCGGCTCAGATATACGACGCGATGAGCCTTTTCAGCACGTTTGAATCCGTCTTTCTTTCCAGCAAGGGTGTTCCCTGCTGTAGGACGGCGTTCTTCTGGTGATAGGTGCTCTTTTCCTCGCGATAGAGCACGCCGAGGGGAATCTTTTCGTTGAACTCCATCGCCTTTTGCATCGCGGCCGCCTTATTCTGCGAGTTGTACGTGTCCCCCAGCTCATAAACACGTTCGTTGTACCAGCCGAATGTGTTGATTTTATTAAAGCTGACGCAGGGCTGCAAAATGTCGACCAGCGCATACCCCTTGTAGGAAATCGCCTGTTTCATGAGTTCAATCAGCTGTGCCTTATGCCCCGTAAAGCCCCGCGCGACAAACCCCGCGCCGCAGGCAATGGCCAGCAGCACCGGATTCAGCGGCTCGCTGATGTTGCCGTCGGTCTGCACGCCGGTCACCATTCCAAACAGCGAGGTGGGCGACGCCTGTCCCTTGGTCAGGCCGTAGATCTGATTGTCGTGCACAAAATGCGTGATGTCTACGTTTCTGCGGATGTTGTGCACGAAGTGATTGCCGCCCTCGCCGTAGGAGTCCCCGTCGCCGGTGTTGACGATGACCGTGAGCGATTCGTTGGCAATCTTCGCCGCTATCGCAGCCGGAAGCGAGCGTCCGTGGAGCCCGCAAAACTCGTTTGCGCTTAGGTACTGCGGCGTTTTTGCCGCCTGCCCGATTCCGGCCGCGAGCAGAACGTCCGAGGGTTCCTTGCCCAGCTGCTCCAGAGCGGTTTTCAGGCATTCGAGAATCACAAAATTTCCGCAGCCCGGGCACCAGGCGGTTTCGTAGGTGCAAAACGATTCCGTGCTCATTTTAGCTCCTCCTTTTGAACGCTGCTCACAATCTCCTCGGCAGAAATCTGCCTGCCATCGTATTTTAGAACGCTGCCGGTGCACGCAATTCCCGTCTGTTCGCGAATCAGCCCTGCCAGCTGCCCGGTTGCGTTCTGCTCCACGTTGATGATGCGTTTGGCTTTTGGCGCGTGTTCGAGCAGCCGTTTTTGCGGCAGCGGGTAAACGTCCCCAAATACCAGCGCAGCGTAACGCCGACCGCCCGCATCGTTGAGCAGTCGAATTGCCTCCGTAATCGGGCCCCAGGTCGAGCCCCAGCCAAGCAGCAGCGTGTCGAAGTCTTCCTCGCCGATGAATTCCGGCTCCTGCAGCTCGTCGCGAATTCCATCCAGCTTCTTCATGCGCTTATCCATCATCCTGGTGCGCACCTCGGCGGATTCCGTAATCCAGCCGCGCTCGTCGTGCTCGTCGCTATCCGCAGTGACGAGGTGTTTTGTCGTGCCCGGAATCAAACGCGGGGAAATTCCGCTTTCGGTGTAACGATACCGCAGATACTCGCCGTTCTCGTCGTACCCGGCAGCCGGTTGCGCCGTCTGGATACGATTCGGATCAAACGGTTCCACGGTAGCGGTTGCGTCGCCCAGATACTGATCGCTGAGCAAGATCACCGGAATCTGATAGGCTTCCGCCAGATGAAACGCGCGCATGGTTTGGTAGAACGCATCGGCTTGGTTCCGCAGCGCGATGACCATCCGCGGAAATTCCCCCTGCGACGCGGAGATTACAAACCGCAGATCGCTCTGCTCCGTGCGCGTTGGAAGCCCCGTTACGGGACCCGGACGCTGTACATCGATGACCACGAGCGGTATTTCCGCCATGCCGGATAGACCCAGCGCTTCTACCATGAGCGAGAACCCGCCGCCGGATGTACCCGTCATCGCCCGCGCACCCGCAAATGAGGCGCCGATTGCCATGTTGATTGCGGCAATTTCGTCCTCCGCCTGCTCAACCACCAGCCCCGCCTCGTCGCCCAGCGCCGCCAGCGTCTCCATGATGGACGTAGACGGCGACATGGGATAGGCGGAATAAAATCGCAACCCCGCCGCAGCCGCGCCGAACGCCACTGCATGGCTGCCGGAGACCAGCATCCAGTCCCGATAGCTCCCGCGCTGATGCGCATAGCGGGCCTGCGCTATCTGATACCCCGCCTGCAGCGCCTTGACGTTGATTTCGAGATACTGCTGCTTGACAAACGCACGGAGCACTTCCTCCGCGCCGTCCAGCGTCTCCCCGAAAAATTTCAAAACGATGCCAACCGCGAGAATGCCCGCAACACGCGGATTGCCTAACGTCTTTGCCATTCCGGCCAGATCAAACTGCATCGCGCGCGGATCGTTGGCGGACACCTTTTGATCGCAAAGAAGAAACCCGTCTTCCTTGAGCTGACCCAGGTGCTCCAGAACCGTCTCGTCATCCATCGCAAGAATGCCGTCGAGGCTGCTGCTGTGCGAGTACACCGGAGCGGTGTCAAACCGAATCAGCGAAAAGTTATGCCCGCCGCGCACGCGCGACATGAAGTCCCGAATGGTAAACACATAGTAACCGGAACGCTTGAGCAGCTTTTCCAGTATGGCTGCCATGGTCTCAATGCCTTGACCGGCAGCGCCTCCAATCAGCAAATTGTACATTCTTCCTGTCCTTTCCTATCGGTTTGTTGGAACAAGGTTCGTTGCGTTCTTCGCTTTTCGATCATTGTGTCTTGCGATCATGTTTTGTTGGGCAATTCATCGATTATTTCGGACAAGCTTCCAGCAATCTCGATTCCCGTCCATTGACTTTTGCCTTGAAAGAGCACTTCGCCGTTTCGATGGAGCAGTTGCAACGAGGTCGTTGAGGTGATGCTTTCCTCAATTTCGCGGCTCATGAGTCCGTTTTTCGGCGCTTTGAGGATTCCGCCGCGGGGAATGCTCGTGGAAAAGTGCAGGAGATGTTTTACGTTGGTCAGCGTAATATCCAGCCGATTCTCTTCGAGTTGAATGGAACGGATCTTGCCGCCATTGTAGGTTGCGAATCTCTCAAACCCGCGCTTCGTCCTCAAAAAAGCGATCAGGCCCGTAAAACTTGTGCCCAGCCACGGGATGCGCGCAACCGAAAACAGAAACGATGCGCCAGCCTCTTCAAAATGATTGGCCTGCACCCAGATCCAGGCGTCCGGAAAAGACCGCCCCCAGTCCTTTTCAATGTACCCTTCCCCGCCCGTCATATCGATTTGGATTCCGTTTCGAAGCAGGCTGCCGCTGATTTTGTGGTGGATGTTGACCACGCCGTGGTAGCATTCCATGCCGGGTACGAAGGAAAACGGGCCCATGATGCCGGGATGGAACAAGGACTTTGGGTAGGGGTCGATGTCGGTAAATTGTAGTTCGCCCGACAGAATGGAGTGTTCGTTGTTCAGGTCAAGCCGGATTCCGCTGTCCGAAAAGGTGTTCTTCCCGATTGTGACCAGGAATTTGCGGGAATCCGCGTGGAAATCCGAAAATGGAAAACGAAAATACTCCGTTTCACCTGTTTTCGCGTCAATCACTTGCACAAAGGCGTGCGCATCCGCGCGGCTCTCGCCGATTGCAATTCCCGGAATAATCGCCAGCACCGTCTCCCGCCGAGCGTCAATCAGCTTGAAGTACCAGCCCTCAAAATAGTGCCGTTTCCGATTTCCGCCTTGGAACGATTCCGGCCTCCACATCTTGCCAATGCTCATGATCTGGTACTCCGATCCAACTCGCATTTCGGTTCGATATTGCGTCTATCTTGATAGAACGGGCTATGCACCGAAGCACAAAGCCTATGCCTCAATTTCAAGAATATAGAGCTGTTTAGTTCGAGTATACCACAATCGGAAAACTGAAATCATACGTATTTCATATGAGCCCCGACGATCGCCGTCTGATATGAATCCATACGGCGAATCTTTTCGCGTCTTCCCGCGCTCCTTTGGGGCGGGTGCTGTTCCCGCATGCGCCGCCTTTTGACACCTTTTAGTTGTATATCACCACGATCGATTTTTTCCAGATTGTGCTATACTAAGCATAATCAATGCAGTAAATATACCCGTATGCAAGGGATTGTATGGAAAAAAAGTGGAAGTCCTTTTTTAAGCCGGACGCATACAACAGCAAAGCGGCGGCGTTTCTCAAGTATCTCGGGCCCGGCCTTCTGGTCACGGTTGGATTCATCGATCCCGGAAACTGGGCGTCCAACATTGCGGCGGGATCACAATACGGCTATACGCTGCTCTGGATGGTCACGCTGTCCACGTTTATGCTGATTGTCTTACAGCACAACGCGGCGCACCTCGGCATCGTTACCGGCAAGTGCCTTTCCGAAGCGACAACCGAGTATTTCGCGCCTTGGATTCGCAACATTGTATTGGGCTCGTCCATTGCCGCGGCGGTCTCCACGGCGCTGGCGGAAATTCTGGGCGCCGCCATCGCGCTGAACATGCTGTTTCATCTGCCGCTCAAGCTCGGTGCCGTGCTGGTGCTCGCGGTTGCGCTCGTGCTTCAGTTTACCAACTCCTATAAAAAGATCGAAAAGATCATCATCGGGTTTGTTTCCTTAATCGGCCTGTCGTTTCTCTTTGAAATCTGCATCATCCATACCGACTGGGGCGCGGCTGCCGCCGGTTGGGTGACGCCGTCGTTTCCCAAGGGCGCCATGCTCGTCATCATGAGCGTGCTCGGCGCGGTCGTCATGCCGCACAACTTATTTCTGCACTCGGAAATCATCCAGAGTCGGCAATGGAACCTGCAGGACGAAGCCGTTATTCACAAACAACTGAAGTTTGAGTTCACCGACACGCTGGTCTCCATGATGATCGGCTGGGCGATCAACAGCGCGATGATCCTCATGGCCGCCGCAACGTTTTTTGCCACGAATACGACGGTAACGGATCTGACGCAGGCGGAGCAGATGCTCAAGCCCCTGCTGGGGAACGCCGCCAGCATCGTCTTTGCCATTGCCCTCTTGTTTGCGGGACTTTCCTCCAGCATCACCGCCGGTATGGCGGGCGGCAGCATCTTTGCGGGCATCTTCTGTGAACCGTACGACATTAAGGACAAGCACACGAAGATCGGCGTTCTGCTCACCATGGTTCCCGCGACGCTGATCATCTTTTTGATTCGTTCCCCGTTCGACGGGCTGATCTATTCGCAGATGTTGCTCAGCGTGCAGCTGCCGATTACCATCTTTGCGCTCGTGTATCTGACATCATCCAAGAAGGTGATGGGCAAATACGCAAACTCCAAGCTGGGCAAGGTCATTCTTTGGTCCATCGGCATCATCGTGACGGTGCTGAACATTGCGCTTCTAATCAGCTCCTTTCAGTAAAGACCGGCAAACGGCTCAATCGTAAGACAGTTACAGAACAAACGAACGCACTCTGCTACTGTAAAGTTGATTCAAACAAGAGGATTATTTCCGGCAACATCCCGATTTTTCCGAGCGTTCGAATAGACCCATTCGGTTCAACGGTTGCAACCGGTATCCCCTAAAATATTGATGATGAAACGGAGGCATTGCGATGAACAACAAACAACAGGAATTGATTCGTACGGGCAAGGGCTTTCTGGCGGCGCTGGATCAAAGTGGCGGCAGTACCCCAAAGGCGCTGGAGCACTATGGCATTCCACGCAGCGCGTACTCCGGCGACGAGCAGATGTTTGATCTCGTGCACCAGATGCGCACCCGCATCATGACGAGTCCGGCGTTTACGAGCCAATCCATACTGGGCGCGATCCTGTTTGAACAAACCATGGATCGCAAGGTGGAAGGCCAATTCACGGCGGACTACCTCTGGAATGTGAAAGGCATTGTTCCGTTTCTAAAGGTGGATCAGGGCTTGGCCCCGCTGGAAGGCGGCGTGCAGCTCATGAAACCGATCAACGGTCTGGACGCGTTGCTCGAGCGTGCGGTCGCCCGCAACGTCTTTGGCACGAAGATGCGCTCCGTCATCAGTCAGGCTACCGAGGAAGGGATTGACCGCGTCGTAGAGCAGCAGTTTCTGTATGGCAGGCAGATTCTGGATGCCGGGCTGGTTCCAATCATCGAACCCGAGGTGGATATCCACAGTGCGGACAAAGCGCAATCCGAGGTGCTGCTCAAGCAGGCGCTGCTCAGGCATCTGGACGCGTTGCCCGCATCGATGAACGTGATGCTCAAGCTTTCCATTCCCTCGGTGGACGGGTTCTATAGCGACGTAATGCGCCATCCGCGCGTGCTGCGCGTGGTTGCGCTCTCCGGCGGATACACGCAGGCGGAAGCAAACGAAAAGCTCGCCCGCAACCCCGGCCTGATTGCGAGTTTCTCCCGCGCGCTGGCCGAAGGGCTCTTCGCTGGGCAGACGGACGAGCAGTTCAACGAAACGCTATCGGCCTCCATTCGGAGCATCTATGCCGCGTCGATTGAGAAATAATAAAGGGCTGAAAACGACTGTTCAAAATCTCTGGTCGCACAAACCAGTACGCCGCAACCAAAAGAGCAACTCCGTAATGGGGTTGCTCTTAGTTTCTGAAGGAATGAGCCAGCAAGCTTGCATCCATTTCTATCGGTTTTGTGCGCCATTTTCCTGTTCCTGTTCGGCTTGGTAGAGCTGTTGTACCGCAAAAAACGCCTTCTTCTTCTGGTACTGAGCAGAAACCAGCCCTTTTGCGTTGCAGTGCGGAACCAGATCCTCCGCCCCGTATTCGTCGCAGAAGAAGTCCTTGAGCACCCAGATGCAGGTGCCGCAATACCCCGGCACTTCACCGGTGAGCCGCAGGTGCCGCTCCAGCATGCGTACCTGATAGTCCTCGCTGTTGGCGTTTTTGCTCACGAGGTCAACGCCGCTCGCGCCAAAGCGCGCATCGCTGCCTGTTTCGGTGCAGAGCATCGGTTTTCGGTACTTGCGGCTCAGCGTCCGCCAGAAGGTTTCGCAGTCGTCCGGCTCACCATAGTACCAGCCGAAGTATTCGTTGGCGCAAACCACGTCAAACTCCCGAAAGGACTGCTCAAACCGCTGTGTGATTTTGGGAATTGTAAACGCCGCGTACCCGACGAGTCGCGTCTGGTCAAACGCGCGCACCGTATCCCGAAGAAAGCGCAGCGCGCGGCGGCTGGCGGGCGTGTAGGCAAAGCACTCGTTGCCAACGCCCCAGAAGAGCACACTAGGGTGATTTTGAAAGCGGAGTACCATCTTCGCGAGCTGAACGCCCGCGTCCAGCAGGTATTGCTCGTTGAGCAGCTGCCTCGTGCCAAGCAGGCTTTCGACGACCTTTGCCGCCGTCACGCGCTGCCGAAGCTGCTTGCTCTTGCCAAACAGCCGCTGCACAAGTCCCAACCCCGCCTGATAGTTCGGAATTTCGCTCCAGCAGCAGAGCCCGCTCCGGTCGCAAAGCTCCAGCGTTTCGTCCGCGTGCGGATAGTGCGCGAGGCGGACGAAGTTGCAGCCCAACTCCTGCGCGAGCGAGAGATTTCGTTCGACCGCCGCGCGATCCAGCGCGCTGCCCAACCGAATATCCTCCTCGTGCATGCAGACGCCACGCACCGTAAAGGGCGATTGGTTCAGCAGCAACGCTTGCCCCTCCGCCCGGATGCTGCGAAAGCCCGTTTCGATGGCAACGGTCTCCCCTTCCGTCTGCGCTTCGAGCGTATAGAGCTTTAGCTCGTTCGGCTGCCAATCGAGCAACCCCTGCGGGCGTTCCAGCTCGAACTCGGCGGTCGAATAGTCCCCGGCCGGGCGCAGCGTCAGCTCCTGTTCAACGAGTATGCGCGCGCCGTCCAGCAGGCGAATGCGGCACCCCTTCGGGTGCCCGGCGTACACGGCGCAGCCGCGCAGCCGCTCCCCTTCCGCCGCAATTCGTAGGTACACGCAGTATTGCTTTGGCAGGTGCTCCAGCAGCACGCCCTTCGTGATGCCCGCGTAGACATGCCAGCCGAGTTTGGAACCCGGAAACTGGCTCGGCGGAAGCGTCGTCTGCGTCGGGGTGTTGTCCCCAACGACGACGAGCGTGTTTTCGCCCGCCCGCAGCGCGCCGGTGGCGTCGCAAAAGATTGGCTGGTAGGAGTCCGTGTTGTCGCAGAGTTTTTGCCCGTTGAGGGTTACGCTGCATGCTCCGCCGACGCTCTTGAGACAGAGGCGATCAAGCCCCGGTTCCAGCGCGTCCACATAGAACGTCTTTATATAAGAGAACGGCCCCTGATAGAACGCCAGATCGCAGTCGAGCGTGTTGAACGACACCGGCACCGTAACATTCTTCATCTCTATGGTGGGATCGCGGATTACGTCGCCGAGGCCGAAACGCCAGTTGCCGTCGAGCGAGCGCGTGGAGTTGCTCGTTCGCGCAAAGCTGCCGGGATACGGCAGGCCGTTTTGCAGCAGCACGGGCAGCCCGTTTGGCCGCTCCAGCGGCAGCTTCGGACGCGGCGCCCGCCGAACCCCGAACAGCTGCCAAATCACGAACAGCAGCAGGCAAGCGACGACGCCCAGCACCGCAAAGAGTACAACCCATCCGGTCATACCAGCAGTCCTCCGAGTTTCAACGCGAGCGAAATGTTTCCGCGAATCTTGATTTTTCCCAGCGCGTAGGCCATCTTGCTGTCGAGCTTTTTACTCATCAGCTTGCCGAGCGTCTTGCGATCCGTAATCACGGTGAGCTGGCTGCCCGGCAGTACCCCGGCGGACACCGTAGCCGCGCCGTCCTCAATGGCGATACCGAACGCGCCCTCGTTGAGCAGCACAAACGTAAAGCGCGCGTTGTAGTTGAGCAGCGTTTTGTCGCAGGTCTCCATCTTTTTCGTGAACGTCTCCACGAGGTCGGCCACGCGCGCGTCCTGCAAATTTTGAAACACCGGATCGTTCTGCATCCGCTCGCGCTGTTCCTCTGCGCGGCGCAGCACCGCCGCCTGCTTGGGCAGCAGCTCGTCCTCCGAAAATCCGTTCGGCAGATAGTTCGGGTTCGCGTAGCCAATGCCAATCGTTCGCCGAAACGTCCAGCGATCAGCCCCGTCATAGAGCAGCACGTCCGCCATGCCGATGGCGATGAGCCGAAACCACGTGGCAAACGCGTTGGAATTCCCCTGCGGTTCGCGGTATTTCGACCAGCCGTCAAACATCAGCTCGCCAACCAGCGCATCCGGAAAGCCCCCGTCCTCGCGTTGCAGCGCAAGAATGCTCGAAAGCTTCCGCTCCACCCAGACGCGGATGTCCGCCTCGCGGTAGCCAAATCGATAGAAGTGAAAAAGAACGTCCATCTCGTCCACGTCGATGCAGGCGCTGTCCGCATCGGTGGGACGCGTCAGGATATAGTCCACTACCGCGCGGTACTGCGGAATCGGCGTATCGTAAAAATAGTAGAGGTGATAATCGTGTGTGGCTCCGGCAAAGGCGTTCGTCAGATCCTGAATCGACGTGTCGTGAAAGAAGCCGAATTCGTCCTGCGCGGTTTCGTGCCAGCGCTGCATGGCACAAACGCCCGCCTCGCAGCCGCGTAGGCCAAGGTTTGCGCCCTCAATGAGGAACGACGCAACGTTTACGAGGTAGTTCCCCTCGCTCCAGGGTTTCGACAAATCGCGCTTTTGAAGCCAACGTTCCAGCCGCTTGCCGGTGTAGCGGCTCAAAAAGCGCAGCCCGCCCGCCTGCGGACGCTGACCGAGGTAGTCGAGCGCGGACATGGCGTAGTTCGTGATGTGCAAATCGTCGTATTCAAAACTCGGATAGGTCAGCTCGTTTTTTCGCATGCCGTGCATCCGGAAAAAACCGTTCCGCTGGCGGTGCGCGCGCAAGAACGCAGCCGACTCCGCCGCGTTGACCGCGTCCAACCGCTTCATCAGCCCGAGCGCGTTTACGGCGTTGTAGGTGCCGGGCAGCAGCATGCCCTCTTCCCGCCCGCCGTTATAGGCGGAGTAGTCAAACACGCCGGGGCGAACCTGCAACGAGAATAGATACTCTTTTGCGCGGGCTTTCGCCTGATCAATCTTGGTCTGCATGTGCGCGCCCCTTTCGTTTCGCGTCCAGTATCTCCTTCATCTGCGCAAGCAGGCTCTTCTGCGTTGATTCGTCCAACGCGGCAAAGGTGCCGTTTCGGCGCTGTTCCACCACGTTTCGAATCGACTGGAAATTATGCTTGTCAATCGGGTAGCGCAACGCCGCGAAGACGCCGAGCAGCACGAAGAGAATTGGCACAATCGTGAGGATGCCGACGATTACGTCCTTCGTCACCGCGGCCTGCTCCGGTGCGCCCGCCGTGTAGCCGGACACCTGCAACAGCAGCCCGACGAGGAAAATCGCAAGTCCGCTGGAGAGCTTTCGAATAAACGTCATCATGCCCGCGTAAATGCCCTCCTGCCGGTAGCCCGTGTAGGCTTCGTCGAGGTCGGTCACGTCCGGCAGCATGGACCAGGGAATTGCATATGCAACGCCGGTGCCAATGCCGATGACGACGGCGATTGCCACGAGCCGAAACGTCGAGGAATCCGGCCCCAGCAAGAACAGTAGCAGCAGCGCCGCCATGCGAAACGCGGAACCGTAGATAAACGTCTTGCGCTTGCCGACCTTGCGGCACGCGGCGACATACAGCGGCAGGCTCAGCACGGCGCAGATCATCAACGCGCCCATGGTCAGCGCAAACTTGTCGCCCATAAAGAGCACGTCGTTGATAAAGTACTTGAAGTTGCTGCTCATGATGTCGTTTGGAATAAACGAGAGCAGGTAGATTGCGCAGAGCAGCAGAAAGCTCTTGTTGCCCACGCAGTACTTGACGGATTCGCCGAGGGACGCCGTCGTCGCGGGCATTTCCGCCTGCACCTTGTTGCGCAGCGAGAGGAACATCACGAGCCAAATGAGCATAAAAAGCACGGCAAACGAAAGGCCCATAATGAAGTAGCCCGTGTTCAGGTTCGCCGCGCGTTTGATCATCAGATCGGGCACCACGGCGGAGAGCAGCCCGCCGAGCACGGAGAACGCCATGCGGAAGCTGACCAGCACCGTCCGCTCGTTGGAGTCCGCCGTCAGGTCCTGCGGCAGCGCGCCGTATGGCACCATGACCATCGTGAACGCGCAGGAGAAGAACGCATACGCAAAGAAGTAATACGCAACCTGCAACCCGCGCGAAAACGGCGGAACCACCCACATGAGCACATACGAAAGCCCGACCGGCAGAATTCCAAAGAAAAACCAGGCGACGCGACGCCCCCATTTGGAGCGCGTATGGTCGCTGATGGCACCTATCAGCGGGTCGGTCACCGCGTCCACCGCGCGGCCAAAGAGCACAATCGACCCCGCGACCAGCGGCGAAATGCCAACGACATTGGTCAGAAAGAAGAGGAAAAACAGGCCGATGATGCTGGCCGAGGCGCCGCCATAGAAATCCCCGAGGCCATAGGAGAGCTTCACGCCGAAATTGAGCTTCTTCATAGATGCCAATACCTTTCCATCCGATTTGAAATGAATACTGAATTGGTTCCGATTATTGCTGGTTCTGTTGTTCAAGTGTCGGTTGATTTAGAAAGATGTTTGATTTAGAGCGTTGAAGTTTGTCGGTCTGAGCTGTCTCGTTTTTTATTAGAAGAAGTTTCCGCCGAAGGCGGACGAAATTGTCTATTCCCCCGCCAGCAGCGCGAGGTGGCGGCCAATGTGCGCCTCAAGCCGATCGCAATACAGCCCGTCGTGCTCACGCCAGCAGCGGTATAACCGCTGCTTCCAGAGATTCGCGCCGCGCTCGTCGACCGCGTTTAGAATCAACCCGTAGGTAATGTGAATCAGCTGTCGCGCGTCGTTCTGCTCAAACAGGCCCGGCAGCTCCGCGTTTGTCAGCGTGTCGAGTGCGGGAATTTTAGTTAGATCGGTGGTCACGTGGTAGTACCGCTTCGCCTCTTCGAACGAACGAAGCGCAAACGCATGCACTTCGCGATAGAGCACGGGCTCCGTCATCGCGACCACGCGCATCGCCTCCAGCTAGTTTGTGCCCGCGGTTTTCACGTGGAAATTGCCCTGCGTCAACCGCCCGATGAGCGGAAACACGGAGAACTTGTCCGATCCGGAGTGAATCGAGAGTTTGTAGCCGAGGCTTCTCGCAATCGCGGCGTGCACGCGCAGCTCGGCTTCGAACTGCTCTAGATCGCCAATGTAGTCGATGCCCTTTTGAAATTCGCCGCAAAAGCGCGGCGCGATGGTCGCAAACTGCACCCCGCGGCGCAGCAGCTCGCTCGCAACAAAGTAGTGCTGCGCGGGCGTCGTCGGCGTGGCGGTTTCGTCGATGGAGATTTCGAAATCGACCGCTTTACTGCGAAGGTGGGTTTCGTAGATGCGCGCGGCGTGATCCAGCGCGTCGCCATAGATCAGGGACGCGCGGCGAAAGTCCCGCTGGCTGAACGACACGCGCTGATCCTCCACAGCAAACGTTTTGTCGCAGTAAAGCGCCTCCCAGTCGGCGCGCGGGCGGTAGGCGGCGTCGACCGCCTCGTCCGTCCACGCGGCAGCGTCGTTTCGAATGTGCTCGCTGCAATCGAGCGTAATCATCGTATACCCGTTGGCGAGCGCGTATTCCACCTCTTCGTCCGTCTTGAGATGGTCGCCGTCCGCACCAAACCCACGCTGAAAATCCTCCCGAAACACCGCAAACGACGCGCAGTCCAGCACGTCCGCAAACGTACGCTTCGTCAGGTTCAGCTCGCGAATGGACTGCTGCGCGAGCACGGGCAGCGCGTCGTATGCTTCAAACACGCGCAGGTGCCCGGGCGTCGCAATGCCGAGTCGATCGCCAACGCCAAAAGTGCGCCGCTCACCCAACACGGACTTTGGCGCGGTAAACGGAAAAACCGCGCGGAGCACCTCGGCGTTTTCGTGTGTCAGCGGCGCGAGAAACGCCCCGTCCGACATTTCGCCGGCAAAGCCGGGGTTCGCACCGGACACGCATAGGTAGTCCGCGTCCTTTCCGCGCACCATGCAGACGGTTGCATTCGCCAAGCGATGTTCCGATTTTGGGTAGACGTTCATACAATCTCCTGTCCAGTTTCAAATGCGTACATTACAGACATTTCGCCCGAATTACAGCCCGAAATATGCCACCGCATTGCGATAACAGACGTTTTCCACGATCTTCTTCTGCTCGTCCCCGCCGGAGAAATACTCCCCGCGTTCGATCAACCCGCCGAGATAGTTGCAGAACACGCGGCGGTAGAGCTCGTGCCGCGGGTAGCTCAAAAAGCTGCGGCTGTCGGTCAGCATGCCGACGGACAGGGCGACGGGATATAGGTTTGCCATCGCCGCAAACTGCCGCTCCATGCCGTGCACCTGGTCGTTGAACCACCAGGGCGCGCCGAGCTGAACCAGCCCCCGCGTGGGCGCCTTGCAAAACGCCGCCGCGAGCACCGCGTAAGGCTCCATATCCGCCGGATTCAGCGGGTAGAGAATCGTCTTCGGCAGGCTCCCTGTTTCGTTGAGCGCGTTGAGCAGCGACGCCATTGCGCTCAGGTCGTTTGCGCTATCCATGCAGTCGTAACCCGTGTCGGGGCCGAGTGTCGCCGCCATCGCGCGGTTTGCGTTTCGATATGCGCCAATGTGAATCTGCATGACAAACCCGTGTTTTGCGTACACACGACCCATGTGCAGCAGAAACGCGCTCCGATACTGATTCACCTGCGTCCGCGTCAGCGGTTCGCCGCGTCGCGCGCAAAAGACGATTTCGTCCAGTTCGGCGTTTGTCGCCTCCTGCCAAAGAAAGTTGTCCACGCCCGCGTCACTGATGCTGCTCCCGACGCTTTGAAACGACAACAGCCGCCGTTCCAGCGCGGCAATCAACGCGGAAAACGAGTCGATGCGCTGATCCGTAACATTCTCCAGTTCGTCCAGATACGATGAAAACGGCGCTTTCTCGCAGTTCATCGCCTTGTCCGGTCGAAACGCGGGCATCACGCGAACGGGGAACGTCGAATCCTCTCGAAGCAGGCGGTGGTAGCGCAGGTCGTCCACCGGATCGTCCGTGGTGCAGACCAGTTCGACGTTTGCGCGCTCCATGCACCAGCGCGGGCACATCCCCTCCGCCTGAATAAGCGCCTTCGTTTGTTCGAAAATACGGGCGGCGTTCTGTTCGCAAAGTGGCTCGTCGATCCCGAAGAACCGCTTGAGCTCCAGCGCGCACCAGATGTAGAGCGGGTTGCCGATCAGCTCCGGTAGAATCGCGGCAAACGCGAGAAACTTTTCAAAGTAGCTCGCGTCGCCGGTGATCAGTCGCTCGTCGATGCCAAACGTGCGCATGGCGCGCCATTTGTAGTGATCGTGCGCCAGCCACATTTCGCCGAGATCCTGAAACGGCTGGTTCTCGTAAATTTCCTTCGGCACGAGGTGACAATGGAAATCCACGATGGGCATATCCTTGGCGTACCGCTCGTATAGGTGTTTTCCGGTTGAGTTCGTTAAAAACAGGTCTTCGCTGAACGCATGCTGCATATTCTTTTCTCTCCGTAAATGAACCGATTCGATCGATGGGTTGTGCTACTTCAATTCCACTCTATCATATCAACCGGATTCGACAGGTTCTATCCTTTTCTTGCTAGATACATTGCGAATGTTGCGCTTCCTGAAAGAACGGCGCGCGAAATTGAACGGGCTGCGTGCCGGTCTTGGCAACGGTTCCTGTTGCTGTTTTACGCGCTTGATTTGTCTATACGATCGGTGTATAATCCCTTTCAAAATGGTGTGGTATAAGGTGTAATAGGTGTTGTTATGAACAAATGGAAATGGCTTCTTCCGACTCTTCTTTGTCTCGTTTTTCCTCTGTTTCTCTGCGGATGCTCCGGTCAGCCTGACGCGGAACCCGCAATAACCGATTCGCAGACCAGCACTTCTGCCGAAAGCAGCGCCACAGCCGCTCCAGTAACGAAACTGGAACCTTCCGCTGCCGCTCAAAAAGAACCAAACTATATTCCGATCGACCAGGTTGGCACATACGACAAGGCCATTCTTCCGGACGAACTGCTCAACCAGCCCTCTTCCTTGCCGGAAGCCTCCGCTGCCAATTTGCCGTATTGGACGGGGTTCTGCGTTGGAAACAAGTTCTTAATGAATGATCCGGATACGAACTGGGACAATACACCCGGCAAAGGGCACTTCATTGAAGAACAGTTCAAATTCGTCAGTGAGAACGGTTTTAACTGCATGCGCATTCTCTATTCCATGTCGTATTTGGGAAAGCCCGGCGAGCCCCTCTCAATCAACGAATCCGAGCTGGAACAGCTCGACGAGGTTCTCGCCTGGGGTGTGAAATACAACCTGCACATCATGATCAGCATTACTGGATTACCCGATAAGCAGAATGCCTCCGCCGAAGAGGAGAACGTGCTGGTCAACGGAGAGATTTTTACAAACGACGCTATGCTAGACGTGTTTTCACAGTATTGGTCCATGCTTGCCCGCCGCTACGCCGACATTCCGAGCAAGTATTTAAGTTTCGAACTCCTTGCGGAACCAACCGTACCGGATGGGGATTTGAACCTATATACACAGACGCTTACGCCGGTGATTCAGTCTATCTGGTCGTTCAATCCGGATCGAATTGTGATTGTCAACGACTTGTGGAAGCAGATTCCCGAGCAGCTGGCCGAACTGGGCGCCTGCATTTCTCTTCATACCCATATTTACACCGTGGACAGCGAGCGAATCCCGAACGTGAACTATACGGGACATTGGCCAATGGAGTATCTGCCCGGCAACATGAACCCCGGCGATTCTTCCGGCGTGTTGACCCTGCGCAGCGAGGATGCTTTCGTTGCCGGAACGTTGCGTTTCTATGTGGAAGCCTCGTGGGGTGTTCCGGGTAAGCTCGTTTTTCAGGCCGATGGAAAGACCCTTCCCACCGTTGGCGATGAAAGCAGCGGCGTCGTTGAAGCCGCGGTTCCCGAGGGAACCAAGGAACTGAGAATCTTCAGCTCCGATCAATACGTGCGCTTCAATGCGCTGGAGTTGTTGCAGCCCGGTCGAACGGACGTTACGCTCGCCACGCACGACATGTACACCGCCGCCGATTATGAACCCATGCCCACAATTCTGATCCGTGCGGACGGCACTACGCAGAATGAGGACTCGCCGCAGCATGTGCTCGACGCAGCCTATCTGCAACAGGCGTATCTGCAACACGGAATCGACTGCGCAAAGAAAAACAACGTTGGATTCCTGCTTACAGAGGTTGGCACCGACACAGAGGACCTCACCTTGCCGGAGTATATTGCTTACCATTCCGAGTGGCTGAGAATATTGCAGGAGAATCGAATTCCGTGGATGTGGAACTATCTGGATAACGTCTGCGGTGTGCCAAATCGCCTTTGGCCGTTCCAGATTCGCGATGCGTCTACGCTGATTTCGATTCCCGGTACGCCGATGGTTTACAGCCAGGAAATCTTCGATATGCTCAAAGAATATTCAGGTGCTCCGGCATCCTGACCACGGATACGACAGCAGATAAGCCGGAAGGTTACTCCTCCCGGCTTTTTGTGTTTTCTTTCGATTGTTCTAAGAATCTGATTCTCTCTTGCGAGCCATGTTTCGAAACCGCTTAGCGGTGCTGAAAGGGAACGTAGGTATCGAGTCGCTTTGCAATCGTCTCCGTCTTCAGCCGCGCAAAGCGCTGGAGACCGTTTTCGACCGGAATCTCCGGCCAGCCGTCGCCCAGCAGCGGCTCAGCGTAGCGGAGAAAATCGTCCGTTACGTCGATTCCGTTTGGCGCAATCCAGCTCTTCGGCAAATGCCGCTCGGAGTTGGCCACCGTTCGCAGCGAAACCTTATCGTACACGGCGCGATACGTCGATCCCGGCGCGCGCAGAATGGTCGCCATGTAGCCTGTTCCGTCCGCCATTGCCATATCCACCGCGTGGGCGCCTACCTCGTATGCCTCCTGGATATCCACCTTGGAGCGAAAGATTGATGTGGAGCGCTGGAGGATCCCCGGCACCTGACCGGTCGCGTTGCCGCGCACCGGCAGTTTCGAGCGGTTCAGGTGATTGACGACCACCTGCGCCGCGGTCGTCTGGCTCGCGCCATACTCCACATGACCAAACCCGTCCCGCGCTTCGCCCAGCGAGCCTACGTCGAACCCCTCGTTGACGACGACGATGCAGCGCCCGCTGCGCTTGAGTTCGGCATGCACGAGTTCCGTCATCGAATCGAGGTTGTGACCGGACTCCGCAAAATACAGCTGGAGCGGCATCTCGCGGTTCGGGTCTGCAAGCCGCGCCGCCGCCGTGATGTAGCCCGCCTTGCGCCCCATCGCCTGCAGCACCGCGACCGGTTCGGAAACGCGCATGCCCCGGTTTTCCTCGTTTGTAATCTGAATGATGTTTGCCCAGTAGCGCGCCGCGCTGGCGTAGCCGGGCGTATGGTCGATGATGGTAAACGCCTCGTCGCCGAGATCGTTGTCAATCGTCTTCGGAATCCCCGCCACAACGAGGTCGTAGCCGCGTTGATGCGCTAGCTTGGATACCTTGTCCGCGGTGTCCATGGAGTCGTTGCCGCCAATGTAGAAGAAGTACCCGACGTCGTGCGCGGCAAACACGTCGAGAATGCGCGAAAAGTCCTCTTCGCATTCGCTGTTCAGCTTGTAGCGGCAGGTGCCGACCGCGCCGGAACCGGGCGTATGGATCAGCCGTTCCAGCTCGGCGGGGTCCTGCGCGTTCATGTCGATCAATTCCTCGCGCAGCACGCCCTCAATGCCGTGTTTCGCCGCGTAGACCGTTTGGATTCGGTCGTTGTAATCGAAGCAGCGCTTAACGGCGCCGAGCAGCGAAGCATTGATGACGGGCGAAGGGCCGCCGCCCAGCGCGACGACCGCGTTGACGTTTGCCATAGTGTGTATCCTCTCATCTATCGAAGCATTGGACCATGCTCAAGCATTCGAAATGGTCCGTCGCCATCTTACCAGATTCGGCAGGGCCGGGGCAATGCTTCTTTCAGAATCCTCGGCAATTTCCCTGTTTCGAGCAAAACCGAATCAAAAAAGCACGCGGTGGTTCTCCGCGTGCAAGATTCTCGTATGGAGTTATCCCGCAAAGACGCTGTCGTCCTCCAGAATCCGCGTGCTCAGCGCGGCAACCGCGCCGACCGTCTCCACCTCGGCCCAGCTGCGCCGGTCGAAGACCAGCTCCAGCTTGTGGTTCGACGGATAGTAAAGAAACTTTTTTACCTCCTCGAGCAGCACCTGCTTAAAATACTCGTCGGCAAACGCAAAATACCCCTGAAAGACCACAATCTGCGGGTCGAACGTGACAAATATGCTCTTGAGCGCCGCGGCAAACCAGCGCGCCATATACTCGGAAACCTCGCGGCAGAGCGCATCCCCTGCGCCGGAAGCCTCAAACACATCTGTGTATTCAATCGACTCAATCGCCCGCCCGCCGAGCGCGCTCTTTTGATACCGCGCCGGGTCGCGCGTGAGCAGCGAGCGCAGCCGCTGAATACTGACCAGCCGCTCCAGGCAGCCGTGGTTGCCGCATTTGCAGAGCTCCGCATCGCCGGGGTCAACGACGATGTGCCCGATTTCGCCCACGAGCGAGTGGCAGCCGAAGATCATCTTTCCGTCGCTGAAGAACCCGCCCGCGATGCCAACGCCGGCGAACACCGTAATCGCCTGCACGTCCTCAAAGCGCTCGGCGTGCTCCTTGAGCGTTGCGAACGCGGCGATGCGGGCGTCGTTTTCGACAATCGCGTATCGCGCGGTCGGAAAGATCTCCGTGAGCCGGTTGTAGTCCAAATCCTCCTCCGAGGGCATCGTCATATACGCGAGGTTGTAGCGAATACGCCCGGTCTTGCGGTCGATCACGCCGCCGAGCGAGTAGCAAACGCCCAGCAGATGCGCGCGCTCCTCCGGCGTAAAGAACGAGGCCGCATAGTTCGACAGCGCGCGGTAGATGTCCTCCGGCGTTTTGTTGTCCCCGTGCATGCAGAGTCCGCTGCGGATCACGGTTCCGGCGAGGTTGGTCAGCGAGAAGACAAAGCCGCCCTCGCGGTTTTGAATCGCGAGAAAATACAGATCCGGATTGAGCACGTAGAGCTCCGGCCGCTTACCGCCGAGACTGCCCGAAGTACCTTTTCCAAAAGGTACGAGCAGCTCGTTGCTCAAGAAATGCTCAATGCTCTTTTGCACGGTCTGGCGGCTGATGCGCGTTTTTTCGGATATTTCCACAGCGGTCAGCGGTTCCCCGCGCAGGAACGCGGTGAGCACCGTCTGGCGGTTTTTCACCTTGAGTTCCTTGGGAATCGCAACCTGCGAAGGCCTGTTTTCGTATTCCATTGCGCATTTCTCCGACCGTTATTCGTTACGACAATTTGTTAGGTAACTCTATTATAGACAACGCCCAGCTTGTTTGCAACACGAGGGAACCGTATATTCGCTTCGTGTCGCGCTGCGGAAAAGGAACCCGCGCCGTTTGGTGCAGCGCGGGTGTTGTGCTTCGCTATTCGATCCAGTTCAGCGCTTTTTGAATCGCCGTGTCCCAGAAGCCCCATTCGTGCGTGCCGTCCCATTCCTCGTAGAGCAGGCGCGAAAGCGGCGCGTTTCGCATTTCTCCCGCTAGGCGAACGTTGGCTTCGTAGAGGAAGTCCTGCCGCCCGCAGGCCAAATACAGCTGCAAGTGCTTCAACCGCTCTGCGTTTTGTTTTGCGAGCACAAACAGGTCGCTCGAATCCGGCACCGCAACGGGTGAGCCAAAGATCGCCTCAAACGTCTGGTGAATGCCCTTTGTCTGTTCAATGACCTCCGCGTGTTCGGAAATCTGCCGAATGTCGCAGGCGCTCGAAAACGCGGCGCAGGCGCGGTAGCGCTCCGGATAGGTCAGCGCGCAGCGCAGCGCGCCGTAACCGCCCATGGAAAGCCCCGCAATCATCAGGTCTTCCGGTGCGACGGACAACCCAAACAGGCGCGAAGCCATCTGCGGCAACTCCTCCGTCAGGTAGGTAAAGTAGTCGTCACCAAAGACCATGTCGTGATAAAAGCTCTTCTCGCCCTGCGGCATGAGCACCGCGATTCCGTGCGCCTCGGCGTAGCGGATGATCGACGTGCGCATCCACCACGCGGCTGCGTTGTCCGAAAGTCCGTGCAGCAGAATCAGTGTCCGCTGGGGCGCGTTGGTCGGTTTCTGCGCGGGCGCGTCCACGCGCGCTTCGCGGCTGTCCTGCGGCAGAATCACGGCAAGGCGCGTGTCAATCTGCAGCGATTTGGAATAGAGAACCCCGTCAAAAAATGCCATGTTGGTTCCCCTTAGTGTTTTCTCGCGTATTTCCGAACGTCGATCGCCACCGCGGCAATGATGATGAGTCCCTTGGCAACATACTGCCAATACGGGCTCAGACCGATAAACGTCAGACCATAGCTCATGATGTTGAAGATGATGACGCCCGCGACCACGCCGCCGACGCCGCCGATGCCGCCGCCCGCCGAACAGCCGCCGATGATGCAGGCCGCGATGGCGTCCAGCTCATAGCCCGCGCCGTAGGCCGCCGTGCCGCTGCCCGTGCGCGCCGCTTCCAGCGCGCCGCCGAGCCCGTAGAGCGCGCCCGCAATGGCAAACGTGAAAAGCTGAATCTTGAGCACGTTGATGCCGCTGACCTTGGCCGCTTCCATGTTGCCGCCGACGGCAAAGATTTCCTTGCCGAGCACCGTCTTATTCTGCAAAATCCAAACGATGGCAACGCAGGCCAGCGCGATGAGCAGAATGTAGGGAATGTCGTGGAACGAACCGGAGCCAATCGCCTTAAACCCGGCGGTATAGCTGCCGAGCGGCTGGGAGCTGTTCGGTTCGGCATCCATATAGAGATTCGCAATGCCAAACGCGAGCATGGCCGTGCCCAGCGTGGCCAGGAACGCGGGTACCTTTAGTTTGGAGACCACGAGGCCGTTGAACAAGCCGAAGAGCAGGCCAACGAGAACCGCAACCAGCAGCGGAACGAACCCGGGCAGCTCCGGCAGGTTTGCGTAGTATTTTAAGTAGTAGGTTGCCTGCTCCGCCAGCGAGCCGGCGATGACCGCCGTCAAGCCGACCATGCGCCCGCCGGAAAGGTCCGCCGAGCCGGAGAGGATGACGAACATGCAGCCCAGCGCAACGACGATGCGGACGCTGCTCTGCATCAGGATGTCGCGCAGCACGCGCAGCGAGAAAAACGAGGGCTTAATCACGACGACCAGCGCAATCATGACCAGCATGATGGCATAGATCGCGTTGTTCATCATGAACAGCCGAAAATCAAACTTGCTTTTCGTTTTCATAAATCGGTTCTTCCTTCCAAGATCTGTTAAGGCTAGTTCTGTAGAACTAGTTCTTTTAGACTAGTTCTGTTCCGCTGGATTCTGATAAGAGCTGGCGAGGTGCATAATCGCCTGATCCTGAATCTGCTCGCCTTCGAGGAAACCCGAAACGCGCCCTTCGCACATAACCATCACGCGGTCGGACATGCCAATGAGCTCCGGCATCTCCGAGCAGACGATCAGAATGCTCTTGCCCTGTTTGGCCATTTCAACCAGCAGCGAGTAGATTTCGTACTTCGCGCCAATGTCAATGCCGCGCGTCGGTTCGTCCAGAATCAGAATGTCCGGCTCGGTCAAAAGCCAGCGCGAGAGAACCACCTTCTGCTGATTGCCGCCGGAGAGGTACTTGATCTGCGTGGCAATGCTCGGCGTCTTGATCGAGAGCGCGTCGACGTATTTCGCGGTGTCCTCCTTGCGCTTCTTCGAGCGCAGGAAGCCGATCTTTCCGGTGTAGCGCTTGCGATTGATCGCCTGGTTCGCGATGACCATGTTCTCCACGATGGAGAGCATCGGGATAATGCCCGTCTCGCGCCGTTCTTCCGTGAGCAGCGCAAAGCCGTTTCGAATCGCGTCCCGCGCGCAGGTATGGCGCAGGGTTTTTCCGTCCTTGACGATCTCGCCGGACTTCACCGCGCGCAGGCCGAAGATGGACTCCATCAACTCGGTGCGCTGCGCGCCGATCAAGCCGCCGATGCCAAAGATTTCGCCCTTTCGAACGGAGAAGCTGACGTCCTGAAAGGACTTCGGGTCGGCGGAGGTAAGGTGCTTGATCTCGAGGTGCACGTCCCCGCGCACGTAGTCCCGTGCCGGGAAACGGTTCGTCATTTCGCGGCCGACCATGCGGTTGATGATCGTGCGGTTGTCGAGCTCGCTAGCCGGCCAGGTGCCAACCTTCGTGCCGTCGCGCATGATGGTGACCTCGTCGGAAATCTGCAAAATCTCTTCGATCTTGTGTGAGATATAAATAATTGCAACGCCTTTTGCCGTGAGTTGGCGGATAATTCGAAATAACAGTTCCGCTTCGTTCTCGGAAAGCGACGAGGTCGGCTCGTCTATGATGATGACCTTTGCGTCGCTTGAGACCGCGCGAACAATCTCGATGAGCTGGCAATACGAAACGGAAAGGCGCGAAAGATTTGCCTTGGGGTCAATCTCAATTCCCAGCCCCTGAAAGATTTCCAGCGTGTTCTTGTACATCGTTTTGTAATCGACCCATTTGACCCCCAGCGTGCGCTTGTAGGGAATTCGGCCGAGCCAAACGTTTTCCATGACGTTTCGACTGCGAACAACCTGCAGCTCCTGGTGGATCATCGAAATACCCGCGTCGATTGCGTCACGCGTATCGACGAAGTGAACGGGCGCTCCGTTCACGAGCACTTCGCCTTCGTCCGGCTGATAGATGCCGAAGGCGCATTTCATCAGCGTCGACTTTCCTGCGCCGTTTTCGCCCATGACCGCGTGGACGCTGCCCGCGCGCACCGTGATGGACACGCCGTCCAGCGCTTTGACGCCGGGAAACTGCTTGCTGATGTTCCGCATTTCCAGAACTATACTGTTTTGGTCCATGCTATTCTCCTTGTTCCACTTCGAAAGAAAATGGCCGGATGCCACTCTTTCTTGCTGTTTTCCGTGCGATTCTTCTTGTTTCATTTTGCCCCAAAGAGCGCTTGAATACAAGAAGAGCCGGCGGCCTTTGTACCGGGCCGCCGGCGGAGGGAGACGGCGTTAGTACGTTGCGTCTGCGACGTTGCTCGCGTCGATCGGGATGTAGTCAATCCAGATGCGGTGGCCTTCTACCTTGAAGCCCGCGTCGTAGTTGAGGTTCTCCGCGTTCACTTCGAGTCCGTTCTGCAAGCAGTACATGAGGCGATAAGCCAGATTGCCGAGCGTAACCGGGTTGTTCAGCGCGGTGCCGAGCAGCGTGCCTTCCGTGAGGGCTTCGCAGCCAACCGCGGTTGCGTCTACGCTGCAAACCGGGATTTTCGGGCCGTCGTCGTCGAACCAACCGGCTGCCTTCATGGCTTCGATTGCGCCGAGGGCCATGTCGTCGTTCGCCGCAAAGACGGCTTCCACGTCGTCCGCATTGGAGGTCAGAATCGACTGCATCGTGTTCATCGCGTCCGCACGGCTGTAGTTGCAGACCGCTTCGTAGACCTTGTTGGTCTTGATGCCCGCGTCTTCCACGGCCTTGATCGAGTAGTCGCGGCGCGCGAGGGAGTCGTAGTGCCATTCGAAACCGATCAGCATCACGTAGTCCAGCATGCCGTTGCCGTTGCGATCCGCTTCGGGATGCTCCTGCCAGTACTTCGCGGCATAGTTGCCCATGATCGTGCCGGACTGATCCGCCAGCGAGGAGATGAACCATACGTTGTCATACATGGCAAACTCTTCGTCCGTCGGGGTGTTCGTGTTGAGGAAGATGATGGTCTTGCCGGCGTCCTTGGCCTGCTGAATCAGGTTGGCGGTGCCTGCGGTGTCGAGGTTGTTGACGAGCAGGTAGTCGACGTCCTGCGTGAGGAAGAGGTTGACGTTGTTGGCCTGCGTCGGCACGTCGAACGCGCTGTCCGCAGAGGAGAGGGTCAGCCAGCCGCTGCCGTCCGCCGCGTCTTCCAGCGTTTGACGCGCGCTGGAGATAAACGTATCGGCGAAGTTGTACCAGCAGACGCCTGCGGTTGCGGGTTTGGTCTCGGGAGCAGCGGCTTCCTCGGGCGCAGTGGTTGCTTCCGCGGCGGCTGCTTCGGTGGCGGCGGGTTCGGTGCTTGCGGCTGGCGCCTGCGCCTTGCAAGCGACCATCGACAGGCACAAGGCAAGAACCAGAACCAGAGCTACGATTTTCTTCATTCGGTTTCTCCTCCATTTTTGATGTATTTCAGCAGTCAATCGGGCTGCTTGAAAACGTGTTGCTTCGCCGTCGGCGGTCAGGTTTTATTCCGAATCATCTCGATATACGATCGATGCCGCGCCGTGGCAAACGCGAATCTGTTTGCCAAACACGCCAAACACCGAGCCGCTGGCGACCGCGTCCGCCGGAAAATTGAACCCCACCGTGTTCGGCTGTGCCTGCGCCGTTCCCGCGAGAATTTCGCCGTCCAGCGCGATAAAGTCGTTCAGGTAACAATCCGGGTCGAGCAGGTAGCCGTTGTGCGCCGGAAACAGCGCGTCGTATTCGCTCCTTCGGGCGAGCAGCCGTTCGGCGTTTGCGCGGTGTCGCATAATGGTCGGCAGAAAGTCCGGATCGGAGCGGCGCTTGAGAATCAGCACCTGTCCGCTCTCGAATTCGTCCCCCGTAAAGAGGAAACGGTTTTTCTGTGCCAGAATCGCGATGCTGCCGTCGTGGTGCGCGGGAATCGCGAGGATCTCGAGCACCTCGTTGCCGAGGTCAATGCGCGTTCCATCCGCGAGCACACCGGTTTCGTAGTCGGGAAACGGCTTCTGCGCGGCCCATTGTTCGTGAATCGGCGCAAACCCGTGCTTGCAGTCGAGCTGCGACGCTTCCCCCATCCAGGCTTTCGGCCAGCAGCCGTTTCCGCCGGTATGATCGAAGTGCCCGTGCGTATTGATCACCATGACCGGAAGGTTCGTCTTCTCCTCCACCACCGCGCGGATGTTTCCCTCGCCATATCCGGAATCGATCAGCACCGCCTGACGCTCCCCGACGAACAGATATTGAAAATTCTGCCATCCGTTCGAGAGAACCCAAAGGTTCGGGCGAATCAGCCAGCTGCCGTAGAGCAGCCCGTGTATGGTTGTGTTTTCTTCGCGCATGCAGGTTTATGCTCCGGTGTAACAGAATCGAAAGAGGATCGCTTTTCTATTTGTGCTGGATGCTTGTGCTGGATGCTGAATTCGAATGCTTGAGTAAATTTGAATGATTGTGATGGATCGTTTTTAGATGAATTAGTATGTTACGTAATTTCGTTTTCTAACTGACAACCCATTTATACCAAACATCAAACGGCTTGTCAAGCATCTATTTTTTTCTCGGAAAACCAAACAACCAAAAACAACAAAACACCCGCGAACCCATTCCGTTCGCGGGTGCACAAATGCGTCTTGTTCTTGTTTTGTCGGTCGGCGGCTTCGAAAGAGCTCTACTTCTTCGTCTGCTTGTCGGCGCAGTAGTGCCGAATCATGCGCTGTAGTTTTTTGTGCGCGGCTCGGTTCTCGCCAAGCCAGAGGCGCGAAATCGCGTCGCAGATTTCCACATCAGAATTGTTCTTGTGTAGCTTACGGAGTTCTTCTTCGTGCATGCGCAGTATCGGCAGCGCGATGTCGCGCTCCTCGCCGCCGCGCGTGTAGTTATCCGCCGCGATCAGTGCGTCCACATCCGCCGCCGGAACGGGCAGCGCATACAGATAGCTCGCCTCGCAGTTGCTCGCGCTGGAGTAGGTCACGATTCCCACGGGGATCAACGGCAGGTGCGCGTACCTTGCCGCCTCGCGGCTGCCGGAAGCGCCTTCGGAATTCTCCCAAACCTCCAGCTTGTGTCCGGTACCCCGCCGGAGCAGCTCCTCCTCCAGCTCACGCTCGGCCGCAACGTCGAAGATATCCATGGTTACGAGCGTACCAATGCGGTTGATCGCCCCCTCGTCCGCGGAGCAATGCCCGCCAAAGAGGTTCAGGCTCGCGGAGGCGCCCGCCGCCTTCTTCTTTGCCCAGAGTTTTGCGGTGCGGTCGTGGACAATCCAGCGCCCCTGTTCCGGCCCGCTTGCCACAAACGGAACGATGATTACCGTCAGGTGACGCAGTCCTTTTTGTTCGGCAACGGAGCGCTTTTCCAGCCCGCAGATTTCGTAGCCCTGCTTGGTTTTCTGGACGATGTACAGTTTCTCGGCGGGTACGGCTTTCGGCGGAGGCGGCGTGACCGGTTTCTCCGGTTCCTTGGGCTCCAACTGTTTGCCGCAGACGAGGCAAACGTTCTGCTCGTCCGCATACCGCTCGCAAAAGTGATTCCCGCGAATGGAGTCGTTCAGCTCCTCCAGCGTATGGATCACGCCGGTATAGCGGCTGTTGTCGAAGTCCGGGTCCAGCTCGCTGTAGAGCACCGTTCCGGTGTCGTCGTAGTAAATCTCCTGCTCGCCGCAGCGCACGCACCAAACCTCGACGCGCCCGGTTCCGCTGCCGTTGGAGTTGCTCGCAAACAGGTGCTGGCATGCGCCGCTATACCCAAAGTTGTCGTTCGAATTCGAATTGTGTTCCATCGATCATTCCTCCCTTTCTGTAGCGCCATCGTCTGATGGCAGCGCGGTACATGGTTTTTAGGTGCATGGTTTTTAATAGAAGAAACCAGAAAAGAAAACGTTGACTGAATTGAATGTCGTTGTTATAATGATCATACAGAGTGAACATTTCTTAATTCGAATGGTAGCACGGGGTGAACAACCTGTCAATAGGCAGAATGGTAATTTACACACGAAATATTTAATGAACGTTAAAAAATCGCGAATATTAAGTGCGGAGTATGGACTTTATGCAAATATACGACTTTGATAGCACTCACATTCTGGAAAGCGGCTTTCGCGGCGATGAGGCGGAAGATACGAGTACGGCGTCCGGCGCGAAAATCTGTATTTACTGCGGCGAACGGATGCCCACCGACCAGCAAAAGAAGCACGCGAGCCGCCACGGCAGACAGGAGAAGTTCGACCTGCTGCTGAACGCGGACAGCGTGTTTGCCTTCACCGCCAAGGAGAAGAGCTATCTCTACCTTGTATTCGCCGGGCTGAAAGACAAAGAGATTGCTCAGAAGATGGGTATTCCGGAGGTCTCGGCGCGGCGCATGCGAAACCAGTTTAACAATCGCATGCGTCAGGCACGCGGTTTGCTGCTGCTGGACGAATTACTTGGAGAAAGCCTCAAGCGTCGTAAAAAGAAAAAGCCGGAGCCGGAACGAACGCGCATTCCGTCGCTGGACGAGGCGGGCAATGTGCTCGCGTTTTACCCAACCAAGCGCGCGCTCCACGAGGCAGGGCTGCTGCACCCAACGTCGATTCTGGTCGTCTACAAGCGCGATCCGAAGACCGGCGAGCCCGCCTTCCTCGTGGTTGACAAGGCGGATAAACTCGGCGCGGGAGACGATTCCTCCCCCGTTGCCTCCGCGCTGGACGTTCTCGGCGGCCATGTCCGCGAGGAGGACTTTCCTCTCATTGGCAGCGCTTCGGACGCGGAAGGTACCTACACGGGAAAGCCGATTCCGGTTGACCCCGTACTCTGGAACTGTGCGCGGCGGGAGTTGGCGCGCGAGCTGGTCAGCCCGAGCCAGCCGGAGGAGAACCTCTCGCTCTGGTTTACCGACCGCTACCGCGGCGCGCACGCGGAGGGAACGAACAACGAGATTTCCTGGGTATTCTTCTGTCGCTACACCAACGGGACGCAGCATTTGCTCAACATTCCGGGTGAAGTGCGCATCAAGGACGACTGGATCGACTCCATTGGCGAGTCGGTCTCGCGGACGTATGTCGGGCGGTTTTGGCGGCTCGGCGAGCTGATTCGTCAGGTTGATGCGCATCCGGAGCAGGCCAACGACGGGCTGAAACGCGTACTCAAGCGCCTGTCGGAGGAGCCGGAACTGCTCGACATGCTCGAATAGAGCGTCTTCACGCTCGAAAGGGGATTCGTATGGAAAAGAAAAATACTCAACTGCAAGATGATTCCACCTACCGGCTGGAGCAGGTTCAGGTTTGGTACGTCAGCGAGATTTCGGAGAACGGGCGCTTCTCCCTGATGCTGCGCCAGCGCGTCGCCAACGATGAATCGGCGCAGGGTCGGCTCGACGTGCCTTGCGCGGGTCGGGTCGCGTCCGCCGAATCGTTTGAACAGGCATTGCCGCGGCTTCTCGCGGAGCAGTTGGAACAAACGCAGCCGGAAGAGTGCCTGCTCTGCTTCGACCTGCCGACGGGGCCAAATCGGGAGCTCTGCCGCGTGTACCTGTTGCTGGGCATGGCGCAGTATTCGCCGTATCTGAAGAACGCACCGTCCGATCGGTTCGATTGGATTGACGCGCAAACCCTGCTCGATGCTTTGCAGGCGGGCGACCCAACGTACGCCGTGGACGCCGCCGTTGTCGAGCAGATTCTTCACCACTACACCGGAATTCGTAATTATACGATCCACATCACCGATCCCTGGTCCGCCCCGGGCGCGGGCAGCTATGCAGGGTCGGACGAGTGGAGCTACGACGCGACATACGAGTATTTCGGCACGCTCGAAGGCGCCATGGAACGGGGGAAGAGCTACGTTCACAACTTTCGGGACGACGTCAGCCCCTATCTTGCGAGCGTTGTCTATTGGTTGACATAGACGCAGCGCCGCATCCTTCGGTAGAGAACGCCACGCATACGTTTGTAACGATACTGTCACAGCGAACCAACCAAGGGAAGACAACGTCTGGCGAACTCTTGCCGGGCGTTGTCTTCTTTTTGATTATTTCCTATTGAACTTCTGATTCCAGTAAAACAGCGTAATCCTATTATAATAGAACTTTTCAAAAGATTTCGGTGTGCAAATTGCGTAAAATATCCAAAATGTATGCATACGTGTGTTGACATTATAAACAGGCGAATGTTACTATCTCGATAGTTCGGCAGATGATCCGGGGGGAGAATCGCATGGCAGTCAAAAAGAAATCCGCCTCAACCGAGGAACTGTTTCAACTGTTGCAAAACACACAGCAGCTGGAGGAATTTTTAACCGCGCACGAGGAGGACCTGCCGTCCATCAGCACCCCCGCCTATCTGCAACAGATGCTGACCCAGCACAACATTTCAAAGCAAAGCGCGTTGGAAGCCGCCAACCTGAACTATTCCCTCGGCTATCAGATTCTCAATGGATATCGAAACCCCAGCCGAAACGCGCTGATTCGCCTCGCGCTCGGCATTGGTTTAACGATAAACGAGACGCAGCGGCTGCTGAAAATTGCGCAGCGCGGCGAGCTTTATCCGAGAAATCGCCGGGATGCCGCGCTCATCTACTGCATACAACATCAAACCAACGTCATCGACGCCGAGATTCTGCTGGAGCAAATCGGCGAGAAACTTTTGGGCTAAGGGGCAAGCTATGGAAGATCTGCTTTCGTCGTTTCTCGCGGATTATCAGGTCGTTTTGGATTCTTCCGTCTCACTGCCGCCCAGCATTGCCAAGCAGTATACGCTTGTAGATTGCCTGCACGGATCGGAGGCGTCCTCCACTTTTCTGGTAAAAAACAAGGCGGACGGCTCGCTCAGCATTCTCAAGGTCGCCGCTAAGCGCGCAGGCCGAAACCTGCTTGGGGAGTATCAAATCCTCGACGCGCTGGATTCGCCGGTGTTTCCGAAAGCGCTTTTATATCAGGCGGACGATCACACGGAGTATTTTCTGCGCGGCTATATCCCCGGCACGCCCATTTCGGACTATATCGAACAATACGGGCCGCTGAGCGAGCGGGAAACGATTCGCATCGGGATCGGTTTTTGCGACACGTTGAGCATGCTGCATAGGCAGAATCCGCCGGTGATCCATCGCGACATCAAACCGCAAAACCTGATCTATACGCGGGAGCACGGGCTCGCGCTCATCGACTTTGACGCCGCGCGGCATTACCAGCCCAAGCGCAGAAGTGACACCGTCTGCCTCGGCACGCAAACGACCGCCGCGCCGGAACAGTTTGGCTACAAGCAGACCGATCAGCGCTCGGACATCTACTCCACCGGTGTTCTGTTGCTCTATTTCTGTACGGGTTCCTACGATCTGGACGGTTTAGCATCGCTGCAGAACCGCAAGCTCGCGCGCGTCATCGAAACCTGCACGCAGTTTGATCCCGAGCGCCGGTACGCAAACATCCGGCAATTGCAGTCGGATTTGCGATTCGCCGCCAAGGCGCAATCGCTGCCCAAGCGGTTGTTTTTGCGCGGAACGGGCGTTGGCCTCGCGGCGGGATTTGGACTCGCGTTGCTGCTCGGCGCGGTTGGCGTGCTTCCGCAGCAATGGAGTTCAAAGCAGGCGGTTGCAGCGAGCGTTTCTCTCGCAAAACCGAGCCCGGTCGCAACCAGCTCCGTTGTCACGTTTGAATCGCCGGAGATTGAACAGGCTGTGCGAAACCAGCTCGGCATAAGCGCGACAACGCCGCTGACGCAGGCCGATCTGGATCGGGTCACGAAGCTCTACTTCTTTGGCACGGAAACATACCCGGATTGGAGCGACATTACGTATCGCTCGCTCTATCGGACTTCCGACCCCAGCGGCACGATTCGCACGCTCGCGGATATTTCGAAATTTCGAAATTTGACCGATCTTGCCGTGTGCAATCAGAGCATTACCGATCTTTCGCCGCTCACCGGCATGCAGATCACCCGCCTCGCGCTCGGCGGAAACCAGATTTCCGACCTGTCGCCCCTGAAGGATCTGGCGTATCTCAACGAGCTCTACGTTGGCTACAATCCGTTGGTGCAGATCAACGCGCTCAGCGAGTGCCCGCTCCTGCGCGTACTCGACGTAAGCGGAACCAGTGTGATGGATCTCTCGCCCATCGCGCGTCTAGAGCTCCGCTCGCTGTATCTCAAGGATTCGCTTTGCGACGACTATTCGTTGCTGACCGGCATGCCATCTTTGGAGAGTCTTTCGGTTTCCAACGTCGGCGAGCGGCAGCTCAACACCATCTCGCAGGTTGCCTCGCTCACCTCGCTGGATTATCGAGGATCGGCGCCCGATTTCAAGCCTTTTCTGAAATTAACAAATCTCACGAGACTGTCGATATTCGACACGCAGTTTACGAGTCTGGAAGGCATTGAAGCGTTGTCGCAGCTCAACTATCTGTTGGTGTTCTGCGCGCCGGACATTGACCTTACGCCGTTGGCGCAATTATCAAAGTTGACCACGCTGGACATCGTTTCGCAGCAGTTGGAGGACTACTCCGCAATCTTTCTGATTCCGAATCTCAGCGAACTGTTCTGCAAAGCACCCCAGAAGGAAGCTATTGAGGCCACTGGAGAAACGGTCAATTTCAAGATTTCGGTTTTATAGAGATAGCAATCGAGTCTTACGCAAGGAACCCCGCTGGAAGGCGGGGTTCTGTTTTACGCGATTCGT
>DAIRTE010000003.1:15661-60554 GCA_036804025.1 Clostridia bacterium | reverse complement strand
CATTCGCCTCAGCCGCGGCGGGTCTCCGCCCGATACAGCGGAAACTTATGCCCCCGCGTCTTTGGGGAAGTAAGGTGGTTTTTCGGCACACGGCTGTTTGCGCGTGCCGTCCTTACACGGGGCGGTATGCGTTTTTATTTTACTTCGAATTTTGGGGAGGATACCAACATGGACGAACGCAAGACTTTTTACATCACCACGCCAATCTATTATCCGAGCGCGAGCCTGCACATTGGCCACGCCTACAGCACGGTTGCGACGGACGCGATTGCGCGCTACAAGCGCCAGCGTGGCTACGAAACGTTCTTTCTGACCGGGTCGGACGAGCACGGCCAGAAGATCGAGCGCAAGGCCAAGGCCGCGGGCGTTACCCCGCAGCAGTATGTGGACACCATCGTCGCCGGGTTCAAGGACCTCTGGAAGCTGCTGGACATTTCCTACGACGGGTTTATCCGCACCACGGACGACTACCACGTCAAGGCCGTTCAAAAGATGTTCCGCAAGCTCTACGAGCAGGGCGACATCTATAAATCGAAGTACACAGGCCACTACTGCACTCCCTGCGAGAGCTTCTGGCTCGACCGTCAGGTGCAGGAGGCGGGCGGCGTCTGCCCGGACTGCGGCGGCCCCGTGGAACTCGTCGAGGAGGAGAGCTACTTCTTCCGCCTCTCGAAATATGCCGACCGGCTGATTCAGTACATCAAGGACAATCCGACGTTCATTCAGCCGAACAGCCGCACGAACGAGATGCTCCAGAACTTCCTGCTGCCCGGGCTCGAGGATCTCTGCGTAAGCCGCACGAGCTTTACATGGGGAATTCCGGTCGATTTCGACGAAAAACACGTCGTCTATGTATGGCTCGACGCGCTTTCGAACTATATTACCGCGCTCGGGTGGGGAAGCGAGGACGATTCGCTCTATCGCAAGTTCTGGCCGGCGGACGTCCACATCGTCGGCAAGGAGATCGTGCGCTTCCATACCATCATCTGGCCGATCATGCTCATGGCGCTCGGCGAGCCGCTGCCCAAGCAGGTGTTCGGCCACGGCTGGCTCGTGCTCGACGGCGGCAAGATGAGCAAGTCGAAGGGCAACGTGGTCGATCCCGTGAAGCTCTGCGAGCGCTACGGCGTGGACGCGATTCGCTACTTCCTGCTGCGCGAGGTTCCGTTCGGTTCGGACGGCACCTTCTCCAACGAGGCGCTGATTGCGCGCATCAACACCGACCTTGCCAACGATCTTGGCAACCTTTTAAGCCGCACGGTCGCGATGATCGATAAATACTTTGGCGGCGTGCTGCCCGCCCCCGCCGCGGTTGCGGACGAGGACGCGGCGCTGATCGAGCTGGCCAGCGAGCTGCCCGCCAAGGTGGACGCGCAGATGGACGAGCTGCACATTCCGGATGCCCTCGCGGAGATCTGGAAACTCGTTGGCGCCTGCAACAAATACATCGACGTCACCGCGCCGTGGACGCTCGCCAAGAGCGAAGCGGGGCAGGAACGGCTCAAGACGGTGCTCTATAACCTCGCGGAGAGCCTCCGCATCATCGGAATTCTGCTCAAGCCGTTCTTAACGAGCACGCCGCAAAAGCTCTTTGCCCAGCTGGGGCTTGGCGACGCGGAAACCACCTACGAGTCGCTCGCATGGGGCGGCAGCGTGCCCGGCGCGACGGTGCACAAGGGCGAAGCGCTCTTCCCCCGCATCGACGTGGAAGCAGAGCTGGCACACTTTGCAGCCGAAGCGGAGCAGGCAAAGGCCGCCGCGCCCGCCGAACCGGCAAAGGCCGAGGAAGCGGACGAGAGCGCGCCGCTGCCGGAGATTGAGTACGACGACTTTGCCAAGGTCGACCTGCGTCTTGCCAAGGTTGTTGCCGCCGAGGAGATTAAGAAGAGCAAAAAGCTGCTCAAGCTCACGCTCGAAGTCGGCGAGGAAACGCGCACGGTCGTCTCCGGCATCAAGCAGTGGTACGCGCCGGACGATCTCGTCGGCAAGACGGTGGTGCTCGTTGCCAACCTCAAGCCGGTGACGCTCTGCGGCGTCGAAAGCCGCGGCATGATTCTCTGCGCCTCGGACGCGGCGGACGAGAACCTCTCCGCGCTGACGACGCTCGCGCCCATGGACTCCGGACTGAAGGTTCGCTAACCCGAACTGGGAGAAAGCACGATGACGGAATACAAACTCAAAGACGGGCGCACGCTGATTTTGCGTGACCCGGAGGAGTCCGACGCGCCGGAGATGGTGGAATACCTCAAGGTCGTCGGCGGCGAGACGGATTTTCTGCTCTGCGACGAAAACGGCATTGAAGGCCTCACCGTCGAGAGCGAAATCGGTTGGATCAACACTACGCTCGCGGCAAAGAACACCAAGATGTTCGTCGGCACGATTGACGGCGAGATCATTCTCGTTTGCGACGTGCGCGCCGGCGGACGCGCGCGCATTGCGCACTGCGCCGGCGTCGCGATCTCCATCAAGCGCTCCTGCTGGCACGTTGGCGTCGGTTCCATCGCGATGCAGGCGATGATTGACTTTGCGAAAAGCACCGGCGAGCTAAGGCAGCTCTCGCTCGAAGTGCGCGAAGGCAACGAACGCGCCATTGCGCTGTATAAGCGCTTCGGCTTCGTCGAGGTCGGGCGGCACAAAGAGCGCATCTGCGTACGCGGCGAATACTTTGACGAGATTCTGATGGATCTCGATCTGACCACGAATCAAGAACGTTAGGAAGACATAGAATGAGATTGTTCGATACCCACGCGCATCTGCTCGACGATCAGTTTGAACTGGATCGCAACGCGCTGATTGCGTCCTTCCCCGCGGCGGGCGTCGCCGGATTTGTCGAAGCCTGCGTTGAGGCAAACGATATCCCGAAGATTCAGGGTCTGACCCTGCTGTATGATACCGTGTTTGGCAGCGCGGGCATTCACCCGCATTCGGCGAGCACGGCGGATAACTCCAACCTGCTGCGCGTTGAGCGCGCGCTGGAGCAAAAGAAGATCGTCGCCGTCGGCGAAATCGGGCTGGACTACCACTACGACTACTCCCCGCGGGAAGCGCAGCGCGAAGCGTTTGCCAACCAGCTCGACCTCGCGGTGCAGACGAAGAAACCCGTGATCGTCCACGACCGCGAGGCGCACGGGGACGTGATGAGCATGCTCTCCGCGCGGCGCGGGCAGCTAAGCGGCGTGCTGCACTGCTACTCCGGCAGCTATGAGGACGCGGCGCGCTATGTCGACATGGGGTTTTACATCGCCTTTGGCGGCGCGCTGACGTTTAAGAACGCCACTAAGCAGCGCTGCATTGCGGAGAAACTGCCGCTGGAGCGGATCGTGATTGAGACGGACTGCCCCTACATGACGCCGGAGCCGCTCCGCGGCGAGCGCAACAGCCCGCTAAACCTCCACCTGACGCTGGAACTGCTCGCGAAAACCCGCGGCATCAGCGTTGCCGAAGCGGCGGAAGCAACCTACCAGAACGCAATGCGGCTCTTTGGCATCTCGCTCTAAACAGATGAACGAATAAGACGCTCCAATCGGAGCGTCTTTTTGATCAGTGTTTTGACTGAATGGTATCGATCAGCTTGTTCCAGGTCCCCTGCGCAAGCTGGAATTGTTTGTAATGCTTCTTTACGTTTCGGTGATACTCCTCCAGCTCGTCGAGAATGGTGAGGAATTCTTCGTTTTTGAAATGCGCCGCCAGTTTGGGGAGCACGCGGGAAAGCGTGCTGCGCATGGAGACGATCTCCTCCTCATACCCCTCCGGCTTGGTCAGGTACACCAACAGCGGCTTATAGCGCACCCAACCGCGGCAGGCGTTCAAAAACCGCGTTACAATGCCGTGCGACGCCGCGGTGATCGGCGCAAGCTCCAGCGGCAGCGCGCCGTTGAGAATGTTTTTATAGCTCGAGAACCCGTCGTGAAACGCGTAACAGGGAATTTCAAGCACCGTTCGATCCCGCAGCATGGTGGAAAGAAACGTATCCTCGCCCCTTGCTCCGGGCGGGTTGAAGAACGGAAACGTCCGCTCCGGCTTTATTAAATTGATGCAAAGATTCGCGCCGGAGATGAATTTGCATCGGTTGACCTCCGGCACCTCGCGGGGCTGGCGCTTCATCAGCACGTCCGTAGAAGCGTAGGTGACCCCGCCGGAGAGCATCAGCTGACGCATGCTGTCCCAGTTGAGAATGTCGTTGCTGATTGCGCCAATCAGATCCCGAAAGTCCTCCTCCGCAAAATGCTCGTCAAACGAAATCTGCGGAATGGGCGAAATGTACCCGCAATGCAGGCCGTTCGTATAGTCCGCATTCGGTATTTCCAGCAAATGCGATAGAATAACCTGCTGACCGCTCCAGAGGCAAACGTCCTTGCTCTTGGTTACCGCAAGCGGGTACTCGTCGTCGTCCAGAAACAGCAGGTAGTCCATGTTGTTTTCCAGCGCCGAAAAGAGAATCGCATTCCGTTTACCCGCATAACCGGAGCCAAAGACACTGCGGAGTTCCGCTTTCGAAAATTGATTGGAATGCTCAAACTGTTCAATGCTGCGCTGTACGTTCTTCGCGCCCAGAAAGACAAGCCGGTCAAATTGATCGACCACTTCCTGGCTGAGGTTGGTGTAATCGGTCGACTGCGTTTTTAAGTATTCCGTATCGTAGGCAACGAACAGATTCAGGCTAACATCCAAGCCCTCCGGAAGCCTCTTTTTCGCGTCCAGCCAGGTTTGAATGTATGCATTCAAGACCTTGCGGAAGCTTTTTCTGCCGGTGGCAAAACCGATTCCGAGTTTGATTTTTGTCATGTTATCTCCTTTCCTGCTTCGTATAAAAATCGATATCAATTTTATTTTACCACAAAACGGCGCCCCCGTCCAAACGCGGCACGCGCCGCGCGTGTAGGAATCGAGCTTAAACCGCCTCTTCGACCGTTCGTCTCAAGTGTTCTTACGGGTTTAAAACGGTTGCAAGAACCCCGTTTGCATGTTATAACTAGTTTTAATTTCCCGACATTGCAACTTGGCTCCCCTGCGGGCGCTCTCGCCGGATCGATTGCGCGAGATGGACCGCCGCAGGGCGTCAAACGGAGGTTCATGCAGAATACGTTCCTGAAAAAAGCCCTCCCGCTCGGCTTGCTTGCCGCGTTTTTCTTTGCGTTTACGTTTCTGCTCAACCGCAGCATGCACCTTTCCGGCGGCAGCTGGGTTTGGAGCGCGAGCCTCCGCTATCTCTTTACGTTCCCCGTCTTCGCGCTTCTCGTTGCGCGAAAGGGCGGATTTACCCGTGTGCATGGCGCAATCAAACGCAATCCCGGTCGATGGCTGCTCTGGAGCACGGTTGGGTTCGGGCTGTTCTACGCGCCGATTACCTTTGCAGGGGACCACGGCGAGTCCTGGCTGATTGCCGCAAGCTGGCAGGTGACCATCGTGATGGGCATGCTGCTCGCGCCGCTGTTTCACCAGCGCATAGCGCTCAAGAACCTCGGCGCGGCCGCCGTCATTCTCGCGGGCGTGTTTCTCTTGCAGGCAAAGAATGTGGAAACGCTGCAACTCGACTCCGTTGCGGCAACGCTGCTGCCCATTCTCGTCGCCGCCGTGTCCTATCCGCTCGGCAATCGCAAGATGATGGCGCTCTGCGCGGGCGAGCTTTCGACCATTGAGCGCGTCTACGGCATGACGCTTTGCAGCCTGCCGTTCTGGATTGCTCTCGCCGGGTACGGGCTGGTTACTAAGGGCTTGCCCTCCGCGTCCCAGACGCTGCAATCGCTCGGCGTCGCGCTGTTTTCCGGCGTGGTCGCGACGCTGTTGTTCTTTCGCGCAACCGATCTGGTCAAGTCGAACCAAAAGCAGCTCGCGGTTGTGGAGTCCACGCAGTCGTTTGAGGTGCTCTTTACGCTGCTTGGCGGGGTCTTCGTGCTGCACGACGCCGCACCGGACAAACTAGGCTATCTCGGCGTGGGGCTGATTGTTGCGGGCATGGTGCTCAGCAGCCTTTCGTCGCTTTCACGAAATCGCGAAAAACTGCCTGAATCGAAGGAATGTGCTCCTACCGAGCAGGAATACGCAGAATAAGAGGAATGGAGAAAATATGAAACGCTGCATTGTCGTTTCCGGAGTAGTCAGCCAAAAATAACGAATCAAAGGAGTTTGATCATGGCTATTCCGGACAACATCATCTATCCGCGCAGGGATCACGAAACCGTCTACCTGAAAAACGTGGTCACGGACCCGCGCATCCTCGTTGGCGACTTTACGTTTTACAACGACTTTGTGCGCGACCCCGCGCAGTTTCAAACGAACAACGTGCTCTATCACTACCCGGTGAACGAGGAGCGGCTGATCATTGGCAAGTACTGCTCCATCGCCTGCGGGGCGCAGTTTCTCTTCACCAGCGCGAACCATGCGATGCGCTCGCTTTCCACCTATCCGTTCCCGATCTTCGCAAACCACTGGGGACTGGACTGGGCGGACGTCGCCACGGCTTGGGACAACAAGGGCGACATCGTGGTCGGCAACGACGTTTGGATCGGTTACGAAGCGGTGATTTTGCAGGGCGTGACCATTGGCGACGGCGCAATCATCGGCGCGCGAGCGGTCGTCACCCGGGACGTCGAGCCGTATACCATCGTCGGCGGCGTTCCCGCAAAGACGATCAAGCGGCGATTCCCGCCGGAGACGGTCGAGGCACTGCGGAGCATCCGCTGGTGGGACTGGCCGCCGGAGGAGGTTGAGGCCGCTCTGCCGAGCCTCATGAACGGCGACATTGGGCCGTTGCTCACCAGAGCCAAGTAACATCAAAACAGCTTCCGTTCTTTCTGGACGGAAGCTGTTTTCTGTTAAGATCGGTTTCTTTGTGGATAATTCGGCTTATTTCCCGCTGTTCTTCACGGTCAACGTCACGGTTTTGATGCACTCGGCCACCGTGCCGATTACAATCAGCACCATGAGCAGCACGAGGAGCGCGTTTTTGCCGTTTACGAGCGGCATTGCCTGCAGCACACCCAGATCGCTCCAGAATTGATGGAACTCCGTCGTGAACATGTTCGGCTGGTTGAGCAGATACAGCGACATTGCCATGCCGGCAAGCGACTTTGCCACCACCGCCACGCAAACCAGCGGCGACCAGCGGCGATCCTTGATCTTGACGATTCCAACGATGACGCCCAGCACAAACGTCGCGAGGATCACCGGAACGCACAACGCGAGAAAGCTCTCGTTGAAGATCGTCGTAAAGTGCAGCCCTCCCTCGGAGAAGACCATCGCAAACGGCAGCCGACCCGAGCAGAACAAAAGGCCGATTACGGTAAATACGCTCAGCACCACCAGCTCGGCAACGCTCTCGGAAAGCGAAAGGCGCGTCTGCTCGGTTTTGTGCACGTCCGGCAAGTCTTCAATCCGCCAGCTGTGCTTGCCCTGCTGTTCGGCGCGCTGTCCGCTGCGCTCGGCAATCACGAAGCCGACCGTCGTCCAGACCAGCGCCTGGAACGCGGCAGATACGCCCATGGAAATCCCTTTGGAGATGATTCCGCTGAACACGAACGCGTAGTTCGTTGACCCCGCCTTCACCGCGTCGAACGCGCTCGTTGCAAAGCCAATGATCATCACGATGACGCCGACCAGCGGCAGCACCCACTTGAGCACGCTCACATACTCTTCGTAATAGGCGGGCGAAATCAGGTAGCGCGGGTTCTGGCGGTATTTTCCCGCCAGCGAAGCGGGCGAACCCAGCTCGTAGAGCACCTTGCGAATCTGCTCCTCCGTTGCCCCCTCCGGCAGCATATCGTAAATATTCGCGCGCAGCTCGTCCTTCACGTCCTCCCGTTCCTTTTCGGGCAGACGGCGCGCAACGTCGTAAACATACCGTTCAATCGTGTTATCCATTGTTCTCTCCCTTTCCGCAGATCGCTGCAATGCTCTTCTGCATCTTCTCCCATTCCTGCATCAGCTGAGACAGCGCTTCCTTGCCCTTCTGACTGACGACGTAGTATTTTCTCGGTCTGCTCTCGCTCGTGTCCCAGTCGCTCGTGAGCAGTTCCTGTCCTTCGAGTCTGCGCAGCAGCGGATACAGCGTGTTTGCCTCAATTTCGATTCCCTGTTCCGTCAGGGTTTGCAACAGCGCGTAACCATAGCGCGGCTCCCGAAGGCTGCCAAGCACCGCGAGCGACAGGCTGCCGCGCCGAAGCTCGGTCAGCATGTTTTGCATCGGTTCAAAGTCCGGCATTCGTATCACCTCGGACGTATTATACTGTACGTCACACATCATTGTCAATACTGTTTTGTTATATATTATTAATTATATTCTAGACAAATTATATTAAGATTCCCTATATTTAATGACTGCCAAAAGCGAGAAAAACGGACGCCGTAATCGACGTCCGTTTGATGGGTCTCTATTTCGCGTTATCTCGCCAGCTTGCCTTACGGAACCGGCGTTCCGGTCGGAACCGCGGTGCTCGCGGTGATGTACTTCGCGGCAGCATAGCACTTGGTACCAGTCGATTCAACCTGAATGTAGTAGAAGTCGCCCGTCTTGAAGTAGATCAACACGGAGTCACCCTTGACGACTTCGCCAATCGGGGTGTTGTCCTCGGTGCTCGGCACGCTGCGCAGCGCGAGCTTGCTCGCAGAGACGGTGCCGGGGATCGTACCGGCAATTGCCTTCGGCGTCGGGGTCGCGTTCTCGCCGGGCAGCAGGCCCGCCTTGTCGACGAACTTCGAAGCGATGTAGCCGTATTTGTTCTCCTTGACGACCTGCACGAAGAAATAGTCGCCGGAGACTTCATACACCTTCAGCTGCGTGCCGCTGGAGTATTTGCCAAGGATCGTGTAGGTGCCCGCGGGGCCTCCGCGAAGCACCACGCCGCTGGCGTTGAGCGTACCGTCCACGGCGGACTGCACCTGCGCGGGGCTCGGCGTTTTCACGGCGGGTTCCGGCGTGTCGTCCTGCTTGGGGGTGACGGTTGAAGCGGCGGTGGGCGCGGTGGACTGCTGCGGGGCCGTGGTTACGACCGGCGCCTGCGTGTCGGCTGCCGCGGTTGAAACGGGCGCGAGCGACGGCGTTGGCGTAGGCCCGCCCACCGCGATGGATGGGCTGGCGGCGGCAACGCTGCTATCCGAGTTCCGCATCGACCAGACGATAAAATAGATGCCGACCAGCATCACCAGAATGATGATGATCAACACGATATACCCAAGCGGCGTAATGCGAACGGACCTTCTTTTCATGGTATCCTCCCCGGATGCGTGCACGCGAACCGGTTCTCTCGTGCACCGTATGCTTCTATCAATTTTGAGTGTTTATTTTCCGTGTCAAAATCAGGTTCGAATCAATATCTATGGACAGTATATTGATTTTTGACTGCTTTTCAAGTGGTTTGTGTCAAAAGATTGAAAGAGTTACAACCTTTTTCAAAAGTGTTCACTTTTTGTTGCGCTTCTGCGCGTAAGAAACTTTTTATACAGATGCGTTCCTTTGGCGCCGGATTAAACCGTCTGCCCGCGTTCCAGCAGCGTAACCTGCGGTTCAAGTATGCGCGTCATGCGGAAGCGCAGCAATTCCTCGTCCGCGCGCTCAAACACGCTGCTGATCAGCGCGCTCTGCCCCTTCACCTCGGAAAGCGCGTCGCTCAAATAGGCCTTGCCCGGATATTCGAACCACTGCGTCTCAATTTTGCCATCGAAGAAGCGAATCTTGATCAGCCGCGCGTTTGCCGCCTCCAGCAGCGAAATGCGAATGGTCAGCACCGGCTGGCCCGTCTCGTCCGTCGCGAACCGGCCGTTGACGCCAACCGCGTAGACCTCGCCGTGCGTGGTAAAGTCGGTTCGCGCGGGCTCGTCAAACCCGATGGGCAGCACGTGCCGCTCGTCCGTTTCGTCCACAATCATCGAGAGCGTGTTGTCGCGCCAGGTAAACGAAATTGCGTGCAGCCCTTTGGTAAAGTTGTTTTGCAGCGTCTGCGCGTAGAGCGGCAGAATGCCTACCGGCGCGGCGCGCTTGTCGCCCGCGGCGAAGTAGGCGCGGTTGTCCAGGCGCTTGCAGATTTCCTTGAGTTCTAGCTTTTGGCGGGACTCAAACAGATCGCCAAACAGAGCGGTCTTGGACGGCTCCAGCACACAGGCGAGGTGTTTCTTCGCGCTTTGCAGCGCGCCCGCGCCGGACAGGCTGAGGATCTTGCTTGCTTCGTCCGCGCCCTTCTGCCCGCCGAAGAAGCGGCTGGCCAGCTCGTAATAGTTGCTCTGCTGAAAGAGTTCGTTGTTACCCGCGTTGGAAACGAGTAGGATGTTGCTGTCGAAATAGCCCATAACGTTCTGCCCGAACATGCCGTTAAACAGGAACGAGCGCTCGTTTCGCCCGACCCAGGTCTGGTAGCCATAGTCGTAGTTGCCGAGAGTTTTCGGCGGCTGCGCCTGCGCGCGCGTTGCCTCCGCGATCCACTGCTCGGACACCAGCTGCTTGCCTTCGAACTTGCCGCCGTCGAGCACGAGCTGGCCGATCTTGGCGATGTCCTCCGGCAGGATATACAGCCCCCAGCCGCCCTTTTCGTTTCCCATTGGGCAGGTTTCCCAAAAGAAGTTCGAAATGCCGAGCGGCTCAAACAGGCGAGGTTTGAGATAGTCCACGAGACCCTGCCCGGTGATCTGCTTGATTGCGCAGGCGAGCATATAGGTGTTCATGCTGTTGTACTGAAAGCTCGTGCCCGGCTCCTTGAGCACCGCCGATTCGAGGAAGCACTTGACCCAGTCCATCTCCGTGACCGACCCGGCTTCGTTAAAAGTGACCCCGCTCGTCATGGTCAAGAGGTGCTTGATGGTCATGTTGCGGTGCGTGAGCTGGTTGATCTTGCTCACGCGGCTGGCAAAGATGTCGACAACGCGGTCGTCCAGCGAGAGTTTGCCCTCGTCAATCAGCATGCCGATCGCGAGACTGGTGATCGACTTGCACTCGGAATGCGTAATGTGCCAAACCTTCTGGTCATAGGCGCCAAAGGCCGCCTCCGCAATCATCTTGCCGTTTTTGAGAATCAGCACGCCGTGCATGTCCAGCGTGGGATCGTCCTTAAGCGCGTTGAGAAACGCGGAAACCTGCGCCGAAGAAACGCCCTGCGACTCCGGCAGCGAGCGAACAAACGGTTTTTGAATCGGAACAGGCACAAACTTTGGTTTTTGCGGCGTCGGATTCAGAATCGGCTTCACGGTGGACGTGTTGTCCAAGAGCTGTTTGACAATCATCAGCGCCCGCGTATCGGTAATCAGGTCCATAATCGGCTCCTCCAGTGTTGTTTCAATCGAATACTTGAATCCCTTGCCGCGCTATTCGCGGCAGTCTTTGGAAAGCCCCTGCTCATATTCGCGGCCCAGCGCCAGCGCCGCGCGCTTGATCAGCCGAACGAACTCATGCGGCGGAATGTCGCTCTGCTCGCGTAGCCATCGCTCCAGCGACGCGCGAAACGCGTCCGTAAAAAACGTTGCGTAAAAGTCGTGATCCGCTCCCTCGCCAAAGGTTGCCTTCAACCGCGCGCGGGCGAGCGGATGGATACTCTCGCAAAAATAGTCCGAAAACGAATTCTGCCCCTGAATCGCAAACGCGTTGAGATAGAACGGGCGGTTCTCGCTGAAATACGTGCAGATGTTCTCGTAAAACGTCCAGACGTTCTCCTCCGGCCGCTCGTAGAGCCCAACGACAAACTCCGAATAGAAGATCCAGTTCACGAGGTCGTATTTGTCCCGAAAGTGGTAATAAAACCCCTTTCGGCTCATGCCGCAGGCGTTGCAGATGTCCCCAACGGTGATTTTCTCGAGCGACTGCTTCGTCATGAGCCGCTTGAGCGCTTCCGCAAGGGCGCGTTTGCTCGAAAGGGAATCCGGCATGCGTACGATCCTCCCGCGTTCGATCCGTAACATCAGTATAACAAAATTACGCGCGTTTCGGAAGCGGGCGCAGAGGATTTCGATGCGCATGCCCTGCCGCTAAAAACCGCGGTTCACGTTTTATGCATCGGTTTCGCTCGCAATCTTTTATGAAATACCCCTCAAAACCGCTCTATCTGAAATAGACTCCCCATGTATATTTTTTACGGCAGTGTTCCTTTCTTTCACCCCGTGTTATAATCATAAAAACGATTCCTGTTTTCATCCGTTTTCACACGTACTCGTTGGAAAAGGAGGTCGCGCATCCATGGATCGGGCAATGTTCATCAAGCCCAGCTGGTCCGCAGCGGACATTACGATGCTCAAGGCGGAGTTTGAACTGCTCAACCAACGCTCCGTTGTTCGGTTTGCCTGCGACTGCGCGGAGCGCGCCTGCAAGCGCGCAACGGCAGACCAGCGCGCTTACGCCGCCATACTGGCCGGTCGTGGGTGGGCGGACGGGTTTGTCTCCGTCGGGGAAGCCCGAAAAGCCGCGTTCGAGGCACACGCCGCCGCGCGCCAGACCGCCATACCTTCCGCGCAGTTTGCCATTCGCAGCGCGGGACACGCCGCCGCAGCGGCGCACGTGATTACCCATGCGGTCGCCGCGGCCGATTACGCGGCCAAATCCGCGCCGGACACGCTGGAAGAGCGCGCCTGGCAATACGCGCACCTGACCTCTCTGCTGCAGGCATTGCGCGGATAGCAAGCAATATCACGCAACAAACAAGGACGGCCGGAATACCCGCGCCGTCCTGTTCTATTTGTTTCGGATGTTCTTTGTTTACCAGTCGAGTGAGAGGCCGACGCCGACCTCACGCGTTTCAAACGCGCCGACAAACGCGCTCTTGACCGCAAGCGAAGTGCAGTGCGCGGGGTACACCCGCTCCACGCCAAGCGCGCGCAGCGTCTCGATCGTCTGATCCAGCACCGCGCCCGTTTCGAACAGATGAAATCCGCCGAGCACGCCGAGCACGCGGCCTTTTCCCAGAACTTCCTTTGCGTACCGAACCGTGTTGCACACGCCTGCGTGCGCGCAACCCGTTACCACGAATACCCCCTCCGGCAGATCCAGCGCAAGCGAGGTGTCGTCCGGCAGGCGATCCTCCTCCCAGCAGCAACCACAGGAGGAGAGCGTTTCGCCGACCGCGCGATCCGCCTCGAACGAATAGACGCGCGGAATCTCGCCAAGGTACCAGACATGCTCACTGATCTGGACGGATTTGCGGCTCAGCTTGGGTTCCACCCATTTCGGCAACTCGTAAAACGGCAGCGGCGAACCGACGTCGAGGCCGTTTTCGCGCTTCGGCAGAAAAGCCTTGAGATTTGCATGCAGCCGAACGGGCTGTTGAAACCGCTCAAAGAACGCGGGCAGGCCGCCCGTGTGGTCGTTGTGCCCGTGGGAGAGCACAATGTCCGTCACGCGGCTCAAATCCCGCTTCATGCGCGCCGCGTTCGTCAAAAACGCGTCCGAATACCCCGCGTCGAACAGTATCGTGCGGTTGCCATCCTCCACCAAATAGCTTACCGCGGGTTCGCCGAGGTAGTATTCGTCAATATAGGTGTTGTTGTCGATTAAAACCGTTAATCTCATTCCGCCTCACTCATTGATCCATCAAACTAGAACGTCTCCGCGAGAGTCTGCGCCCGCGCGATGGCGCGCGCGAGAATCGCCTCCACCGGTTCGAGCCCAAGGTCGAGCCCGTCCGCCGCGACATAGGCAAACGAGGGAATGCCAAAGAACTTCGCCATATCGCTGAGGTATTTTGTTCCGTTGTCCAGCGGGCTTCCCTCCAGCGCACCGCCGCGCGTGGTCAACAGCAGCATGTTTTTCGCGCGGCAGACCCCGTGCGTGCCGGTTTCGTCGCAGTCGAAGGTGATGCCCTGCACACAAAGGTTTTCGATATAGACCTTCAGCAGCGCCGGGAAGCTCAAGTCCCAGAACGGCGCGGCAATCACAATTCGATCCGCCTGCTGAAACTGATGCGCATAGCGAAAGCGCGGGTGGTCGAGTACGCCCTGTTCGAGCAGGCGCTCCCGCTGCCAGAAGAACCCGTTCTGAAACGGAACGAGCGGCTCGTCCATCAACGTCAGCCGGTCGACGGAAATGTCCGTGCGCTGCGACAGCGCGAAGAGAAACGCGTCCGCGAGCTTGCGCGTACGGCTCTGCTCGCCGCGAATGCAGCAGTCGATATAGAGTATGTTTGTCATCGCCAGCCTCCCCACTCGCCAAGTGTTCCCAGCGCGCCCGATTCCAGCGCCCGCTGCGCCTCCGCTCGACGCGGCACGGAGTCCGCCGCCCCCATCGTCTGCACGCAGAGGGACGACGCGGCGGTCGCGAGCGCCAGCGCGTCGTCAATGCTCGCGCCGGATAGTACCTGCGCGAGAAAATAGCCAAGGAAGGTATCGCCCGCCGCCGTGGTGTCCACCACCGGTACGTCGTAGATGCCAATGTTCGCCTCTTCGTCGCCGCGGATACAGACCGCCCCGCGCTTGCCGAGCGTAAGAAGCACGTTTAACTTAGGATATTTTGCCCGCAACGTCGGCAGAATGTCCGCCTCGTTCGCGCCATTTGCGAGCGCCGCTCCCTCGATTTCGTTGACGATCAGCCAGTCCACCAGCTCTAGCGGATAGGTAAGTACTTTCTTGTCCATCGGCGCGGCGTTGATCGCAACCTGTAAACCCCGCTCGTGCGCGCGTTTGATGATCGTTCCGACCAGGTTCGTTTCATTTTGAACGAGCACCAACCCATCCTTGCCAAACGCCGCGAGTGTGCGGTCGATATACGCCTCCGTGAGCGCCTGATTCGTGCCGCCAAAGAGCAGAATACAATTCTGCCCGTGGTCGTCCACCTGGATGATCGCGTGGCCGGAAACGCCTTCCGAGCGCTCCAGCAGCGAAACGTCCACACCGTTTTCAACCAGCTTGTCCAGCAGTCGTTCCCCGTCGCAGCCGAGCACGCCCGCGTGCCAGACGCTCGCGCCCGCACGCGCCGCCGCGACGGACTGGTTCAGCCCCTTTCCGCCGGAGTGCGTTTCCAGCGAGCGGCTGAGCTTGGTTTCGCCGGGCTGCACAAACGAGTCCACGCGGTAAACCTGATCGAGATTGAGCGAGCCAAAGTTGAGTATTCGAGCCAAACTAGTTTCCTCCATGTGATGACAACGCATCGTGTGTTATGATAAGAGTATATAAACCATTGGGAGAGGTGCATATGCCGCAGCTGCAACCGCACATTCGACTCAGCGAAAACCACGGCGCCCTATGCGCGCTTCTGCCGGGCGATCCCGCGCGGCTCGACCGCATCCGCCCGTTTTTAAAGGGCGCAACGGAGCTCGCATACAACCGCGAGTATCGCAGTCTGGTCGGCACCTATCAGGGCGTTCGCGTGCTCGCCGTATCCACGGGGATTGGCGGCGCTTCCGCGGGCATTGCCGTCGAGGAGTTGAGCCGGCTCGGGGTAAAAAACATGATCCGCATCGGCAGCTGCGGTGCGTTGCAGCCCGAAGTGAAGCTTGGCGACCTGATTCTCGTCTCCGGCGCGGTGCGCGACGACGGCGCGAGCAAGACCTATCTTGACCCGATCTTTCCCGCCGTGCCGAACAACGAGCTGCTCTTTGCCTGCGTTCGCGCGGCTACGGAGCGGAAGGTAGCGCATCACATTGGCATTGCCCGCAGTCACGACAGCTTTTACACCGACCGCGAGGAGGAGATTGACGCGTATTGGGCAAAACGCGGCGTGCTCGGCTGCGACATGGAGACCGCCGCACTATACACGATTGGTCATCTGCGCGGCATTCGAACCATGAGCATTCTCAACAACGTCGTCGCCTGCGAAACAAGCACCTTGGACGCGATTGGCAGCTATGTGGACGGCGAGAGCGCCGCCATGCTGGGCGAAGAGCACGAAATTCTCGTTGCGCTGGACGCGTTTTTACAGATCGCGAAGTAAAAACTCAGTATAGATTTCTCGGCCTTTGCCTTCCGGCAAGGGCCTTTCTTTTATTTCCCGTATTGCGCAATATTCTCAAATACGCGCTGTAAGAATGCCGCGCGATCCACGCCGACAACGATGTTCGCGTTGTGCTCCATCTGCTTGTCGCTGTAGAGGTCGGTCACGGTCTTGCCGCGCGTGAGCTTTCCCTTCGTCTCCACGCGAATGCCGACGCGCTCCGATTGAAAACACGCCGGGTCGTCCGCGTACAGCACCGTCGCCGGATCGTGAAACGCGACGCCGTCGAGGCCATACCGGCGGTAAAACTTCAACATGTTCTGCAGCACGTCCCGCGCGAACCCGGCCTGTTTTGATCCCAGCGCGGCGAGCTCGTCAAGCTCCTGCTCCGTCAGGTAGGAAGCCATCGTCACGTCGAGGCCGCACATGGTCACGTCCGTCCCGCAGGTAAATACCATATCCGCCGCTTCCGGGTCGACATAAATGTTAAACTCCGCCGCGGGGGTGACGTTGCCGCCCGACGCCGCGCCGCCCATCAGCACAATCCGCTTGAGCAGCTTTGGTAGTTCCTTGTACTTCGCAATCGCGAGCGCGAGGTTCGTCAGCGGGCCGATGGCGACAATCGTCAGTTCGCCCGCGTAGCGTTTCGCGCACTCGTAGATCGCGTCCCAGGCGGGCATTGCTTCCGCCTGCCGTTTTGCGGGCGGCAGTTCCATGTTGTTCAGTCCGTTCGAGCCGTGGACGTTGTGCGCCGTGTACAACTCGCAAAAGAGCGGTTTTGCCGCCCCGCGATACACGGGTACCTGCCCCATGCCAGCAAATTCCAGCACGCGCAGAGTGTTCTCCGTCGTGTGCTCCAGCTCAACGTTGCCCGCGACGGTGGTCACCGCGACGAGCTCCAGGGTTTGCAGGTGCTTCGTCAGCAGGATGGCGACCGCGTCGTCCACGCCGGTGTCGCAGTCCAGCAGCATCGGCTGCTTGTTCATGCGCGCTCGCCCCCTTTAGTGTAGTGCTCCGCCGCCTCGACGAGCAAATCTACAAACGCCGCGCTGTCAATGTCCAGAATCACGCGCGCGTTGGCGGGCCGTTGCCAGATGCCCAGCGGGTCGCCAACCGTCATGCCCCGGCAATAGTCGCCCGTGGTCTCGATGGCAACGTACATATCCTGCATAGTCATGATCTCCGGCCGGATCAGCGCGGCAACGGCAACCGCGTCGTGCACGGGCGCGCCAGCGTAGCCGATGTTTCGATGAAAATCGTAAAAATAGTCCAGCCAGTCGGCAACCACCTTCGCAACCGGGTTTCCCACCGCGCGGATGCGCGAGAAATCCTCCGGAAATACCAGCGCGCGCTCGGTAACGTCCAGCCCCGCCATCGTAATCGGCAGCCCGCTGGTGAACACGACGTCCGCCGCTTCGGGGTCGACGAGGATGTTGAACTCCGCCGCGGGCGTCCAGTTTCCGTATTGAATGCCGCCACCCATGAGGTAGATCGCGCGGATCTTCGGCTTGAGCTGCGGGTAGAGGAGCAGCAGCGTCGCAACGTTGGTCAGCGGGCCGGTGGAAACCAACACGACGGGCTCGTCGCTCGCTTCCAGCACCTGCGCTATCAGCGTACACGCATCCTGCCCTACGGGCTGTTTTGCCGGTTCCGGCAGAGCGGGGCCGTCGAGGCCGGAAGCGCCGTGCACGCTCGGCGCAACCCGCGCGTCCGCGACCAGCGGCTTCACCCGCCCCATCGCGAGCGGAACGTCGAGGCCGATCAGCGCCAGTACCCGACCCGCGTTGTAGGTTGTCTTCTCAATGGTCTGGTTGCCGCAGACGGACGTCACCGCGCGGATGTCGAGCAGCTCGCTGGAAGCAGCCAGTACCCAGGCAATCGCGTCGTCGTGCCCGGGATCGCCATCCAGAATCACCGGAATCCGCTTGCTCATTTCTGTGCCTCCGCCCGGAGGGTGCGATGCCGCTTCACCTTCTTAAGCGTGCTCGCGGCGTAGAGCACGAGGCCAAGGATGGTTACCACGTATGGTATCAACGAAACGAGATAGCTCGAAACGCCCTGCAACCCGCTGACCTTTGTGCGCAGTGCCTGCGCAAGGCCGAAGAGCAGCGAGCTGAGCATGGCACCCATCGGTTCGCCGCGGCCCATGGCCTGCGCCGCGAGCGCGATGAACCCGCGCCCGGCGACCATGCCGCTGTTCCAGCCCTGCGAATAATACATGCTCATAAACGCGCCGCCAAGCCCAGCCAACGCGCCGGAAAGCGAGATGGCGATGTACTTGATCTTCAGTACGCTGATGCCGACGCTGGAGGCCGCGTTCGGGTTTTCGCCGACCGCGCGAATGTTCAACCCCAGCGGCGTTTTGTACAGCAGCACCCAAATCAGCCACACGAGCAAAAACGCAACATACGTCAGCACCGCGTGGCCGGAGAGGATGTCCCCCAGAATCGGAATGTCCTTAATGAGCGGGATGTTGACCGTCGGAATCAGAATATTCGGGCTCACCAGCGCGCCGGTGTTGCCGCGCATGCCGGTGAACATATAGAGGAAAAAGATACTTCCGCCGGAGCCCATCATATTGACGGCGATACCGGCGAGGATGATGTCCGTCTTGAGTTTGAGCGCGAAGAAGCCCATTAAAAGTCCCAGCAGAACGCCGACGAGCATTGCCCCCAGCACGCCGACGAGCCAGCTCTGCGTCCAGTAACTAAAGAGCACGCCAAAGAGAGCGGAGATCATCATAATGCCTTCGAGGCCGATGTTGGTGACCCCCGCCTTTTCGGCGATGACCGCGCCGAGCGCCGCAAACAGAATGGGCGCCGTAATGCGGATCACGGAAAAGAGAAACTCCGTTTTCAGGATCGTTTCCAGCAGTTGACTCCACATTACGCTTCACCCCCTTCGGCGTTGACCGTCGCTTTGGCAAGGTCGGCTCGCGTGTTTTTCACGACGCTCTTCTGGCGATAGCCGCTGAGGAACTGCTCCGCGGCAAAGAAGAGGAAGATTGCCGCCTGAATGATGTCGATCATCTCGCTCGGCACGTCGCAATACGTCGCCATGAGCTGGCAGCCCTTGTCGAGATAGGCGATAAAGAACGCCGCGAGCGGAACCAGCAGCGGATTGTTCTTGGCGAGGATGGCAACCGTAATGCCCGTCCAGCCGTAGCCGGGCAGCTCCTTCCAGAGGAACGTGGAATACCGCCCCAGCACTTCGACGCTGCCGCCGATGCCGGAGAGCATGCCGCCGACCACCTGCGAGAGCACGATGGTGGAGCCGACCTTCATGCCGGAATACTGCGCAAACGCCTGGTTGATGCCGATCATGCGAATCGCGTACCCCCAGCGCGTCCGAAACAGGAACAGCGCGACAATCACAACGAAGACCAGCGCAAGCACGAATCCCCAGGTGAGCTTGCTGCCGCCCGGAACGAGCGAGCTTATCCGCGCCGTGTCCGCAAAGGCGAAGGTCTGGGTCGAGCCCTTGCTGCGATCCGCGAAGTTGTAGTTCAAAAAGTGCAGCACGAGGAACATGCAAACATAGTTGAGCATCAGACTCGTGACCATTTCGCTCGCGCCGAGCTTGACCTTGAGCAGCGCGGGAATCAGCATCACAATGCCGCCAACCACCGCCGCAACCAGCACGCAAAGCACCGCATGCCAGCCGGTGTTCATGTGGATGTAGATGCCGCAGAGCGCGGCGACAAACCCGCCAACCATCACGACGCCCTCGCCCGCGAGGTTGAACTGGTTGCTCGAAAACATCACGCAGACCGCGAGGCCGGTAAAGATCGTTGGAATCATGGCCGCGAGAATCGTATAGAGCCCCTGCGTGTTGAAGCTTGCGATGCCGCCCTTGAGCGAAACCAGCGGGCCGATCAGCAGGTATCGTAGCGCGGTCAGCGGTTCGCTGGAGCTGAGGAAGATAAACACCGTTCCAACGGCGAGCGCGAGCGCAATTGCCGCCGCGCCGCGCACCAGCTCGAACCAAAGCATTCGTTTATCCTTCATGACAAACCCTCCCGATCTCCTCGTCGCTCTGGCGCTTGAGCCCGAGCATGTATTCGCCCATCATCTCGTCATTGAGTTGACTCGTGTCCTCGAAATAGGCGGCGATCTTTCCGCCGTAGAGCACAATCAGGCTGTCCGAAAGCTCCATGACCTCGTTGAGATCCGCGGAGACGAGCAGCACCGCCGCGCCCGTGCGGGAGAGGTCGACGAGCTTTTTGCGGATGAACTCCGTCGCGCCAACGTCGATGCCGCGCGTCGGCTGGTCGGCAATGATCAGCGTCGGGTCGCTCGAAAACTCGCGCGCAACGACGACCTTCTGTATGTTTCCGCCGGAGAGCATCTTTACCTTTTGCTTGCCGGACTTGCAGAGCACCGTGTAGTCCTGAATCAGCTTGTCGCTTTCGGTATGGATTGCCTTCATGTCAAAGAGCGGGCCGCGGTTGAACCGCCGCTCCTCGAAGCGATCCGAAATCAGGTTTTCCTCAATCGACGCCGCATCCGCAATGCCGTAGGTCATGCGATCCTCCGGAACGAGCGAAACGCCCATCTTGCGGATACGCGCCTGCGACGCTTTGATGATGTCCTCGCCGTTGACATAGGCCGTGCCCGCGTCCGGCTCCTTGAGGTCAAAGAGCATGTCCACGAGTTCGCGCTGCCCGTTGCCCTCTACGCCCGCAACACCGAGAATTTCGCCCTTGCGAACGTCGAAGGACACGCCGTCGAGCATCTTCTTGTTCCATTCATTCGTATATTGCAGGTTTCGCGCCTTCAGCACGACGTCCGCCGGCTTTGCGGCGTCCTTCTGCACGTCCAGCACGACGTCCCGCCCGACCATGAGGCGCGAAATCTCCTGCTCCGTAATCGAAGCGGTTTCGTAAACGCCCATCGACTTGCCGCCGCGCAGAATCGTCAGCCGGTCGGTAATCTGCTTGATTTCGTTCAGTTTGTGCGAGATGAAGATGATCGTATAGCCCTGCTCCTTGAGGTGCACGAGCTCGCGAAACAGCTCCGCCGTCTCCTGCGTGGTCAGCACCGCCGTCGGCTCGTCCAGAATCAAAATCTTCGCGCCGCGAATCACGGCCTTGAGAATCTCGACCTTCTGCTTCATGCCGACGGGAATGTCGATGACCTTTGCGTCCGGATTGACCGCGAGGTTAAACCGCTCGGCGTATTCCCGCGTCAGTTCGGCGGCCTTTGGAAAATCGATAAACATACCGCTCTTTTTCGGCACCATGCCGAGCACGATGTTCTCCGCGACCGTCAGGCTCGGCACGAGCATGAAGTGCTGGTGCACCATTCCGATTCCGTGCGCAATCGCGACCGTCGGCGAGGTGAGCGAAACCTTTTCACCGTTGACAAGGATTTCACCCTCGGTCGGCTGCTCCATGCCGAAGAGCATCTTCATCAGCGTGCTCTTGCCCGCGCCGTTTTCGCCCATCAGCGCGTGGATTTCGCCGCGCCGAACGGAGAAATCGACGCTTTGATTCGCGGCGATTCCGTTTGGATACACCTTCGTAATGCCCTTCATCTGAACGACAAGATCGTGTTGCTCCATTGCGTATTCCCCTTTGGATCGTAAAATGTAAGAAGCGGCACTCTTCGGCCGCTTGAAGCATGCGTTATCCTAACTATAATGAATGACACTTCAGATTGCAATCTTAGATCGCCACGGGAGCCTCATTTTCGAAAAAACGGAGGAGCCGCTTTTGGCTCCCCCGTCTTTGTTTGCGTTGTGGTTTAATTACGGCTGCATGGCCGTGCGCAGATCGTACACGGTGTTCTTGTCGTCGCCCAGCGCGGAGGAAACCTTGATGGTTCCGTCCTTAATCGCCGCTTCGGCAGCAAGCACCTTGTCCTGCACCGCCTTCGGCGCAACGGTTGCAAAGTTCTTGTCCGTCACGATGCCAACGCCGCCTTCCGTGAGGCCGAGGTTGACCTCCTTGCCAAAGTAGGTGCGACCAGCGTCCCACTCGTCAAAGATCCAGATGATCGCGTTGCCAACGTTCTTGAGGCCGGAGGTCAGCGTAACCGCCGCCAGTTCCTTGCTGAAGGTGGCTTCCTGGTCGGAGTCCACGCCGATGAACCAGGCTTTGCCGGATTCCTGCGCCGCTTCCGCCGCGCCGTTGCCCGCGAGACCAGCCACGCCCCAGATGATGTCGCACTTGTTGTCGTTGATCATCGAGTTGGCGAGTTCCTTGGCAATTGCGGTGTCGTAGTAGTTCGTCACATAGCGGGTGTCGACCTTGACTTCCGGATCGGTGGCCTTCACGCCCTCGAGGAAGCCGTAGAGGAAGTCGTTGATGACGGGGCTGTCCTCGCCGCCAACGAAGCCGACGACCTTCTCCGGATTCATGTTGGCTACGGAGGTTTCGCTGGTCATTGCCGCCGCAAACACGCCGATGAGGTAACCGGTGTCGTTCTGACGGAAACTTACGTTGACCACGTTGGCGTTGTCGCCAATGTAGGTTGTGTCGTCATAGATCAGGAACATCTGATCCGGATACTCGGTAGCAACCTCCTTGAGGTTGTCCGGCATCTGATAGGTACCGCAGATGATGAGGTCGTATTCGCCGGATTTGGCAACTTCGTAGAGGGTTTCCAGCCACTTCGGCTGATCTGCGTCCGTCGCGCCCATCTCAATGGTCTTGTAGGTGATGCGTCCGGCATCCTGCAGCGTTTTGAGTCCCGACTCGGCGGAGTCAAAAAAGGACTTGTCGCCCAGATTGCCGTTGACCAGGTTTGCTACGTTGTAAACCTTGCCCGCCTGCGCCGCAGGTTCCGTTGCCGCAGGAGCGGCCGCCGGCTTGCAGCCGACAAACGAGAACGCGAGAAGCGCAACCAAAAGAAGCACTACGAGTTTTTTCATGTTCGATTTTCTCTCCTCTGTGTTTGGTTTTTTAGATTGTTGTTGGGCCTGTGTTCGTTTTTTCGAAAAAACCTGTAAAAGAAGCCTTTCCCGAACAGAAATTCGAAAAAGACATTCCTCTACCTGCGAGTGTACCGAACGGAAAGCAAAAAGTCAACCAACCCCGACCGACTTGCCGGGGGTTGCACATTCGTGCGAGGCCGTTTTGTCGCGATACTTGATAAGAAAAAACTTATTCTGTTTGGCTGTGATAAACCCGCCCCGGAACAAACCCGATGTCCGATAAATAGATCAGTTCGGAAACGGTCACGAGCTGATAGCCCTCTTCGAGCAACTGCGGCACAATGAGCTCCACCGCCGGAACCATACGATCCTTTGTATCGTGCAACAGAATGATGTCTCCGTCGTGCAGCTCTTTTCCGTTGACAATCTGTTTTTGAACGTTTTCGGCAATCTTCTTCGGGTCGAACTCATGCACGTTTCCGCTCTGCGCCCAGAGCGCAACCGCCATGCCCTGTTCCTTTGCCAGACGCGGTGCGTTGGCGCCCGTGCTGCCGCCCGGCGGACGCAACAGGCGAACCGTATACCCCGTGGTATCGTAAACAATTTGATTGGTGCTTTTGATTTCAAAGCGAATCTGACTCACGTTCAGTCCCGGAAGAATCGAATGATCCCAGGTGTGGTTCCCGATTTCACAGCCCAGCGTAATCGCCCGTTTGACGAGTGCGACGGCCTCCGGCTTTTTCAGCCGGGTGCCGAGAACAAAAAACGTAGCGCGCGCATGGTATTGCTCCAGCACGTCGAGAATCTTATTCGTCACGCCCGTAACCGGGCCGTCATCAAACGTCAGCGCGACCATCGGTTTATCGGGATCGATGCCCATCTGCGCAATCGCCGCGTCGATCTCGTCCGAATTTTGAAACGAGCCGTTGCGCCGCAGCAGCAATCGTAGTTCCCGGTTACGCTCTTCGTACCAGTCCGCGTCAACGGTTGGGCCGGGGCTCGGATCGGCGGTCGCCTCCGGGGTTGCCTCTGGCGTTGCGGAACGTTCCGGCGCGGGCGTCGTCTCAACCGCACTCATGTCCGGCGCTTTTGTGTTTTGCGAAAAGGACTGGAGGTATTGCTCCACCTGTACCTGATGCCGCGTATACCACTTGAATCCCCCGACGAGAAGCAGCAGCACGATCAGAAGTGCCAAAATCGTTCGTTTCATCCAAAACTCCCTTATTCTAGGGTGTAGTATACCACAATCCCCGGTAATGATGTGTTTCCTTCCTGTAAAGATTTCCACCCATATGATTGTTGGCGCGGCGCATAGATGTATTGACTTTTCAACGCCGGATCGGTAAGGTTATTGGTATTCCAAGGCCGAAATGACTTTTCTCGGCTTGCAGTAGTTCCATCCCGTAAAAAATCCGATGATTTAAAGGAGATGCTTTTCTTGAAACGCATTCTTTCCCTTGCCCTTGCCGCGCTGCTTGCGCTGAGTCTGGCCGCCTGCGCAAAAGCGCCCGCGCCCGCGGAGGAATCCGCCGCACCCGTCGCGGAAGCCGCCACACCCTCTCCCACGCCGGAACCCACCGCCGAACCGACGCCTTCGCCCACGCCGGAACCCGTATTCGTCGATACCAGCGTGAATCAGGAGCTGTTTTCGCGCAATAAGGTCACCGCCAGCGTCACCGGCATTCACTTTTCGGCGAACTACGAATTGATTGTCGACCTCTCGATCACCAACAACTCCGTCGACCCGGTCACGGTGTCCCAGAGCGGGCTGTTTCTCAACAACTGGGCCGTGCAGGGCATTGTAGAAAACGCGGAAGCGATTGCCGCGGGCGAAACGCGGTCGGCCAACATCGTCGTCAGCTGGGTGGACGATCCGAACGCGGTCTACATGAACATTACGCAGGTGTCGGCCTTTGCCTGCGACCTCGTGGTTACGAACGCCAGCACCGGCGAGGTGATTGACGAACATCGCGCGCTCAGCGTCGAGATTCCGGACGCGGCGGCCATTCCAAACCCCGTGGAAGGCGCGGAGAAGCTCTTTGAGGACAAGAACTTCGCGGTCTACCTGCAGGGCATCGACGACACGTTGCAGCACGTTCGCGTAATTCTCTACAAGCAGCCCACCGCCAAGTGGAAGAGCGTTACGGTCGACCCCGTCTACGCGGGCTACACGAACCTCGTCAACGGCACCTACCCGCTGGAGCAGGGCACCTTCCTGTTGCTCGCGCTGGACGGCAGCGAGGTCTTTGCCGAAAAGAACATCACGAGTCTCAAGGAGCTCAAGCTCTATGTCTCGCTGAACTACTTCGACGGGCGTCTGGATCGACCGGTCATCGTGCCGATTCCCGACCCCAACGTAACGGAAACGAAGCTCGACGCGCCGGACCCCGGCCCGATCGTCTATCAGAGCAAGCTTGCGTATTGCATTCTGCGCTACTCCGGCATCATTCAGTTTGAAGGGCACGAAGCCATTCTGCTGGACTATGAAAACGTAACGCAGAACTACATCAAGCTGCTCGATCTCACGGCGTTCCCCATCTCGCCGTTGATCAATATTGACGGCACGGACTATCAGCTGGACATGCACTGCACCTACAGCTTCCCGAACTCGCACGGTTCCATCATCCTCTGGGCAAAGGACGCGCCGGAGGGCACGCTGTCGAGCGCGAGCAGCGCAACCGTTCGCCTGAACATTACGCGCATCCATGCCGGGCATTTTGACCCGATTCAGGACACGGGCATGTTTACCATCGATCTGAAAGCAAAATAAGGTTTCGACTTTTCCGAAAAACGGCGGGGCGCAGGCTCCGCCGTTTTTGCTGCCATGTTGCTGACAAAATGTGTCGGGATTTCTTCAAACGGCGACTATTGAAACTTCATAATCATTTTCTATACTAAAGGCACATCACGAAAGGAGTGATACCATATGGATCAGAACAACGACTGGTATGAACGATATTCTCCCGACTCTGCACAGAATGGTACTGCGAACGCGCCCAGAAGGAAAGAACGCCAAGGCGTTCGAATTTCGACGCTGATCGTCTTTACCATGGTTGCGGTTCTGCTCGGTGCTATGATTGGCGGGCTTTACACGCGCCAGTACGTCGGCGAGCAAATTGCGGCGCTGCAAACGCAGCAGACGCAGGCGCTGGAAGCAAAGACGGCACAGAGCGAAGATAACGGACAGAATACGCTCAGTAACGCAGGCGCCAGCAGCTTTTCCACCTCGACCTACAGCAAGGCGCAGATCATTGAACTCACGGCGCCCTCCGTCGTCGGCATCGACACGTACTACACCGCGTCCAACGCCCTCGGAGGCTTCTTTGGCAACGGAAACAACACCAACGGCGCGGACGGCAACAGCCAGCAGGTACACGTTGGCAGCGGCAGCGGGATCATCCTGACCAGCGACGGCTATATTGTAACCTGCAAGCACGTGGTTGACAGCGCGGAGACCGTAAAGGTCATTCTGAACGACGACACGTCCTACGACGCGAAACTCATCGGTTCCGACGCACGCAGCGACCTCGCGGTGCTCAAGATCGAAGCAACCGGCCTTACGCCCGCTACGCTTGGCGACTCCGACATGCTCACCGTTGGTGAGGACGTCATCGCCATTGGCAACCCGCTCGGCGAATTGCGCGGAACGGCGACCAGCGGCATCGTCAGCGCGCTGAGCCGCGAAGTCACGGTTGAAAAAATGAGCATGAAGCTGATTCAGACCGACGCGGCCATCAGCCCGGGTAACTCCGGTGGCGGATTGTTCAACGCGAGCGGATCGCTGGTTGGCATTGTCAACGCAAAGGCCAGCAGCAGCGATTCCGAAGGACTTGGCTTCGCGATTCCGGTGAGCAGCGTCAAGACGATCATCACCAATCTGATTGATCACGGCTATGTGCTCGGTCGCGCGTACCTCGGCGTCTATACGCAGGACGTCAGCCTCTCTTCCGGCGCAAACGACGGCGGAAACAGTCTCTTTGGCAGTATGTTTGGCAACAGCACCAACTGCGTCCAGATTGCGCAGATCGTCTCCGGCAGCGCGGCGGAAGCCGCAGGCCTCAAGGTTGGCGACCTGATTCTCAAGGTGGACGACACGGACATTTCGTCCAACAGCGCGCTGGCCTCGGTCATCGCAAACTACAACTCCGGCGATCAGGCCACGCTGACCATTCAGCGCGACGGAAAAGAACAGACCGTCTCCGTCACGTTCGGCGAGTACAAGCCCTCCGAACAGTAACCCCCTTGGTTGATTCCTCCGCCTGCAACGCGGGCGGTGAACAAAAGATTCGGCAGGCGCATGCTTGCCGGATACCCCCTCGATGGTTCATCGCGCGAAACCGTCCATCCCCCCCGGACGGTTTCGCGCGCGGGGGACTTCTCCCGAACATCCGCTCCCGTTCCCGCCGGACTCCGGCGCGTGAACGATACTGTGGAGTGAATATAAAAATACCGCTTGCAGTTCTTGCAGGCGGTATTTGTTTTGCTTCGCGTTTTGTTTCTCTGCTCAGCGCTCGTAGGCCGCGAGCACCTCGCCGACATACAGCACATGCGGATCCCCGTCCGACCCTGTCTGGTTCGCGCCGTAGCACCGGGCCCGCGTTTCCGCGTCCAGTGTATTCAGGTCGAGCAGTTGCTTTTGCAGGATGCGGCATTCAAAGAACGCGCCGCACTCGGCAGCGCCGTCCGCAGCGCCCGCGTGCGCAGAAAGCCGCGTCAAGCCGCTTTCGCGCTCCTTGCTCACGTCCCGACCCGAGCGGGAACCGCAAAAGCCCAGTTCCTTTTTCAGTTCGCCGGAGCGCGGCACGCTGACGGTGAACACATCCGTCTGTTCCATCAAGCCATAGGTAAAGCGGCTCTTGCGAACCATCACGGTGACCACCGGCTTGCCCCAGACCACACCGAATTGTGCCCAGCCAATGGTCATTGGGTTCCATACGTCGCCGCCCGCCGTTAAAAACGCGCCGCGTGGCAGCTGCTCCGCCGCCTGCGGCACCAGACGAAAAATCTCAGAAAGTTCCAATGTTGCACCCTCCTTTTGTATCAGAGTGATTCGTCACTCATTCGTCGAAAAAGACGTATTCGACCTTTTTCTCCTTCTTCTTTTCCGGAATGATCTCAATTTCGAAGCGGTCAAAGGAGACGCTCTCCATAAAGTCCCCCGGCGAAAACACCGTTCGGTTAAACTGCGCCAGCTCCTGCACATGCTTGTTCAGCAGCACCGGGCAGGCCAGGTCGAGCGGCTTGCAAAGGTCGACCAGAATGCGGTTCCAGCCCTCTGCATCCGAAGGCCGCGCGAGAGAAAACTCCCGCACGGCCTCTTGAATGATCTTATGCTGTTTGTGTACTTTTGCCCAGAGTTTCACGTACTATTTGTTCCAGATGAACCAGCCCCACAGATACGGGGACTTGCCATCGGAGTACATGCCCTTGAGCGTACCGGCGATCTGCTTCTTCTCCTTCAGGTCGGCGGAGTTGATCGTCGACTTCGCGCTGCGATTGGCAATCACGACCTCAACGCCTTCCGAAACCTGAACGCGGAAGATCGTATACGGATCGGTCGCGATGATCTCCGTGATCTTGCCGGTGACAACGAAGTCTCCGCTCGTCACGGTTCCGGCAACGATCTTATCGTAGCTCTTGGTAATATCCGCGGCGGCCTTCTTAAACGCGGAGGACGAGGCCGACGGCGGACGCTCCACGGTTACCGCAGCGGTACCGTCGTAGTAGCCAATCATCTTGCCGGTCAGGGCAATGTCGAAAGCACCGACCTTGGCGATGGTAACCGCCATCGAGAAGGTGCCCGTGTCGCTGACCGTTGGAGCGCCAAACGTGACGTCGGTGGACGAGCTCGTCGCGGTGATGGCCGCGCCCGGTGTAATCGTACCGGTCACTGTAACGGTGCCTTCCGCGGAGGAGAGGCTCTTGAGATCGTTTGTTACGACCATCGCCATGGTCTGCATGACATACGGCTCCACAGTGATGACCTTGCGCGCGGTCACGCAGTTGTTCTTGCGTGCTTCAATCGTGATGGTTTCCGTTTCACCCGTCGATACAGGGGCGTTCGCCGCGTCAATCGCTTCCGCAGCGGCGGTTTCTTCGCTGACCGCCTCCGTCACTTCGGGCGACGTGCTCGGACTCGTGCTCGGGCTCGTGCTCGGCGAGGCGGAAGGATCCGGCGTTGTGGAAGGATCCGTGCTGGTCGTCGCGGCAGTCGGGTCCATGGTCGGCTGCACGAGAGGAGCCGTCTGCTTGGGCGTATAGGACGACGTGAACATGCCGTTGCTGTCCACATAGACCTGCTGGTCGTTGATGAACACGGCGGTCTCGCCGTCGTAGTTGTTTACCTGACCCATAATCGCGATCGGGCTGTTGTCAAACGTCGCGTTCACGGTGTCCGCAGCAGGTTCGGTAACCGTCATCGAGAGCACGGGTACCGTAACCGTAATGTCCGGAACCTTGATCTGCATGGTCTGCCCATCCGGCGAAATCGCCTGGATGTTCGGCGTAATGGTGACCACCTCGTTGTCAACGGGCGCGTTCGGCATGAACACATCCCGCGGAATGCGGAGGATGATCCGGTCGTTTGCGGCAACCGTCGCGGTGTCGGTCTTGAGCGTTGCATCCGTAATGATGCGAATGCTGCTGCCCGTCGGCGCGTGAATGTCCACGTCGAACGAAACAACACCCGTGGTCGGGTCGGTGTATTCGCTGATCGCGGCGGTGTACATCTCCGCTTCGGGAGCGGGCGTTCCGGAAGGATCCGCGTTTACGTCCGTATTGCCGTTTTTGTTGAAGATGCCGCCAATGGAAGCGAACATCTTGCCAACGTCGCCGTCGAAGTTCTTCTTGGCAATGTACATGCCAAACACGGCGATGAGCGCCAGCAGCAGAACGATCAGTCCCCAGAAGAGGATGGTCGTGCCCTTGCCGCGCTTCTGCGGCATATCGTCGTCGTAGTCCTCGTCATACTCTTCGTCGTATTCGTCGAGGTCTTCCTCCGGCTCGTCACGGCGCGCCATCTTGCCGCCGCGCTTCGCAGGTTTCTGCGGCTTGTAGTCCTCTTCGTCCTCGTCGTCGTAATCGTCGTCGTCATAATCTTCGTCTACCGGCGCGATCGGACGGCTCGGCTGCGCGGGGGCCTTCACCGCGGGGCGCGCCAAAGGAGCGGGTGTCGAATCCGCATCAAGCCGCTGGCCGCAGTAAGCACAGAACGGGGCGTCGCCCATTGCGGGTTTGCCGCAATGCGGGCAAAACGCCGTGGGTGCGCTCGCCGCTGCGCGCGGCGGAATGGTTGGGCGAAACGCGCCGGAGGGTGCCGGTGCATCCGAGGCCGGAATCGCCGGTTTTTCCGGTGCGCCCGCATAGGCGCGCGTCGGCCAGCTCGGCGCCTTTACGAAATCACGCGAAGGTCTGCCGTCATCGGTCACATTCTTCGGTTCATCCGCCGCGGGATTCGCATCGTCGTTTCTCAGGTCCTCACCGCAAACTTTGCACTTGGTGAGGTTCTCGGCGTTGTACGATCCGCAATTACTGCATATCATCTATCTGCTTCCTCCATTCTAAAAGAGAGCGTGATCCGTAAAAAACCTTGCCGTATTCTCTTTCCCACGTTTAAAACGTGAATACGGGTATACGGATTCGATAGCGCATAGGCCATCCAATATATCGCACCTATTATACAACCCGGCCTTCCAGTGTGCAAAGAACATTTCGTGAACTTTTCGCCACAATATTCTCCCTCTTCGTTCACGATTGACCGCCGTCGACCGGTGTAACGGATTTCGTCTTGCCCGTTATTTGCACTTGACAAGCTGGTATTCGTTGGTTATACTGCAAATAATATATTATATAAAGGCTATGACTGCGAAGGAGTAACGGGAAGGGCGCGTAGGCGTCCAGCGTTTCCGAAAGAGAACTGCCGGGTGGTGCGAGGCAGCCGGAACAACCCGCGAATACGCGCAACCAGCCGCCGCCTGAACGAGACGCAGAACATGGTTTTGCGCATTTCAGTAGGGTTCGCCGGGACTCCCGCCGTTACATTGGGACAGGGTATCGATGCTGTCGCGGAATCCTTCCGCCGTCCGTACCCGCTAAGGCCGCCTCCCGCAAGGGCGCGGCAAACCGAGGTGGTACCACGAACAAAATCGTCCTCCGGCCGAACAGGCGGAGGATTTTCTTTTGAAAAATCCCTCTTTGTCTCAACAGGCAGAGAGGCTTTTTTATGTAAACTCATCGAAAATGAAAAAGAGAAGAAGTACGGAGGAACTCAGGTCATGGGTGAAATCAAGATGTTCTCGGGCGAAAAGCTCCCGCTCGAGATGCACAAGGTGCGCGTGGTACAAAAGCTCAATCTGCTGCCCATCGAGGCGCGTCAGCAGGCGATGGCCGCCGCAGGCAACAACACGTTCCTGCTGCGCAACGACGATGTCTTTCTCGATATGCTCACGGACAGCGGCGTCAACGCCATGAGCGACCAACAGGTCGCCTCCATGATGGTTGCGGACGACAGCTACGCCGGCAGCGCAACGTTCTATCGCCTTGAGGCGAAGATTCACGAGCTGTTTGGCACGAAGTATTTCCTGCCCGCGCATCAGGGCCGCGCCTGCGAGAGCATCCTTGCGGAAGCGTTCGTCAAGCCCGGCGACGTGGTGCCCATGAACTTTCACTTTACGACCAGCAAGGCGCATATCACGCGCGTCGGCGGCCGCGTGGAGGAGCTGGTCATCGACGAAGGTCTGAATCCGACCAGCGACTGCCAGTTTAAGGGCAACATTGACCTCGAAAAGCTCAAGGAATGCATTTCGCGCGTCGGCGCGGAGCACATTCCGTTCATCCGTCTTGAAGCGGGCACAAACCTGATTGGCGGACAGCCTTTTTCGCTCGAAAATATGACCGCAACCGCAAAGCTCGCGCACGAGAACGGCATTCGCATCGTGCTCGACGCCAGCCTGTTGCAGGACAACCTTTATTTCATCAAGACGCGCGAGGCCGCCTGCAAGGACATGAGCATCCGCGAGATCACGAAGGCCATGTGCGCCAACGCGGACATCATCTATTTCTCCGCCCGCAAGCTCGGCTTTGCGCGCGGCGGCGGCATTGCGATGTCGAACAAGGAATACTACGAGCGCATGAAGGACTACATTCCGCTGTTTGAGGGCTTTTTGACCTACGGCGGTATGAGCGTTCGCGAAATGGAAGCGATGACCGTCGGCCTCGAGGAAACCATGGACGAAACCGTGATTTCGCAGGGACCGCAGTTCATCGAGTTCATGGCCAGCGAGCTCATCAAGCGCGGCGTGCCCGTCGTCACCCCCGCGGGCGGCCTCGGCTGCCACGTCAACGCGCGGGAGTTCCTCTCGCATGTAGACGCGCACGCATACCCCGCGGCGGCTCTCGCCTCGGCGGTCTACATCGCGGGCGGCGTTCGCGGCATGGAGCGCGGAACGCTCTCCGAGCAGCGCGAGCCGGACGGAACGGAGCCCATCGCGTCCATGGAGCTGCTGCGCCTTGCGCTGCCGCGCCGGGTATTCACGATGAGCCAGGTGCTCTACGCGGTGGACCGCATCGGCTGGCTCTACGAAAACCGCAAGCTCGTCGGTGGGCTGAACTTCGTGGAAGAGCCCAAGACGCTGCGCTTCTTCTTTGGCCGGCTGGAGCCAGTCGGGGATTGGCAGGAGCAGTTGGTCGCAAAATTCCGCAAGGATTTCGGGGACAGCTTATAAAAATAAAAGAAAGTATTCTTTCGAATTCGAACAAGGCCGTTGTGGAGACACAGCGGCTTTGATCGTTCGCCGACTATTTACGTCTGTACGCAGGATAACTATAATGGAACCAGTTCCAGCGCAAAATCAAACAAAGGAAACCGTCGTTCGATGAAATCTCCAAAGACCATCCGCCCGGTTGCGTTTGAATTGATGCAGTATTTCTACGGCACGGTACACGAGCCGCTGATTCACGCATACCTGCAATTCGGCGGAGCCATCGACGAGCAGATGTTAATTCGCGCGGTGACCGCGTCCATCTCCTATGTCCCGTTGCTCGAGTGCGTGTTTTCGCCCGCTCCGCTGCGCCCAAGGTGGATTTCGCGCGGGTTTACCGGAGCGGATCTGGTGTTTGCCGAGGCCGTTGGCGATTTGGAACTGGATTCCCGAACCAACGCCGTCCTGACGCGGGTGCTCTCGGTGGAAACCGATCCCCCGCTTCGGCTGACGCTGCTGCACGCGGCGTCCGGCGACCGGCTCTGTGTCGTCATGAGCCATCTCGTCTGCGACGGCGCGGGGCTGAAGCAATATCTCGCCCTCCTGAGCGATCTTTACAATCGCCTTCTTTCCGGCCTCTCGCTGCCGCCTGCAAGACAGACCATTCGCAGCGCACAGCGGCTGTTTCGGCGCATGCGCTGGCCGGAGCGACTCTCGCTTTGGTCTATGAAGTACGATTCGTTGCAGCAGTCGGAGTCGCTTCGTGTCCCCTATACCGGCGACCCTGCGCACCCGCTGATTCGAACGCGCCCGCTGCCGCCCGACTCCCTCGCCGCGCTCAAGCAATACGCCCATGCGCGCCATGCGACGGTCAACGACGTTCTGCTCGCCGCCTACGCCCGCGCGCTCGCTAAGGCGACCGGAGAATCGCACGTTTCGCTCCCCTGCCCGGTCGATCTGCGCAAGTACCTTGGCGAGGACGATTCACTGAGCATCTGCAATCTGACGACGAACTATGTCGCTACCGTTGATGTTTTAAATGAACCGCCGTTTGACGAGACGTTGCGTGTCGTTTCCTCGCAAATTTCGGAGCAGAAAGCGTCCAACGCCTGCCTGAAATCCGTTCTGCTGGTCGAGTTCGCCTTCCGTTGGATTCCGTTTGGTTTCATGAAGCGGCTCTTTCCGAAGCTGTTCACCATTCCGGTCACGTCCTATACGAATCTGGGCATGCTGGACGCGGAGCGCCTGCGCTTTGGCGCGGCGTGCGTGACCGGCGCGCTTTTAACCGGCGCGGTCAAGTACGCGCCGTACTTCCAAATTTCCGTCTCCTCGTTTGAGCAGACGCTCACGCTTAGCTGCAATCTCTACGGCACCGCGGGCGACGGCGAAACGGCGGACGCCATGCTGGAGTCGGTCGTCTCGGAACTGGCGGCGTTTATTTAACCTCGGACGAGAAACACAAAGCGCCGCGCTTCTGCGCGACGTTTTTGTTCTAGATGCGTGATTCTTCAAATCTCAAGTTTCAGAGCACTGACCTGCGTGAACGCTATCCCTTGCTCCGATCATCCTTTTGTGTTTCTAGCGAATCGAGAAGCGCGAAACAAGCGCGCGAAACAGGCGGCTGGGCACCAGCCGAATCAGCCAGAGTACGCCGCTGCCTTTGCCGACGGGGTAGCGAAGCCGCATTCCGCGGTCGTTTGCCGCGCGTAGGATGGCCTCCGCAACGCCTGCGGGGTCCGAGCCATACTGCCCGTAGAGCACGAGCGTCTTGATCAGCCGCCCGGCGAACGCGCGGTACGGCTCCGGTGCGGAAACGTCCATCCGCGTGATCGAGCGGTTGTAGAAGTCGGTCTTGATGATCCCCGGCTCAATCAGTCGAACGCGAATGCCGAACGGCTTGAGTTCGTATTGCAGCGACTCGGAGAACCCCTCGACGCCCCATTTTGTCGCATGGTAGAGCGACTGCAGCGGCATGGTCAGCCGCCCGGCAACGGACGAAAGGTTGATCAGCGTGCCTCCGCTGTTCGCGCGAAAATGCGGCAGAATCGCTTTCGTCATCAGTATCGTGCCGATCAGGTTTGTCTCAATCTGGCTGCGAATCTGCCCCTCGCTCGCGCCCTCCAGCGGGCCTACCGCGTCGTACCCCGCGTTGTTGACAAGCGCGTCAATCCGCCCGAACGCGGAAATTGCGTCGGCAACCGCCTGCTCAATCGATGCAAAGTCCGTCACGTCGCAGCGAAACAGGCGCACGTTTGACAGCTCGCCTAGCTCCGTCTCCCGCTCGGGATGGCGCATGCTCGCCGCAACCTGCCAACCCTCAGCCGCAAACAGCCGCGCCGCCGCCTTGCCGATTCCGCTGGATGCGCCCGTGAGAAAAACCGTTTTCAAACCAATCCCTCCGATGCTGTGTTAACCGACCTGAATCCCCAGCAGCGCCTTTGCGGCAAGGCCGATGCCAAACGACAGCGCCGCAACGCCGAGGCTGATGAGCGCCATTTCGGCAAACCGCTTGAAAAACGGCGTGCCCTGCGCCACGGACGTATAGTAGTTGAATCCCAGAATGATCAGAATCACCGAGCCGAGCATAATGGCAAACGCGGCAACATACCAGTCGTTCGGCAGCAGCAGATATGGCAGCACGATGACGGCAACGGCCAGAAGATAGGCCACGCCCGTATACACGCTGGATTTCAGCGCCTTGCCGTTGCCCTCCGCCCGCTGCGCCAGGTAGTTGGACGCCGCCATGGAGAGCGTTGCGGAGATGCCGGTGATCAGGCCGGAGAGGGCGACCAACCGGCAGTTCGCGAGCGCGAAGGTCAGCCCCGCGATGGTGCCGGTCAGCTCCACCATCGCGTCGTTCAACCCCAGCACGACGGAGCCGATGTAGTGCAGCCGTTCTTCGTCGATCAGCTCCATCAGCCTTGCCTCGTGCTCCTCCTCCTCTGCGAGGATGGCGCTCGCCTCGGGCAGTTCCTGCTCAATCGTCCGTAGATCGCTTATTCCGGTCTCCTCGCCCTGTTCGAAGAGTTTGATCGTGAAGGTAACGCCCATGACGCGGCTGAGCACCGTAAACAGCGCAATCTTTGCGCGATTCGGCGTGACCTCCTGTCCGGTATACGCCTTCCAGGTTTCGTAGTGCCCCTTCTCGGCGCGCGAAATATCCAGAAACACCCGTTTGTTCCGCTCGTCCTTCTGGTGGGCGGACATGTTTGCGTAGAGCAGGCTTCCGGTCAGCTCGTCCCGCTGCATGCGCAAGAGCTTTTTTCGCAGTTCGCTGCTGATATTCTGATCCATATTGATCGCCTCCTTTGCGGCGGATGCGCGCCCTTCGATTGCGAAGTTGGAATAAACCGGCATCCTCCGACGGTTTCATTATATACACGTTCGATTCCGCTCGCCTAGTGGATTTTTCATGCGCTCGCGGACTTGCTCGCTAAGAAAACGGCTCCCCCGCCAGCTGGCAAAGGAACCGTTTTCGCTGTTTAGTCGGTCAAACGATTAGAAGTCGTCGTCCTCATCGTCGTCGTTGTTTTCCTTGCTCTTGGTGTAGAGCCAGATTCCGCCAACAATCAGCGCAACCGCAATCAGCACAATCGCGATCACGAGCCAGCCGTCGGACGCCATGCCCGCGATGGGCTTGTCGGCGGAGACCAGCGGCGTCGGCGTCGGGGAAATATCCGAACTCGGCGACGGCACCGGAGACGGCGACGCGGCGCCGTATTCGCTGCTGAGGAACACATAGTCCGAGCAGCTCTTCTGCGTTACGCTGGCCCAGCCGGAGCTGTCCACCTGCGAAGCCTGCATGAAGGTCAGCTTATTGTTGTCCTCCAGGCGGTAATAATACAGCGTCTTGCCCGCATTCTCCGCGCCCAGCATGAAGCGAATGTTCGCTTCGCCCGGCAGCTCGCCGCTGTAGTTGAAGTGCACCGTCGCAACATACGAATCCCCGGCGAGTTCCTTGGCGGTCTGCTCGGCAATCGAGTTGTTGATGGTCGTGCCAAAGTCGTACCAGAGCTGCGTATAGTCGCTCGTCATCGTTCCCTTCGGGAACGTGATTTCGACGTTGTCCTGTTTAATCGTGATGTCCTGCGTCTTGTTGCCCGCCGCGAGGCTCTTCATCGTCGAGTAGAGAATGCGGGTATTGTCGCTCGTGAGGGTGTAGCTGTAGAGCGTCGTCGCGCCGCTGTCATTCGTGGTGCCCGCTGCGGTCGAGGTCGGTTTGGGCGTCGACGTGGAGGAACTGCCCGAATCGTCCGAAGACGCCGAGGAGGTGCTGGTCTTGTATGGATCGCTCGTCGGCGAAGCTTCCATGGTCGCGGTTGCCGCGTAGCGCTGGTAGAAGGTATAGCTCTTGCCCGCCGAGAGGCCGGAGAACGTCGTGCTGTCCTGCCAGTTGGAGCCGTCGCGTGAGTATTCGCAGCCGGAGACGGCCTTGAGCACGATCTTGCTGGTCGTGCGGCTGCTGCGCGTCGGCGCGGACGGCGTATTGCCGTAATAATATGCCTTGGCGACCGTGCCGAACGAACGGGTTACGCTGCCGCCCTGCACGCTGCTCGTCACCTCGACGGAGAGCTGGTTCGAGATGTCCGCCGCCTGAACGGCATAGCTCGTACCGGTGCCGACGACAACCGTGCCGCGCTTCCAGGTATAGGTCAGCGTTCCGGTATTGTTGGAGCTGGAAAGGCTGATGGTCATCGTCGAGCCATAGCGCGCTTCGCCGTTGGAGAGTATGGTTCCGGAGAGCGCCCCCTGCGTCGAGAAGTTCACGCCCGCGCTCGCGGCGGAAGCCAGCGTCGTGCTCGTTTCGGCCACGCGCTGGTAGAACGTATAGGCGGAGCCTGCGACGAGCCCGTAGAAGGAAGTCGTGTCCTGCCAGTAGGTGCCGCCGAGGGAATACTGGTATCCGCTGACCGCGTTGAGCGTTATGCTCGTTGCCGCCGCGCTGGCCATGGTCGGCGCAGCAGGCGTCGTCGTGTTCGCCGCTTTGAGTACGGCGGCGGTCGTCGCGGTGAGCGAGCCGCTCTGCTGGTCGGTGGTAACCACCACCGTCAGCGTCTGGCCAACGTCCGCGGCAACGGGCGTATAGGTGGCTCCCGTGGTGAGCACCGTTGTGCCGCGCTTCCAGGTATAGGTAATCGTGCCGGAGGCGTTGGAACCGGAGAGCGAGGCCGTCAGCGCCTTGCCAGACTGCGCCGTCGTGCTGAAATTGACCGTGCCGGTCAGTCCGGCTGCGGTCGTTACCGTGGTCTTCGCACTTGTGGCGGAGGCGAGCGTGGTCGTCGTCTCCTTCGCACGCTGGTAGAAGTCGTATGCCGTACCCGTGGTCAGGCCGGTAAAGGACGCGCTATCCTGCCAGGTACCGCCCGTGCGCATGTACTCATATCCGCTAACGGTCTGCAAGGTAACCGACGTATCGGTGGTCGACGCGGCGACGGGTGCGGTGACCGAGCCGGAATACGGCGCCTTCGCGATGGCCGCCGTCGTAGCGGTCAGCTTGCCGGTCAGCGTGGCATCCGTCACTTCGAGGCGGATGATCTTGCCGATGTCGTCCGCGGTCAGCTTGTAGGTCTTCGTTACACCGCCAGTGGTAAGCGTGGTATCCGTCGTACCGTCCTGGCGAATCCAGGTCAGCGTGATGCCGCTCGTGTCCGGCTGGTTCAGGTTGGAGAGCGCGGCCGAGAGCGTGCCGTCAAAATAGGCGTCGCCGGAGATCGAAACCGAGCCGGAGAGCGTGCCGTCCGTGCGGGAGAGGTATACCTCCGTGTCGCCCGTGAGCGTCATGCTCGATAGATTCGCGCCCATCACGACGGAACCGTTTACCTTGACCGTATGGACCGGCACATAGGAGCCGTCCGCCGGAATCGTAAACACCACCGTAGCGCCGTTGGCAACCGCCTGTCCGCTGACAGCGGCGGAGCCACCCGCGGCAACCGTCTGGTTCGAATTCGTAATCGTGTAGATCAGCGCGACGGGGTTGGTCACAGAGCCGTCAGTGGTAGTAAACGATGCGCTGTATGGATCGTTTCCGGTGCTCGTCGTGTCGACGAACGCGCCAGCCGCAACGGCTACGCTATAGGTCGTGCTCACGGCGAGCGAAAGCGGCGTTCCGCTATTTTGGAACGCGCTGAGATTGTAGCTCACATACCAGGGCCCCGTGCTCTGGTTGCCCAGCAGCGTACCGCTTGCTGCATCCGCGGTGTATAAGGTGGTGCCGCTGTCCGGGGAAATTGTAATACTCACGCCGCTTGCCAGCGACACCCGCTCGTCGAGCGAAAAGATGATTTTCTGGTTGGCGGAGGTGGCGGCGTTCACCGTAGGCGAATACAGCGTCGGTACCGGCGCCTCTGTGCCGCCCGCCAGCGCGGTCGCCGGCAACAGCAGCGAAAGCGCGAGCGCAAGCACGAGCGCGATGGTTTTGCCGCGTTTCAGAATTTGGTTCATATGCTCTCCTTTCCGTGCCGCGGCAGTGCGTTGTCGCCGCGCGCATGGTTGCGTATTGGGTCTAAATCGCGGGAGGCCTGTTCCGTTTGTCCGTTTGCTTTGTTCGGGAGTTTCATGGACGAAAATGAATTCGCATGCTCAGTATGCCACAACTGTTTTTGGATTGCAAACGGCCAAGCCCCCTTCTATAGACAACACTTCGCAAAAACCAAAATCGTTGCAGTTCGTTTTCATTTTTTTCGTTTTTCACAGAAAGAAAAACAACCGCCGGGGAGAGTTGATCCCTTCGGCGATTGTTCGTTTGTGCAATTCTATTTCTCGTTTTTACGGTTTGCGCGTCAGCACCAGAAACCGTTCGTACAGCGCGTCGTATTCGCAGCCGCACGAGCCGCATTCCTCGTTTGCCTGCGTCACCGCAGCAATCAGCTCGTCCATGCAGTCCTCGCCGGAGAGGTAAGCGCTTGCCGGAACGGAAAGCAGCTCCCAACCGGAGTCCGAGAACCGCTTGAGAATGCCGCGTAGTTCGTATTCTTCCATGTTCCTTCACCCTCCTCATGCAAAGATGCATTCGTTTGATTCGAGGTCCGGTTCATTTGTTTCGAGCGGCGCGCGGAATCAGTCTCTTGATCAGGCCTTTTGAATCAGCCCTACGGAATCAAGCCTTCAGAATCAAGCCTTCAGAATCAGGCCTTCTTTGCGGCCGCCTTTTCGCGCTCTTCCTCATCCCTTAAAGCGGAATAGCGAATGGCGCTGTCGTTCTCGTCCCAGAGGCGTTCCATGTTGTAATACTTGCGCTCTTCGGGGTAAAACAGGTGCACGAGGATATCGCCGTAGTCCTGCACGATCCATTTCCCCTCGCCGTACCCTTCGCTCCGGCGGAGCGTCAGCCCCAGCGCGGGCGTTTTCTCGTCCAGCTCCTCCGCGAGCGCCTTGACCTGTTGCACCGCGCGCCCGCTGCAGATGATGAACCAGTCCGCGAGAATTGTCTTGTCCGTCACGTGGATGGCAACGATGTCGATCGCTTTCTTGTTGTAGAGTATCTCGCAAATGCCGAGTGCCTGCTGTTTGATTGTGTCGTTCAAAGATCTTCCTCCGTTAATTTGAAATTAAACTGTGATGCATTGGGTCAATCGGTTCGGTCATGCCTGCCGTTGCCGTAGTTTCTCGTGGTAGTACTCCCTTGCCCGCTCCGTTGCGGGGTGCATGGGTCGGCCCTTTCGCGTCAGTCGATCCGCCTCGCCGTCCAGCGCAAACGCCAGAAAGGCGTCCGCGTCCGCGGTCAGTCGCGCTCGATATTCCGCCACGCCGGGAAACGTCCGCGTCGGCTCCACTAAGTCCGCCGCGTAGACGAGCGCGTCGAAGGTCGACATGCCCCAATCCCCCGTGGTGTGCAGCCGGATGGCGCGAAGAATCGTTTCGTCCGCAATGCCATACTCCATCTTGGCCAGCACCGCGCCCGCAAACGCATGATGCACCGCAGAGATGCCCGTTTCGTCGCCGGAGAGTACCTCCTGCGTGACGGAGTCGATGCACTTTGCGCAGTCGTGCAGCAGCGCGGCTATCCGCGCGCGCTTCGCGTCCTGCTTCCACAGCACGGCGAGCTCCGCCGCCGCGCGCATGGTTCCGCAAGCATGGTGGTATCGCTTTTCGTCCAGCGCCGCGCGGCACTTCTGTTGCAGAGCGCGAACGTCCGCCGGAAAATACGCCCCGCCTTCGTAAACCGCCTGTTCCACCGCCTCCGGCATCCAGCCCTCTGTCGGCAGTCCTTCGAGGAGCCGCCGCCGAATCTCGGTGGACGAAATCATGTCCGCCTTGGCCGAGAGCATCGTGATGCGCGCGCCATAGCGCTCTTTCAGCATCGCCGCCGTTTCGCCGTCGTTCTCATTTCGGCCGATGCGCGGAACGCAGAGCACGCCGGCAATCGACAGCACTTCCTCCGGATGGTACCAGTTTGGCAGGTCGGCGAGCATGTCGCTGCCAAGAATGAGAAACAGCTCCGCGCCGGGGTCTTCCTCGCGCAGTTGTTGCAGGGTGAGCAGCGTGTAGCTCTTTCCGCCGCGCCGAATCTCCAGATCGCTCGGAACAATTCGCTCTTCCCCGGCCAGCGCAATTTCGGTCAGGCGATATCGTTCGCTCGCGGGCACCGCGCCGTCCACCTGCTTGTGCGGCGGGTCGGCGGCGACCATGAGCAGCACCCGGTCGAGCATTGCCTCGTCCCGCGCGATTCTTGCCATCTGCACATGGGCGCTGTGGATGGGGTTAAACGTTCCGCCGAGTATGCCAATGCGCATTTGTTCTTCTCTGCCCGCTCCCTTACGTCGCTTTGTGTTCTCCTGTAAGCATACCATGTTTTTCGCGCTTGTTCCAGCGGGCGTTTCACGGCTCTTCCGCGCCGCGCGCAATTGACAAACCTTTCGTCGAATGCGACAATAACGCTGTATAAATATTAGGTAGAGCCGTCGATCCGGCAGGCTGCTTCGGCGCGTCGGCGGCACAGGAAAGCGGGGAGAGAGATGGAAATTGCGTATAAAAAGCTGCAAAACGGCAGCGACATCCGCGGCGTCGCCATGGAAGGCATCGAAGGCCAGCCGGTCACGCTGACGAACGAGGCGGTTACGAACATTGCCAAGGCGTTTGTGCTGTATCTGCAGGAAACGTTCCACAAAAGCGAGCTTCGGCTCTCGATTGGGCGGGATTCCCGCCTCTCCGGCGAGCGGCTCATGAAGGCCGCGGCGGACGGCATCCTCGCGATGGGCGCGAGCCTCACGGACTTTGGCCTCGCCAGCACGCCGAGCATGTTTATGAGCTGCGTCACCCCGGGGTATGAATTCGACGGCGCGATCATGCTCACCGCGAGCCACCTGCCCTGGAACCGCAACGGCATCAAGTTCTTTACGAAACAAGGTGGCCTTGAAAAGGCCGATATCGCGGACATTCTCGCCAGCGCAGAGGCGGACGCGTTCATTCCCGCCGCCGAGCGCGGCAAGTTTGAGCAAGTCGACTTCCTCTCCGTCTACGCGCAGGGTCTGGTCGACCGCATTCGCCGCGGGGTCAACGCAGAGGATTACGACCATCCGCTCAAAGGATTCCACATCGTCGTAGACGCGGGCAACGGCGCGGGCGGCTTCTTTGTGGATCGCGTGCTCGCCCCGCTCGGCGCGGACACCACCGGCAGCCAGTTTTTAGAGCCGGACGGGCATTTTCCGAACCACCAGCCAAACCCCGAGGACGAAAGCGCCATGCAGTCCATCGCCGCATGCGTGCTTACCAATCAGGCGGACATGGGCATCATCTTCGATACGGACGTGGACCGTGCGGGCGCGGTTGCCAACGACGGCAAGGAGGTTAACCGCAACCGCCTGATCGCGCTGATCTCCGCCGTGCTGCTTGAGGAGCACCCGGGCACGACGATTGTCACCGACTCGATCACCTCCAGCGGTCTTGCGGACTTTATCGCGGCAAAGGGCGGCGTGCATCACCGCTTCAAGCGCGGCTATAAGAACGTCATCGACGAGTCGATTCGCATCAACAAGAGCGGACACGACAGCCAGCTCGCGATTGAAACCTCCGGCCACGGCGCGCTCAAGGAAAACTACTTCCTCGACGACGGCGCGTACCTGATGACCAAGCTGCTCATCAAAATGGCGCAGCTCAAACGCGAACACCGGACGCTCTTTTCGCTGATCGACTCCCTAGCAGAGCCAGCGGAGAGCGCGGAGGTGCGCATGAACATCACCGTGCCGGAATTTGCGGCCTATGGCAGCGGTATTCTGAAGGATCTCGGCGAGTATGCCGCCAAGCAGGGTTGGGACGTGGCAAAGGACAACTACGAGGGCATTCGCGTATCGTTTGGCGCGGGGCAGGGCGACGGATGGTTCCTGCTGCGCATGTCGCTGCACGACCCGCTCATGCCGTTGAACATCGAGAGCAACAGCGCTGGCGGCGTACACAAGATCGCCGAGCACCTGACCGGCTTTCTCTCCGCCTACGACAAGCTCGACTCCAGCGGATTGAAGAACCTATAAACACAAATGCAGAACGCTTCCGGTTATGTGCCGGAAGCGTTTTTTGTTCCCCTATTCGAGTTCGAGCGAAATCGTTTCTTCGCAATACGGTGCGTTAGGACGCAGCTTTTCGTAGTTGCGTGAAAAGCGCAGGCGCGGATCGAGCTGGCGCAGCAACGCGTTGGTCGAGTCCTCGTTGATACACCGGCAGACATGCCGCGTATCCAGATTCAGCAAGCGGCAGGTCTCCAGCGTCGGGCAGAAGTTCTGCGAGTGGAAGGTGATCGCGCGCTCGTTGTGGGAGACGACGGGCGCTTCCTCTGGCGTAATGCCAAAGCGCAACAGCAGCAGGCGATACCCCGCCTCCAGCGGATCGTCCAACGGAAGCGCAAATTCCGCGCGGTGCTGTGTAAACCACGCGACACGCCGCCGCGTCGAGTCTTCATTCAACGCCCGCAGTGCCTCGTCGTCGGCACCTCGCAGGCGCTCCATCTCGCACTCGATTGCCGCGCGCTGCTCCGGCGAAAAAACTTCTTGCCGCATTTGCTGATTCCTCCCTGAATCGGAGTTCGATTTTAGCCTCCCGTTGGCGAAAAAAGCGGCGCATCGAGTGCGCCGCAAAAAAACAATATTACGTTGCTCAGCCGGGGATGTCCCCAACGCCGTTGAGCACCAGCCGCGGCCGGTACGGGAAGCGCTTCATCTCCTCTTCGTCCGTCACGCCCGAAAGCACGAGTACGGTGTCGAGGCCGGTTTCCACGCCCGCGACGATGTCCGTGTCCATCCGGTCGCCAATCATCGCCGCCTCGCCGGAGTGGACGCCCAGCATCCGAAGGCCGGTGCGCATCATCAACGGGTTTGGCTTGCCGACAAAGTAGGCAGACTTGCCGGTCGCCAGCTCAATTGGCGCAATCAGCGCGCGGCAGGCGGGAATAATGCCCGCTTCTGAGGGGCCGGTCATATCCGTGTTTGTTCCAATCAGCTTTGCGCCGTTCTGCACGAGGTGCACCGCTTTTAAGATGCTCTCATAGTTGTAGTTGTTCGTTTCGCCAACAACCACGTAGTCCGGGTCGACGCCGTTGGTCATGATGCCCGCTTCGTAGAGGGCGTTAAACAACCCCGGCGCGCCGATGACATACGCGCTGCTGCCCGGCGCCTGCGTGCGAATGAAGTTTGCCGTTGCCAGCGCGCTGGTGTAAAAGTGGCTTTCGTCCACCTCCAGCCCCATGCGTGCGAGCTTGATCTGCAGCTCCTTCGGCGTTTTTCCGCTGGCGTTCGTCAGAAATAAAAACTTCTTGTCCTCTTTGTAAAGCCATTCGACGAACTCCTTGACGCCCGGCAGCAGCCGCTCGCCATGGTAGATTACGCCGTCCATGTCGCAAATGAAGCCTTTTTTGCTTCTCAGGATATCCATGTGTTTCCTCTCTTGTTCCTCTTGGAACCTTTTTCTTCTTTTCTTCTATTTTACTATGAAAAGAATACCACGTTTCACAAACGGGCACAAGAAGGGCATTTCAGTTGCATACAAACAAGAGACCGCCCAATCAGGCGGTTTCTGATGCGTTACTTTTTTTAACAATGACTATCGTTTACAGGATGCGACGACTTCGCAGATGTCGTCCACGTCCGATAGCGCAAGGTCCGCGTACATCGGCAAGGTCAGCACGCGCTCGCTGGCACGCAGCGCAACGGGCGTCTCCTCCGGCCGGTATTGCTCACGATAGCAGGGCGTCGCGCTCGCAATCGGATAGAAATACTTTCGCGGATAAATGTCATATTGCTTCAGCGTTTCGGCAACCTCGTCCCGCGTGCACCCGAACGCCACCGGATCAAACGAAACCGGCAGATAGGCATAGTTTTGACGAACGCCCTTCGGCACCGGACGGAAGGAAAGCCCGTCGATGCCCGCGAGGTTCTCGCGGTACCGTGCGGCAACCTTGCCGCGTTTTTCAATCTCGCGTTCGAAATACTTGAGGTTCAATAGCCCCATCGCCGCCTGAAATTCGGACATCTTGGCGTTGCCGCCAACCTCGTGAATC
>DAIRTE010000003.1:0-15561 GCA_036804025.1 Clostridia bacterium | reverse complement strand
CCCCATCGCCGCCTGAAATTCGGACATCTTGGCGTTGCCGCCAACCTCGTGAATCTCGTCGTCCACGCCGCGATAGCCAAAGTTCTTGTAGCTGTTGAGCAGCTCCGCAAACGCGGCATTCGAGCAGGCGACCGCGCCGCCCTCGATGGTATGGAAGCACTTCGTCGCGTGAAAGCTGAACATCGAGGCGTCGCCATACGCGGCAATGCCCTTGCCGTGCAGCGTTACGCCAAAGGCGTGCGCCGCGTCGTAGAGCACATACAGGCCGTGCTTTTTTGCAATGCGGTCAATCGCGGCAACGTCGCAGGGATTTCCGTAGACATGCACGGGCAGAATCGCGCGTGTTTTCGGGGTAATGTGCTCCTCCAGATGCGCGGGGTCGAGCGTAAAATAGTCCGGCTCCACGTCGCAGAACACGGGGGTCAATCCGCTGCGGACAATCGCATGCGCGGTGGAGACAAACGTAAACGGCGTGGTCAGTACCTCGCCTTCGGAAATGCCCGCGGCGGACAGGGCGCATTCCAGCGCGAGATGCCCGTTTGTAAAGAGGCGCAGATATGGCGCTTCGAGCTTCTGCGCGAGCGCGGCCTCCAGCTTCTGGTGCTGCGTGCCTCCGTTGGTCAGAAAACGGGACTCGAAGATTTCGCGCACGAGCGCTTCATATTCCTCCACCGGCGGCAGCGACGGGCGCGTCACCAGAATGGGCGGATTCTTTTTTTGCATACCGGGGGATCTCCTTTTTATCACCGCCGAGGCGGTGAAGACGAAACGATACCGTTTATTGTAGCGGCTTTCCGTTGAAAAGGCAATTGGCCTTGCCCGCCTTTTGGGCTAGTCGACGAATTCAACGCCCTCGACCACGAAGCGCATCTTGATGATGTCCGCGGGCGCGGCGTCGCTATGCGCCGGAACGCGAACGACGCCCTCGTTGTCCACCACCGGGCCGTGGAACGGGCTGTAAAGATTTTTGGCAATGCTGCCGCGCAGGTAGCGCAAGAGGTTGTTCGGCGTGCGTTCCGACCAGCTGCCAAAGCGCACATTGATCACCCCGCCGCCAAGCCCCCACCAGAAGCTCGTGACCGGCGACTCGTCCAAGTCGTTGCTCAAGAGAGCGTTCAGGCTGCCGTTTAGGTAGCTCTTGACCATCGCCGTGTAGAACCGCTCCCAGTTCCAGTCCGGCGCGGCGAGAAAGCGTGTCGGCGTGCCTTCCGCGTCCACGGCAACAAGCGCGGAGAACGCGCCGTAAGGTAGTTCGGCCAACGAAAGCTCCGGGTAGTGCGGCGTAAGCACCACGTCCGCGCCCAGCGACGCGGCGGTGCGCACACCGAGCGCGTTGGTCGCCGGATCGCGCGGGTCGACGTCCTTCGTTACGATCAAAACCCGCGCATCGGGGCGCACGGAATGCACACCGATGGCAAATGCGTTGATGTCCGACGTAAAGCGGGCGTAGTTGAGCTTTGGCGTCACATAGGCGACGGTACCTGTTTTGCTATACTGCCCCGCCGCGACGCCGCAGAGGAACACCGCCTCGTAGTAGCGGCCAAAGTAGGTATGCAGCCGATAATGGCGCTGCATGCGGGAGTACACCAGCGTCAGGCAGTTCGGGTGCTCCAGCGCAAAGCGCAGCACGGGGTTCATCAGCGACGGCGTCGTAACAAACAGCAGCCCCGCGTCCCCCGCCTGCTCCACGAGCAGGTCGTATGCCTCGTCCCGATCCGGCAGATCGAGCACGCGCGAATCGATCTTGTCCCCAAGCTCCGCCTGCATGGACAGGCGCGCCTGCTCGTGCGCGCCAAGCCAGCTGTCCTGCGAACGCTCGCCCGAAAAGGCGAACACCACCTTGGGGTTGCGGTGCACCGGCAGAATTCGCTCGAACAGCGGCACCTCCGCCGCCTGCGCCTCGTCCTCCAGCACCACGCGCGGTTTCGGCGGGTGCTCCAGCAAATCAAGCTGCGGCTTGAGCGTAACGATGCGCGCGGTCAGCTCCTCCGGCATGATGTTGACCGGAAAACCGTAGATATGCAGATATTCCAAGAACGCGTCGCCCAGCGAGAGGGTACAGTTGCTCTTGAGATAGGCGGATTCAAACCGCGTGTAGAGCGCGTTGTAATCGAGACCGTCCACGGTGGGGTCTAACTCGGCCTTGAGCCGCTGCTCAATGCGATAGAGCCGCTCGTATTTCGCGCCGTCCGAAAGCTCAATGTCGCTGAACGAGCCCTTCTTTGAGTAGGCCAGAAACGTATAGTAGCGCTCGACGGCGGGGTCGGTTTCGTCCCACTGCGGCACCAGGCGAATGATCTCCGCCTCAATCGAGCTCGCCTCAAAGTACTTGAGCACGCTGACGCGCTTGTTTCCCTCGGCGACGTAGTACTTCCAGAGGTATTCGTACACACGAATCGGCCCGTGAATGCCGCTTTCCATATGCCAGTTGCAAACGTTGATCCACTTGTTGGCAAATTCCGTATCGCTCGGCAGCAGCGGCATGAAGTTTGGCGCAAACGAGTTCGCCCGGCTTGCCTGATAGGTGCCGACGACGCGGTTGAGGGACACCGCGCGCATGGGCTGCGCCATCACGGCGAGCACGCCGTTTTCCTCGCGCTTTGCATCGAGCACAGGCAGAAAGCCGCTCTCTCCGCGCTGGCGGTAGAGGGCCGCTTCCTTTAGGCCACGCTTTCGCGCGCGCTCATATTCTTCGTAGGCTTTCCCATTTTGGCTCATGCGTTTTCCTCCGGAAAATCCATGTCCAGAATATAGTAGTTGTAGCCGTTAACAATCGTAATGCCGTTGTATTCCAGTACGCGTTTGGACCCGATCGAGTAGGTCAGGTGTTGGTGTCCGTGCAGGTGGTAGCGCGGCTGATAGCGATCCAGCAGGGTTCGAAACGACTCAAACCCCTCGTGGAACCGGTCGTCCCCGTCCCCCAGCCCCGCCGCGGGCGCGTGGGTCACCAGTACGTCAAAGCCCTTTCGCATGGCGAGCGACGCGCGGAAGATCCTTCGCCCCATCTCGCGCTCGGAATAGTGGTTCTCCGCTGGGCGCTCGCTCTTGCAGCCGCCAAAGCCGACAAACCGCACGCCCTTGATCACGACCGGGCTCGCCTCGAGATCGATGCAGCCTTCCGGCGGATTCTCGCGGTAGCGCGCGTCGTGATTGCCGCGCACAAACAGCAGCGGCGCGGGGATCATGGTCACCAGAAACGACAAATACCCCGGCTTGAGATCGCCGCAGGAAATAATCGCCTCTACGCCCTGAAACGCCTTTGCGTCGAAAAAGTCCCAGATGTATTCGCTTTCATGGTCGGAAACAACCAGAGTTTTGAGTTTCATGCCAATTTATTAGACCAATCCGATTTGTTCTCGCGGAGTGTCCGCGAGTCGATTTGAGCGCACCGTGACGGTGCTATAATTCTGCTTTAACGATACACGTTTCCCGGTCGAAAGTAAAGCGCGCCGCATGCCTCGTCCAGAAGAAGCGCCGCCCGGCTCCTGGCCGAACGGCGCGTCGCAGATGGAGTTTTCTGTTCTATGCAGTCAAACGGGAAAGAAAATCCCCGTCCGTTAGCCTTGCTCGTAGAGTTTTTTGAGGGCTTTGACCCCCTGCAGAATGCAGGTGCGCGCGCAGACCGCGCTCTCTTCGGGGTTTCGCGCTTCCAGCGCGCGAACGAGCGACTCGTGCTGCTTGACGGTCCTTGGCAGATCCGGCATGGTTTGCAGGTGCTGCCGCATCAGCCGCAGAATCGTGCTCTCAAAACTCTTAAACGTCATGGCGTATACGGCGTTGCCGGAATACTGCGTCAGCAGATAATGAAACCGCAGCATCGGTTTTGCGGCGTTCTCCGGCGGATTGCAGGCCTGCATGGCGCGGATTTCCGCCGACAATGCGGAGAGCTCCTCCGCCGTAATGCACCGGCTCGCCAGCCGTGCGGACTCGCACTCCACCAGAATTCTTAGCTCAATCAGGTCCTTGAGCAGCGGGTAGTCAATGCGATAGCTGTCGCAGTTCATCAGCGCGGCGAGCACCTGGAGTGTTCCGTTTCGCTTATAGTCCGCAACCACGGTGCCCTGCCTCGGCAGAATGCGCACGAACCCCTGACTCGCCAGTTCGAGTACACCGGTGTTGACGAGACTTCGGCTTACGCCTAGCTGCGCAGCGAGCTCGCGCTCCGTCGGCAGTTGCTGGCCTATCGCATACTCGCCCGAAAAAATCTTTTGTTGAATCGTGTGTACGAAGTTCTTTTTTAGTCCGTTTTGTTTCATGTTCTGCGATTCACCGTTCTCGGTTCTTCCTCCCCAAACGATTTCTTTCGGCCATGAATCTCCGCGTCAACAGTATTTTGTTCCCGTTTTCATTGCGCTTGCCGAATCAAATCTACGCACAGTTCACTCGCGAACGTGCCAGATCAAGCGACAAAGAAAGCGCCGCAAACCGTGCGCCTTCGAAACAAATTATAACAGTGTATTCATGTCTATACAATAGCATCGTCTCTTTTTGAACCAATATCCATAAAATTCACACTGTTTTCAGAGGATTTTACAGGTTTTTAACAGGAAACAAGGCTTTTTTCAGTTCATTGGGTGCGAATGAAATGTATAAGGTATTAATCGCATGCAATCGTTGTTGCACCGAGGCAAACTCTATAATCTTTTATTTTATATCCGTTACGTGCCAGACGTTTATGCAAAATGCGAACCGCTCCAACTTTTTTAATCGACTTCGATTGCGCGTTCGGTCGGCAAAGCCCCCGCAGAAAACTGCGGGGGCTTTGAACGACTCGTTCTTTCGCGGTTACGCGTTTGCCTTCCAGAGGCCATGGAGGTTGCAGTACGCATACGCGGCGACAACCTTTGCTCCGCCGAGCGCGAACACCGCTTCGGGTGCGCCGCCGGGCTGGAGGCACTTGCGCTGGCCGCCGTCTTCGGTCTGCAGGTAGACCCACTCGATGTAGTGCTCCGCCAGCATGGGATGATCAACGCTGCCAACATGGACAATCGCCTTGTCGCCTTCGACTTTGATCACGGGAACATGCTTTTCGTGGCTTGCGTCCACGCTGCCGGGTACGAGCTCGGTCATATGCTGGCCGCAGCAGGTCATCGGCGCGCCGGAAGAATGGATCATGCCAACAAGGTTGCCGCAGATGTCACAACGGAAGAAACGGATTTCACACAACATAATAAGTCCCTCCTTGATTAAAATGATTCTTTTCCGGGTATCTGGTTCCGGATTGCTGTTTCCCGTATGGAAAAGCCTGTTGAGAAAGTGTTCTCGAGTTCGGATTCGCCTCGCTCGTATATACGGGATTCTACCGTTTATCATACACGATTTCCGTAATAAAGTCACTATTTAATAATAATTCTTATTTGTGTCACATTTTTAGTCCAATTTCCGTATTGGTATCAACGAAAAAAAGAAAAAAACGAGCAGGATATTCAAAAACACGTTATAATCGAACAAGAGATCAGCCGGGAGGAACAGTATGGGACTCGACACATATTTACCGATTTGGAAACAACTCACGATGGAAGACCAGCGCGCGCTGGAGGAAGCCGCCGTGTTTCGCAGCGTTCCGAAAGGGACGATTCTCCACAACGGCTCGGCGGACTGCATTGGCGTGCTCGTGATCAAGAGCGGCCAGCTCCGCTCCTATATCGTATCCGACGAGGGCAAGGAGGTTACGCTCTATCGCCTGCTCGAGCGGGACATCTGTCTGTTTTCCGCCGCGTGCATGATGTCCAGCATTCGCTTTGAAGTAACGATTGAAACAGAGAAGGACTCCGAACTCTGGCTGATTCAGCAGGAAGCTTACCACGAGGTCATGGCGCGCAGCGCGCCGCTGGCCAACTATACCTGCCAGCTGCTGGCTTCGCGTTTTTCCGAGGTTATGTGGCTCATGGATCAAATTCTCTTTAAGCGCTTCGACGCGCGGCTGGCTACCTTCCTGCTCGAAGAAAGCGCGATTGAAGGCAATGACACGCTGGAGATTACGCACGAAAAGATTGCTAACCACATGGGCACCGCGCGCGAGGTCGTCACCCGCATGCTCAAGTACTTCCACGAGGAGGGTATGGTCACATTGTCCCGCGGCGGTGTTACGCTGCACAACCGCGCAAAGCTCTCCGATATGGCGCAATAGTGAAAAATAATCCGGTTTGAGCCGGATGATCAAACAGAAAAGCGCCGTCCGGGTGGAGCCGGACGGCGCTTTTCTCTTGCTTGCTGCTTACGGAATCAAGGAGAGAATCTGGGGCTTCGGACGCGCGCCGGCCGTCTGGTTAACGACCTTGCCGTCCTTCATGACGATGAGCGTGGGGATGCTCATAACGCCAAACTTTGCCGCGAGTTCAGGCTGCTCGTCCACGTTGACCTTGCCAACCTTCAGATCGCCGCGCTCGGTTGCGATTTCGTCGATAATGGGGGAAACCATGCGGCAGGGGCCACACCAGCTCGCCCAGAAATCGAGAAGTACCGTTTTGCTCTCTTTTAACACTTCCGAATCGAAGTTATCCTTCGTGATGGTTTTGACAGACATAGTGGCAACTCCTTTGCTCGTTGTGATTATGGCACTATATTACCGCAGAGCTCGCCAAGATACAGTGACTATGTTACATGCCGGGTAAGCGCGTTTATGCACTTTAGCGCGGCGCAGTATCACACGGAAAAAGTCCTGAATTAAGGCGTTTTTCTCCTCTTTCTTTTTCGCTGATTTGTATTGACGTGGATGATTATGCAGGATAGACTCAACATATCCGCAAGGATATATCGTTGGATGGAGCACATGCATGATTGAACTGAACGGAACAAGCCTGACGTTAACGGAAGTTTCACGCGTCTCGCGGGCGGGCGAACCCGCTTGCCTCTCTTTGGACGCAAAAGCCGCCATTGAGCGCTCCCGCGCGGCGGTGGAGCAGATGCTTTCAAGCGGTGCGGCCATCTACGGCCTGACCACCGGCTTTGGTAAATTCGCCGAAAAGCGCATTGCGGACGCGGACACGGAGCTCCTGCAGCGCAACCTGATCGTCAGCCACGCCTGCGGCACGGGCGACCCGCTGCCCAAGGAAGCCGTTCGAGCAACCATGCTGCTGCGGCTCAACGCGCTGGCGCGCGGCTACTCCGGCATTCGTCTTTCCACGATGGAAACCCTGCTCGCGATGCTCAACCGTGGCGTACACCCCGTGATTCCCGAAAAGGGCAGCCTCGGCGCGAGCGGCGATCTGGTTCCGCTGTCGCATATGGTGCTGCCGATGATCGGCGAGGGCCTCGCGGAGTATCAAGGCGAAGTGCTCCCCGGAGCGGAGGCCATGCGCCGCGCGGGCATTCCCACGATTTCGCTCGCCGCAAAAGAAGGCCTCGCACTCATCAACGGCACGCAGGTGATGACCGCCGTCGGCGGGCTCTGCGCGCTGGACGCGGTTCAGCTCGCGAAAACCGCGGATATCATCGCCGCGCTTTCCTGCGAGGCGCAGAGTTCTGTGACCACCGCGTTTGACGAGCGCATTCATCAGTTGCGTCCGCATCCGGGTCAGATTACCTGTGCGGAGAATCTTCGTTCACTGCTAAACGGCAGCACGCTGTCCCAACCGCGTCAGCCAAACAAGGTACAGGACGCTTATTCCATCCGCTGCATTCCGCAGGTTCACGGCGCGAGCCGGGACGCGATTTCGTATACCGTTCATGCGGTCGATTGCGAGATCAACTCGGTCACCGACAACCCGCTGATCTTTCCGGAGGAGGGCGACGTGATCCCCGGCGGAAACTTCCACGGGCAGCCGATGGCGCTCGCGTTCGACTTTCTCGGCATTGCGCTTGCGGAGCTGGCAAACATCTCCGAGCGGCGCACGGAGCGGCTCGTGAATCCCTACTTAAACAACGGCCTGCCCGCGTTTTTAACGCCGAACGGCGGCCTGAATTCCGGCTTTATGATTGCGCAGTATTCGGCGGCGGCGCTCGTCTCCGAAAACAAGATCCTCGCGCACCCCGCGAGCGTGGATTCCATCCCCTCCTCCGCCAATCAGGAGGATCACGTGAGCATGGGCACCATCGCCGCGCGAAAAGCGGCGGAGATTCTAAAGAACGTCCAGCGCGTGCTCGCCATTGAGCTCTTTGCGGCGGGGCAGGCGTTGAGCATGCTCGGCGCGGACAAACTCGCGCCCGCGACGCGCGCGGCCTACGACATGCTTCGTTCCGCCGTGCCGCCCATTGAGCGGGACACGGTTATGTACGAGCAGATGGAGCGCTGCGAAGCGATCGTTCGCGGCGGCGCACTGATTTCCGCCGTGGAAGCGATCACCGGCGAACTGAACTAGTTGGGAGGACTGCCTATGGCAAACGAAGAAATCCGGCAGACGACGTTCTCGCTCGGCGCACAACTGCCGCCCGAACCGGTGTTTGATCCATCGAAGCGGCGCGCGCCGGATCGCGGCTATCGCCTCTCACCCGCGCAGACGCGCCAAGCGCTCAAGAACGCCCTGCGCTATGTGCCGCCGGAGCTGCACGACACCCTCGCGCCGGAGTTTTTGCACGAGTTGACCACACGCGGGCGCATCTATGCCTACCGCTATCGCCCCGAAGGGCGCATCTACGGCAAACCCGTCGACGCCTACCGGGGCAAGTGCCTCGCGGGTAAGGCGTTCCAGGTGATGATCGATAACAACCTCGACTTCGACGTCGCGCTCTACCCCTACGAGCTCGTGACCTACGGCGAAACGGGACAGGTCTGCCAGAACTGGCTGCAATACCGGCTGATCAAGCGCTATCTGGAGGAGCTTACTAACGAGCAGACGCTCGTGCTGGAGTCCGGCCATCCAGTCGGGCTGTTTCCCAGCAAGCCGGACGCGCCACGCGTGATTTTGACCAATGCGCTCATGGTCGGTTTGTTCGATAATCCCGACGACTGGGAGATTGCCGAGCAGATGGGCGTTGCCAACTACGGGCAGATGACCGCGGGCGGCTGGATGTACATCGGCCCGCAGGGCATTGTCCACGGAACGTTCAACACGATTCTCGGCGTCGGGCGCAAGTATCTCGGCGTGCCAAGCGACGGCGATTTGGCTGGTCGCGTGTTCGTCTCCTCCGGGTTAGGCGGCATGAGCGGCGCGCAGCCGAAGGCCGCGAACATTGCCCGCGCGGTTGGAATCTTTGCGGAGGTCGACCGTTCCCGTATTCAAACCCGGCTCGATCAGGGCTGGGTGGACGCCGTTTCGGACGATCTGACCGAGGTCTTCTCGCTCGCAAACAAACACCGCCAAAGCAGAAGCAGCATTTCCATTGCCTATCATGGCAACATCGTCGACCTGCTGGAAGCGGCGATTGCGCAAGATTTTTCCATCGACCTGCTCAGCGACCAGACCTCCTGCCACAACGCCTACAACGGCGGCTACTGCCCCGTCGGGCTCTCGTTTGACGAGCGCACGGAGCTGCTACACCGCGACCGCGAATCCTTCGGTCGTCTCGTCGACACGTCACTCCGGCGGCATTACGCGGCGATTCAAGCACTCGCCGCGCGCGGAACGCGCTTCTTCGACTACGGCAACTCCTTCCTCAAGGCCGTGTTCGACGCGGGCGTGGCGGAGGTTGCGAAAAACGGCACGGACACGAAGGACGGCTTCGTCTTTCCCTCCTATGTGGAGGACGTGATGGGTCCGCTGATGTTCGACTACGGCTACGGCCCGTTCCGCTGGGTCTGCCTCTCCGGCAAGCACGAGGATCTCGTAAAGACCGACCGCGCGGCGATGGACTGCATCGACCCGAATCGCTGCTGGCAGGATCGCGACAACTATGTCTGGATTCAGGACGCGGAGCAAAACCGTCTCGTCGTCGGCACACAGGCGCGGATTCTGTATCAGGATGAAGAGGGGCGGCGAAGAATCGCGCTCCGGTTCAACGACATGGTGCGTCGCGGCGAAATCGGCCCCGTTATGCTGGGGCGGGATCACCACGACGTCTCCGGCACGGACTCACCCTTTCGTGAAACGGCAAACATCAAGGACGGCAGCAACGTCATGGCGGACATGGCGGTGCAGTGCTTCGCGGGCAATGCCGCGCGCGGCATGACGCTCTGCGCGCTGCACAACGGCGGCGGCGTGGGCATCGGCAAGGCGATCAACGGCGGGTTCGGGCTGCTGCTGGACGGCAGCGCGCGCGTGGACGCGGTCATCGAGAGCGCGATCTCTTGGGACGTGATGGGCGGCGTCGCCAGACGAAGTTGGGCGGGAAACGAGGGTGCGCTACGCACCGCCGCGCGGTATAATGAACGCGAGGGCGAAAAAGCGCACATCACGCTGCCGTATCGGACGGACGACGCGCTACTCGATCAAATTCTAAAATAAACCGAAAGGTCTTGTCACATGGCAAAGATTATTGAATGCGTTCCCAATATCTCCAGCGCAGACAGCGATATCGTTGAGCAGGCGGCGGGCGTCATCCGCTCGACCCCGGGCGTCACGCTGCTGAACACCTCCAGCGACCAGAGCCACAACCGCTCGGTGATTACGTTTGTCGGTGATCCGGCGGGCGTTGAGGAAGCGGCGGTCAGCCTCGCGAAGGTAGCAGCGCGCTGCATCGACCTGACGCACCACACCGGCGAACACCCGCGCATGGGCGCGATTGACGTTGTTCCGTTTATCCCCATCCGCGAGGTCACGATGGACGAGTGCATTGCGCTGTCCCGTCGCGTAGGCGAGCGCATTTGGGCGGAGGCGAACATTCCCGTGTTCCTCTACGAAGCCTCCGCGTCCGCGCCGCACCGCGAAAACCTCGCGAACATTCGCAAAGGGCAGTTCGAGGGCATGGCGCAAAAGGTGCAGCAGCCGGAGTGGGAACCCGATTTCGGCGGGCGGACGATTCACCCCACCGCGGGGGTCGTCGCCGTCGGCGCGCGCGCGCCGCTGATTGCGTTCAACATCAATCTTTCCACGAGCGACGTTTCGATTGCGGACAAGATTGCCCGCGTGATTCGCCAGTCCGGCGGCGGCCTGACCTGCGTCAAGGCGATGGGCGTCTACCTCAAGGAACGCGACACCGCACAGGTTTCGATCAATATGACGAACTACTGCCTCACGCCGCTCTACCGCGTGGTCGAGTTCGTTCGCTTTGAGGCGGCGCGCTACGGCGTTTCCATCGTTGGCACGGAGATTGTCGGCCTCGTGCCGATGCGCGCGCTGATCGACAGCGCGGAGTATTATCTGGGCCTCGAGCAGTTCGATCCGGAAACGCAGGTACTGGAGTATCGGCTGAGCTAACGAAGGAGAAATCCATGCTGTTGATTCGCAACATCGGCCTGCTGCAAACCCCCATCGGCTCCGCGAGCCGCAGGGGCGCGATGCAGGGCGAAAACCGAATGTATCGGGATGCCAGCGTCCTCATCGACGGCGAGATCATTTGCGCCATCGGGGAAGACGGCGATCTGCCTTCCTGCCCGCCCGGCACGCAGGAGCTCGACGCAGGCGGCGCGTTCACGACCCCCGGTTGGGTGGACGCGCATACGCACCTCGTCTTCGGTGGTTGGCGGCAGCACGAGATTCCGCTCAAGCTCAAGGGCGCGAGCTACCTCGAAATTCTGCAATCCGGCGGCGGCATACTGGATACCGTCCGCCAAACGCGCGCGCTGTCGGAGGACGCGTTGTTCGCCCGCGCAAGCGCGTTTCTCGACGAGCAGCTCCGTCTTGGCGTCACGACGACGGAGATCAAGACCGGCTACGGGCTCGATCTCGAACACGAGTTGAAACAGCTCCACGTGATTCGTCGCCTCAGACGCGAACACGCGATGGACGTCGTGCCTACCTGCATGGCGGCGCACGCGGTTCCGCCGGAGTTCGCCGGACGTGCGGACGATTACGTGGAGTATGTCTGTAACATTGTTTTACCCCGCGTGGTAGAAGAAAGTCTCGCGCAATACTGTGACGTGTTCTGCGAAACGGGCGTGTTTTCTGTTCAACAAAGCAGAAGAATTCTGGAAAAAGTGCGTTCGCTCGGCTTGGGCGTGAAAATTCACGCGGACGAAATCGACTCCCTCGGCGGCGCGCAGCTCGCGGGCGAACTCGGCGCGGTGTCGGCGGAGCACCTGATCGCGACGTCCGACGCGGGCATCCGCGCGCTTGCGGACGGCGGCGTCACCGCCTGCCTGCTGCCGCAGACCTCGCTCTACCTGAACAAGCCCTTTGCCCGTGCGCGGGAGATGATTGCGGCAGGCGTTCCCGTTGCGGTTGCGTCGGACTTTAACCCCGGCTCATGCCCGTCGCTGAACCTGCAATATTCGGCGACGCTCGCGTACCTGCGCTACCGCATGACGCCGGAGGAAATCCTCACGGCGGTGACGCTCAACGCCGCCTGCGCCATCGGGCTGGGCGACCGCCTCGGCAGCGTCGAGGTCGGCAAACAGGCCGACCTGACGCTCTGGAACGCGGACGGCATGGAGCTATTGTGCTATCGCATGGGCAGCAATCTGGTGAAGGCGGTCGTGAAGAAGGGGAAGGTCGTCGTATCCTGATTGGAAAGACGAAAGCATACAACAAGCGGGAAGCATCTCTGCCTCCCGCTTGTTTCGTTTTGGTTCGAATTACAGCGCCTTCTCGTAAATCGCGATGGCGTCAGCCTCATAGATCTTCTTCAGCCCGCCCAGCGGACGGTCGCTGCCGTCCGGCGCGTGGGTCGCGAGGCGCGCCATTTCGGGAATCGCGCCGGCTTCCACGCCATACTTCGAGAGCTTATGCGGCAGCCCGATGCGCGAATAGAACGTCTCCAGCGAAGAAACCGCCGCCTCAATCGTCGCTGCCCGCGCGTTTGGCTGCTCCTCCTCCTGCATCACGCGATGCGCAAAATCGAGGAAGCGCTTCGGGTTCTCGCGCCAGACATAGCGCATCCAGACCGGGGTCAGCACCGCGAGCCCCGCGCCGTGGGTCACGCCATAGCGCGAGGTCAGTTCGTGCCCCAGCTTGTGGCAGGCCCAGTCCTGCACGCGGCCAACGCCGAGCATGTTGTTGTGCGCAATCGTGCCGCAAAGCGCGACCTGACACCACGAATCGTAGTCCGTCGAGTCTTCGACCACCTTTGGCCCAAACGTGAGCAGCGTGCGAAGCGTCGCCTCGCTGAGCGCGTCCGAAAGCTCCGTGTGCTCCGTGTTCGAAAAATACCGCTCAAAGATATGGCTCATCATGTCCGCAACGCCCGCCGCAATCTGGAACTTCGGAATCGTTTCAAACAGCGTGGGGTCGATAATCGAGAGCACGGGGCGGTTCCATTCGCGGTTGTAGCCGCACTTCTTGTTTGTTTTGTAGTTGCTGATCACCGTGCTGTTGCTCGCCTCGCTGCCCGCGGCGGGGAAGGTCAGCACGCACGCAACGGGGTATGCACCCCTGGTTTCGAGGTTGTTCTCGTAGACGCTCCAGAGGTCGAGGTCGGGGTTCTGGAGCCCCAGCGCTATCGCCTTGCCGGAGTCGATGACCGAGCCGCCGCCGACGCAGAGAATCAGGTCGACCTCCTCCTGCCTTGCCAGCGCAACGCCCTTGAGCACGAGTTCGATGTCCGGATTGGAGATAACGCCGCCGAGCTTCACGCAGGCAACGCCCGCATTGGCCAGCGAGTTTTCAATGCGCCCGATCAACCCGCTCTGCACCACGCGCTCGCTGCCATAGTGCAGCAGCACTTTTTTCGCCAGCGGGGCAATGTGGTCGCCAACCTGATCCGCCGTGCCTTTTCCAAATATGAGGCGCGTCGGGCTATAAAAATCAAAATTCAGCATGTTTTGTGCCTTTTCCTCCGAGATGTGTTTCTGCGATGGACTTCACCCTGCGTCCGCTCCCAAGCGCGGGCTGCTCCATTCACAGAATCATTATAACATCCGCTCCGGTTTCTTGACCAGAGAATCCAATTGTGAGACGATGAATTTCTTGCAAACGATTTCTATTATTCGCTACGAAGACTGTAAATTGTGAGTCGGTGGGATTCGCGTTGGATTCTTGCAAACGATTTTTAATGTTGTTATACTGTAATAAAACAAATACCAGTTTGATACGTGGGGGTACCATATGGAAAAGAAATCGACTGTGTCCGACGCGGCAAAAGCGGAAGCCGCAAAGAAGGCCGCCGCCGCGAAGAAAGCCGCGGAAGCGAAGAAGTCCGGCGCTGCATCCGCCGCAAAGCCCGCCGTGAAAGCCGCCGCGCCCAAGAAGCCGGCGAAAAAGGAACCGGTTGTGCAGGCAGAAGAGGTGCAGGAAACCGTTGAGCAGGAAGTCGAAGCCCCTGCCTCCGGTGGAAAAGGCTCCGTCAAAGGTCTGCGCATCGGCGCGATCATCCTCTGGGTGCTCGCCATCGCCGCGGAAGTCGCCGCGTTCTTCGCGTTCAGCTATGCGATTCGCAATGGCGCGCAGAACTGGAACGATCCGGAATTCCTCTACATGATCGGCGCGCTGGTCGCGGACGCGATCTTCTGCATCGTCGCCGCCCAGCTCTGGAAAAAGGCGAACCGCATCCGCCCGAACCTTTCGGACAGCAAGCTCGTGCGCACGCTCTGGCACCAGCTCGGCGTGATCATGGTTCTCGTCTGCTTCCTGCCCATCGGTATTTTCCTGCTCGCCAAGAGCGACAAGCTCAACAAGAAGACCAAGACGATCCTCATCGCGCTGCTCGCGGTGCTGCTCGTCGGCGCCGGAACCGCCTCGGTGGACTTCCAGCAGCCGAGCGAAGCGCAGGTGCAGCAGATGCAGCAGGAAGCGCAGGCGGAAGCCGTCGGCGAAGTCTACTGGACGCGCTTTGGCAAGAGCTACCACTTTGACCGCAACTGCCCGTACATCAAGGACAAGACTCCTGCGGCGGATGGCGGTACGCTCTATGCTGGCTCGCTGGACGACGCGTTCGCAGCCAACCGCTGGGACCCCTGCGACACGTGCGCGGGCGGCGCGCAGGCGAAGCTGGACGAAGCGGCTGCCGGTGACACCGCCACGACGGATACCGCAGTTGCAGAGCCTACGGCATAACGCAAGCAACACAAAAGGAACCGCGCAAGCGGTTCCTTTTTAGTTGAGCTGAATTCTTTGCTTCTTTCTTTTAAGAAAGAAGAGTTACCTATCCTTTACCGAATCTCCGCCTTGTTGCGGAAGTACGGGCGCAGCGCGACGGGAATCGCGATGCTGCCGTCCTCGCGGAGGTTGTTTTCGAGGAACGCAATCAGCATGCGCGGGGGCGCAACCACCGTGTTGTTGAGGGTATGCGGAAAATAGTTGCCCGTCTCCTTGTTTTTCACGCGGATGCCGAGACGCCGCGCCTGCGCGTCGCCCAGATTCGAACAGCTGCCCACCTCAAAATACTTCTGCTGACGCGGGGACCAGGCTTCGACGTCCATGCTCTTGACCTTCAGGTCGGCGAGGTCGCCGCTGCAGCATTCCAGCGAGCGCACGGGGATATCCAGCGTGCTGAAAAACTCGATCGTGTTTTTCAGCATCGTTTCAAACCACTGCATGCTCTCCTCGGGCTTGCAGACCACGATCATCTCCTGCTTTTCGAACTGATGAATGCGATACACGCCGCGCTCTTCGATGCCATGCGCGCCGACCTCCTTGCGGAAGCACGGGG
>DAIRTE010000002.1:24071-65022 GCA_036804025.1 Clostridia bacterium | reverse complement strand
AGCTCGTTTTTATGTGTTTTCCAGCTTCAGTCCCATTCGAATCACGTCCGGTTTTGTACGAACGTCCCTCCACCGTGATTCGCGGAATCATTTCATTTCACGAAAATTCAGCCAAAAGATCCCTCCTAATTGGAAGGATCTTCTTTTGATCAATGCTTTCTTCTTTTGTTATAAAAGCGTGAAGCCCTTGCCTCTCATCGTCTATGCATATTCACTTGCTACAATCTGAAACCGATTTGCGATTTCCAAAAGCCGATTGCCATTCTATGGGAGGACCGGCATACGCGGCGTTATGGGTTCAGTACAATCGCCGTAGTCGCGTGTGCAGCAATAGCAAAAAACAACAATACCGCGACCGTGCGGTGCGCATAGAGCCAGCGATCCGTTTTGATCTCCTTCGCCGTCGTGCCGTAAACGCCAAGCGATATTTGCAATAGCAGTAGAACGATCGCGATGACCCCTGTAGCAAAGAAGCCGACATGGATGAGCTCCATTAGAAAATGCAGCAATAGAATCGTAAGTAAAAAGAGCGGAACAAATTTATGGCTCTTCGTAACCGCGTGCATGAACCCGGTGAACCTTCTTTTTCTCGGCGAATCACCCGGCAGGTTGGCGATCGATTTGCGATAGATTCGTTTCACGAAAAAGTTCATGACAGCCCAAACATAGCCAGCTGCAATGATCCAGCCTAATACGACGCCAATGACGTGCATTTGGTCTTCAATGCTCATATTTTCCTCCAAGCTGCCGCTTTGCAACGGTCATACGTAAGAGTGTAACCCGTTAAAAATATAATTGCCAAAAAACGTGAAGATAACCGCAACAAAGCCAACGACCAGTAGAATCGCGCTCTTCTTGCCCTTCCATTTTTTCACCAACCGCGTGTGCAGATACGCGGCATACAAAAGCCAGGTGACCAGGCTTGCCGTTTCCTTTGGGTCCCAGCTCCAAAAGCTGCCCCAGGCAATATCCGCCCAAATTGCGCCGAGAACGATCACGAGCGTTAAAAACGGAAACCCAATCACAACGGAATGGTAGCCAATGTCTTCCAGCTTGCTTGCCGACGGCAACGCAGTGAACCGGTCGCCCTTCTGTATCAAAAACAGAACGGAGGCGATAAACCCAATGGTAAACGATCCATAGGCGATGACCGCTGAGAACACATGCGCCGAAAGCAGAACGCTGTTTTGCAGTGCAGGCACGAGCGGAGCAGCCTCTGAAGAAAGTGTACTGACGTAGACCATCAGGCATGCGCCGACGACAAACCCGGCAAGGTTGATTGCAACATTCTTGTATTTCCAGGAGAAAATAACGCTCATGAGCAGAATGCCCCAGACAAAAGCAATCGAGAATTCATACATGCTTGTGAACGGGCCATGCCCGACGCGAATGGTTCGGGCTACCATGAAAACGGTGAGCAATGCAATGCTTAGCACCGAGAGCGCCACGACCGTTTTTTTCACGATTCTGACGGCTTTCGCGGTACGGTCCTGATCCTTTGCCTTTTCAACAAATATGGTGGTGATACAAGCGAGAATGGACAAAAAAATGCCGCATTCTCCAGCGATGAACAGGTACGTTTCAAGACTCATGTTGGCTCCCCTTTGGTTTCTCCGGATATCCCAGTGATTGCAAGAGTTTGAGCGCCTTACGTTCCAGACCGAATTCCCTGCGGGCATCCAATTTGACAACAACCCGCGCAGTGTTCGACCCATCGCCCTGCGTTTTGATCCAAACACGCCGATACGGAAAATAGAAAATCATCCCAAGTCCCAGCAGGAACAGCGCGGCGGCAGTTCCAATCAACGGGGTTCCCGGGTCTTTCGAAACCAGAAATCCCGAATACTGCAAATCGGTATATTGAATGTTGAGATTGCCAATCTGTTTCGGCGTGTTTTGATCCAAGATCAACCATCCGATGAAGTTCATATCCGCATCATAAAACTCGATGCCGGTCTGGTTCTGTTCAATATACGGGTCGTTTGCGTTGATTGCGCTGCCGAGTAAAACAACTGTATAACCATTTTCCGAAAGGGTCACCGTTCCGTGCGGTCGGCTGAGGTTGTTGTTTTCCTGATAACCTGTTAGCGGAATAGAATCCTGAAGCAGCACTTTTCCTTCCGCATCCGAAAGGCTTAGACCGATTGCCCTCCCAAAGAATCCCTGGTGGATAGCGATACCGTGAAACGAAACGGGATGATTGACCCTTACGGTACCGGTTTTCACCGGCTCACCGTTTTGATTCATTGAAATCTCGCTCTTGTAGTCTTTCGGCGTTCCATCGTCCCAATAACTATCCGTGAATGAGTGGAGCGAGATGCTCAGCCCTGTTCCATGGCCAATCTCTTTTGTGGCGCCCTCTGCGACGATAAATGCGTCGTCCCGAAACCCGGACAGAGATCCCACGATCACGCCAGCCAGGAGCAACATCAGACTCAAATGCACAAAAAGCGTTGCCCATCTGGAAAACTTGTTCTTTTCTCCGGCAAAATAAGCGGAAGTTGCAGTTTCCTCTTTGGCCACCGAGTAATGGCTCTTCTCAAGTGCTTGCTCAATGGATTCAATTCCCTGCTCTTGTGCAGACGGAATCAAAAAATCGTAGGTATAGGCGCCGCTCCGATAGAACGCGTCATCGCAATTCACTTTGTTTTTCTTTGATTCCGCTGCAATCAACCGGATGCGCGGGGTGGAGCATGCCAGAATATTCAGCATCAACAGCGCTACAGTGCCGATGAACCAAGCCGATCGAAACACATCAAACAAGCCTAATGCTTCCAATGTATCAGCACGATCTCCTACCTGTTGAAACGCAACGTTTTCAACCCACCACGCAGACCCTTCCGGTGTTGCGGAATACGCAGCCGGTATCTGCGGCAGCAGGATACCGATCAGGCAGAGAATCACAAGAACAAGGATGAGCGCCGCCGCCATCCTTGTCGATTTCAATACGCCTAAAATCTTCTTCATGTCTTCTTTCTACGCTTCGAAATATGAAATGGATGGATCACGGCTTTACGTCAATCGAAACGGTAACCACAACCGGCGTTTCCAACGGTGTGTCGTCGTTGTTTACGAGTTGCGCGGAAAACGTGTGCTTTCCTTCCGTGATGTATTTCCACAGATGACTGGTTTCCGTCGACACCATGGACGTATCGGTTGTGGCAGGCACACCCGAATCCGTTGGCGGATTCTCATCGATATAGTAAATCAGGTGGCCTTCGCCGGTATGATTGATAACGCCCATGCCGCTCTTGTTGATGATAAAGTTGCTTGCTTGCACGACGAGTAGAATGTTCCCCGGCGTAAGCGAATCTCCGTCTGCCAGATTGGTGATGCTCAACATGGGTGCCCCCTCTGGCGCACCAACCTGAATGGTCACGGAGTCTACCACCGGGGCCGGAAGCGGCGTATTGTTCTTGTCTACCAGCTGAATGGAAAACGTATGCTCGCCCGGGGTTACCCCTGTCCACGTATAGGAAGTCTCCTCCGAAATCGCATAGGTTCCGGCCTTGCTGATTGCCGAATGTGCGTAGTAAACGGGCACGGAAGCATCCATATAGTAAATAATGCGACCTTCCTCCAGCCCGCTGTTTGCTGTGTTCCCTGCGGTTACATTCACCGAAATGGTAACGTCTCCTGCCATTGCGTTTGTAGGTGTTTCTATTTTCGCAGCCGGTTGCTCGAGTGCCGAACTGCACGCAGTGCAGAAGAGCAATAGCCCCAGCGCCAAAGCCGTTGCACGGAGACGTTTGAACATGCTTCGTTTTCGATCGTTTTTCATAGCAACCTCAACTCAGAATATTTCTGATCGCTGCAATCACCCTAAACTGAGACCAGTTTACGATGACATAGTACACCGTCCATGAGAATATCAGCGAAAATGTAACCCAGAGAAACGCGGTCATTCCGCCGTGGCCTTCCTTGATCACATTCGCATAGTCTTCCGCGTGAGATTCTGCGTCGTCTACGCTATATGTTTTCTTCCCGATCACGAACAGCCAGATAAAGAGCACAATCAAGACGATGCTGGCAACAAACACCCAAAACGATGTCATAAAGAACCCGGGCAGTTTAGGCATGGATATCCTCTCCCTTCTTCTCTTCCTGCATGTCCCCTTCTTCAAAAATCCGGTATTTCGGTTCTTCCACATCGCGGAACTGGCCGCTCACCAGCCCCCAGATGAATAGCCCGACAAACACCGCAAAGATACCGGCGCTCGTAATAATCAGAGCAATCGTTCCTTCATCCATAATGCTACTCCTTCAGTGTCAGCGCGAACGGATCGGTATACAAAGGCGCCCACTTGCTGTTGTAGTTATCCGCCTTCGAGAATCCCTGTATGTAGAAGATTGCGTCGTAGATTTCTTCGTCGCTCAGTGCCATTGCCCATGGCGGCATATTCGTTGTCTCAACACCCTTCTGCACCTTCCATAGATAGCGCCCGAATTTGGTGAAGTCCGACCCGCTTTCCGTAAAGTTTGCCGGAACCGGCATAATATAACCGCCATCGGAACGGATGGACGCGGGCCCGTTGCCCTTGCCGTCCTGCCCGTGGCAAACAACGCAATACATGTTGTAGAGGTCTTGCCCTGCGGCAAAGTCCGCCTGCGTACCCGCGATCATCGGCTTGTCGTTCCCCTGATCGTTGTACAGATCGCCTTCCTGATCAGAGATGTCGCCCGACACAGTCCTGAGCGAACCGCTCACAAAACTCATCTCGTAGGTGTTGATTTTAAAGATTGTGTCCGAATCGAGCGACCAACCCCAAGGCGGCATCGCCGTCCCGCTAACGCCCTCGCTCACCCGCCAGAAATGGTAGGCATCCACTGGATCGGGAAAGTTGGAAATTCTCTCGTTCAGGTTGGCGGGGTGCGCCAGTGTCTGCCGCGCATAGGTACCCTGACCGTTGCCCGAACAGCTGTGGCATGGCATGCATTTTTGTGTGAACAGCATCTTTCCTTCTTCATACAGCGCCGCCCACTCGCTCGCTTGCGCATCCGTGCCGGTAAACTCCTGCGTGTTTGCGTTGTAGTTTGCGTTGACCGCCGCCATCATCTGCATGTACGGGTTCTCCACGCTGCGGTATTCCAGCGGCACCAGCGGCTGATAGTCGTTCGTGCTCAAATCGTTTCCGCCAAGGTTTTGTATGTAGTCCACCAAACCGTCTAGCTCTTTGCTGGGCAGAAAATTGAACGGCGGCATGATGGAGCTCGGCGAAACAGATCGCGGATCTGCATAGTGATAAAAGTGCCATTCGGTCGGCCGCTTGCCGCCGATTGCGCCGAGCGACGGGCCGGTGCGCTCGGTTCCCATGAAGTTCGGGCTGGAATAGTAATAATCCCCCGGCTCCGAATTGTCCACCATCGCCCAATCAAACTCTCGAATGAATTGATTATGGCAATAGAAGCAACCATTTGCTTTATATACGTCTTCTCCCAATTGCTGCGTTGCCGTGAGTACATGCGCCGCTCCATCGTCGCTCGGCTCGTTTGCGGTGAACATGTAGGGCATCGCGACAACCATAAACGTCATGACGGTAAATCCGGCAAGTCCGCCGGCAAAGATCACGGGTAGACTGATGTTTTGCTGGCTGTTTCGTTGGAAAGCCGAATACGGTATCACGTATTTCGATTCGGGATGGTCGTATACCTCCGCGGGAAGCGGGTCTTTCCCTTTCTTGTACGTCATTAGCACGTTGATCGCAACCATATAGGCGGCAACGACAACCAGCCCGCCGGTGATTGCGCGCACCACAAACGGAACGCGGAGCGTTGGCAGCGTTTCAACCACATTGATGTGGCTCCACCAGTTGGCGTTTTGAATCAAGCCCGTGATCGTCATCGCAAGGAAAAAGAGCGTAAACCCGATTGCAGCCGTCCACCAGCTCGTCTTTAGCAGGCTCCTGCTGTAAATTCGAGATCGAAACAGATTTGGCACAATCCAAAGCGCCAGCCCTGCCGCAATGAACCCGAATCCTCCCAGCAGCGCTAGGTGCGCGTGCCCAACCGTCCATTGTGAAAAGTGCAGATATTCATTTGCCAATCGAACGCCTTGAATGGTCCCTTGAGCGGAAGCGAAAACATAGCTGGCAAAGCCGAATAGCAGGAACATCAAGATCGGGTTCTTCAGCACCTTGGCGCCGGAGCCTCTCAGCGTCAGCACAATGTTGGTTGCAAACGCCAGAACCGGTACAAGCATAAGCACCGTCATAATGACGGCAATGGTCTTTACCCACTCCGGAATCGGCGCCTGCAGCAGGTGATGCGCGCCGACGCCGGTATAAAAGAACGCAATGCTGAAGAAGCTGATCAGAGATAGCAGATGGCTATAAAGAGGCCGCTTGATGATGCGCGGTATGGCATAATAGAGCGCCGGGATTCCAAGTGTCGTAAACCATAACCCCAGCACGTTATGCCCGTAGTACCAGTTGAACATGGCATCCTGAATGCCGTTGAGCGCGCCGGTCGCCGGATGCCACATCACGTTGCCAATGAAATACACGATCGGGAACCATAGCATTGTGCCCGCATAGTACCAAAGACTCACATAGAGCTTCTTTTCTTTGCGCTTCACAATGGTGCCTATGACCACAACCGCCATCAAGAGCAGCGTTGCCATCACCGCAATATCAATTGCCCATGGAAGCTCGGCATATTCCCTGCCCTGCGAACCGCCGAATAAAATCCAAATAATCCCGGTCAATACCGCGGTGTTCCAAAGAATCGGAGTCGCCAAAGCAAGACGCGGTTTATAAATTGGAATTGCGCACAAACGCGGTACGATATAGAACATCGCGCCGAGTAAGCCGGACGAAACAAAGCCAAACAGTACGCCGTTTACGTGCGCCGGTCTCAGCACGCCAAATGTCAGCCAGGAGGCGTCCCCCAGAAACGTTGGAAAGAAGAATTTAATCGCCAACAGAAGACCAAAGGTAGTGAAAAACGCAAACCACAACACGCTTAGGAAGAACCAAAGCTTAACCGCCTTGTCGCCCTCTTTGTGATCGATTTGCAATTCTTCGTACGCTTGAAATCTTCCCGATTGTGGATACTGATCTGTTTCGTTTCCGACTTGTGTTCGATTTTCTTCTTCCATCATGTTGCGCTCCTCACGTGTTTTCATCACTGGGACGGTACAATATAGGAATAAAGTAATAAGTACTTACCACTGATACTATACTTATTGTATATTACTGTCAAATCCGATGAGAAACCCTTTGAGATAAGCTCTGCTTTTTACAACCACTCCTCCATTCTTTCTGCCAAACACTCTGCGAAAACCCGCAGACGGTATATATGGCGCGGTAAGCTTGCGTTTCAAAAAAAGTTCCGGTTAACCGGAACTTTCACGATATGCCCTATTTTGTTTGAAGATTCTGTCCTATTGTTAAAAATAACAGTTATACCCCCATGGATATTCCAAGAAGCTTGGCGTGGCGCAAGAGCTGCGAGTCTGGCGGAATGCTCTTCAATTTGCCCGCAACCTCGCCAAGCGGCACGGCAACGATTTCGGTCCCTCGAAGCGCGACCATATTCCCGAACTGTCCTTTTTTCACCAATTCACCGGCCATAGCTCCAAAGCGGGAGCACAGCAGGCGATCCGTAGATGTTGGATCTCCGCCTCTTTGCAAATGTCCGGGTACAATCGCGCGAACATCCTGCGAAAGCCTTGTGGATAGAATTTCCGCCAGTCTGTTGCCCGGCGCAATGAGACTGCCCCGCTCCTTTTTCGGAAGCTCCGCCTCTTCCTTTGTCAGCGCTCCTTCCGCAATCGCAATGATCGAAAAATTCTTGCCCTGTTTGTTACGATCCTCAATTGCTTTCATCACGCGTTCGAGGTCATATGGCATCTCCGGTATTAAAATCACGTCTGCGCCGCCCGCAATGCCTGCGCAAAGCGTAATCCAACCAACCTTGTGCCCCATCAGTTCAATCACGAACACGCGGCCATGTGATGCGGCGGTTGTGTGGATCGCATCAATCACATAGGTCGCCTTCTCTACCGCACTGTCAAAACCGAATGTAAGATCGGTTCCGTAAACGTCGTTATCAATCGTCTTTGGTATCGTAACCAAGTTTGCGCCATTTTGACTCAGCAGGTGTGCTGTTTTATGCGTTCCGTTTCCGCCCAGAATCACAAGCGCGTCGAACCCAAACTGCTTATAGTTCGACATCATCATGTTGAGCTTGTTTGTGTTGTTCTCGTTCAACGTCTGCATTTCCTTAAACGGCTGCCGCGATGTGCCGAGAATCGTGCCGCCCTGACGCAGAATGCCGGAGAACTCCTCCGGCCCCATCCGGCGCCATTCTCCTTCAATCAAGCCGCGATACCCGTCCAGAATTCCGTAGAGCTCAAGATCACAAATGCTCCCAAAGAGCGTCTTTGCTACGCCCCGTAATACGGCGTTGAGTCCTTGGCAATCTCCTCCGCTGGTTAATAATCCTACTTTCATAACCTAACCCTCCCAATTCATCCCGTTATCTGCATGCAGCAAATTGACGTTGCCGCATATGGTTCTCGTGGTCCCGATTCTTCTAAATCGTGTCTCGCTCATCCGCCGAGCAAGCCGTCCTGCGCGCGATGCTAATCGATCGATATCGACGGAGAAATATGGCGTCCGAGCCATACGAGCGCGCTGCCGATCGCGCGGCGGATCGGTTTCATAAACAGAATTTTCTTGTGGGGAAGCAACACCCTGTAGTCGTCCAGACATTTTTGATACTCGGCCATCTGCGCGTCATCGCAGCCGTCTTCCAGCTCAAGCCGAACATAACTGCCGTCCGGCTGCATGATTCGGCCTTTCAGCGTGTCCATCGTCAGAGAGTCCAGCATGCTCTTGATGCGTACCGCAATTTCTTTGTCCATCACCGGACAAAGAACCTCCATCCGCCGATCCAGATTGCGCGTCATTAAGTCCGCCGAAGAGATAAACAGTTTTTCGTCGCCGCCGTTTAAGAACCAGTATACGCGAGAATGCTCCAGAAACCGTCCGACGATGCTGATGACGCGAATATTGTCCGTCAGACCGGGAATCCCCGCCTTCAGGCAGCAGATGCCGCGCACAATCAGGTCAATCTTTACGCCCGCCTGCGACGCCATCACCAACTTGTCGATCATCTCTCTGTCCGCAAGCGAGTTCATTTTTGCTATGATGTGCCCGCCGCGGCCGTACATCTCCATGCACTTGATCTCATTGTCGATCAACTCGTAAAACTTACGCCGGATACCGTCGGGGGAAACGCTAAACACCCGATATTCGCCGCTCGTGTAGTCCATTCCCAGTTCCCGGAAAAACAGAATGATGTCGTTTGCAATATCTTCATTGGAGGTCAATATCCCGACGTCCGTGTAGAGATTCGAAGTTTTCTCGTTGTAGTTTCCCGTCGCAACATGCGCCGTGTATTGAATCCCCCTCGACGACCTACGCGTAATCAGCAGTAGCTTCGCGTGCACTTTTAAGTAATCGCGCCCGTAAATCACTCGGCATCCAGCGTCCTCTAGCTTTGCAGCCCATTCGATGTTATTCTCCTCATCGAACCGGGCTTTCAGCTCCACCATTACGGTTACTTCTTTCCCTTTCTCGGCAGCCGCAACCAGATATTTCACAACTTCCGAGTGGTTCGATACCCGATAGAGGGTTTGCCGAATTGCAATCACCGTGTCATCCAGAACCGCCTCTCGAAGCAGATCCAGTACGGCATCAAAATTGATGTATGGATGTATGATCAAAAAATCCTTCGCCCGAATCTGTTGATGGATACCAACTCCCCGCTGAATACCGGGAACGTAAATACTCTTGATATCCGTGTAGAAGCAGTCCGTAAACTTCTTTGCTTTTGCGGCGTCGACAACCGTCCACATCAAGCTCATATCGAGCGGACCGCGACGTGTGAAAATCTGCTTTTGCGTGAGCCTCAAGCGGCCCGCCAGATCTTTTGCGAGTTCGCTCGATGCGGAGAGATTCGTTTCCAACCGTACGGGCATCAACCGGCGTCTTTTCTCAATGATGTGTTGCATCGCCACGCGATAATCCGCTTCGCTTGCGACGAGTTCGTCATCCAGTTCCAAATCTGCATTGCGCGTCACTCGAAACTTTCCGATTTCTACAATCTCCATCTTCGAGAACATCTCTTGCGCAAATGTTTTAATCAGATCCTCGGCGAGGTAAAAGACCACGTCGTCCGAATTGCGAAAAACAATCTTGCTGGACGTTTCCGGAAAAAGCATTAAACCAAGTTTGTTGTCGCTCTTTCCTTTTAGACGCACCGCAATAAACACCGCTTTGTTCGGCAGATAAGGAAACGGATGCTTCCCGTCGACGATGATGATCGATACCAGCGGTCGTATGGTTTTGTTAAACTCCTCGTGGAACGCCTGCAGCCGGATTTCGGATAGCTTTCCGGTCTTGATGCGGTGCACCCCGATATGATCCAGCGCAGAAAACACCTGCGCCTGCGCGTTGTTATAGCGAGCGACCATGTCGGCTGTTTTGCCAAATATGGCGTCCAGCTGCTGCGCGGGTGACATCTCCGTAATCTTATCTTCGCTGTCAAGCCCTGCCAGCACCTGGTCAAACAGGCTGCCAACGCGAACCATAAAAAACTCGTCGAGATTTGAGCAAAAGATCGACAAGAATTTCAAGCGCTCGAGCAGCGGGTTCTGCGGGCTTTCCGCTTCTTCCAAAACCCTAGTATTAAAATCGAGCCAGCTGAGTTCTCTGTTGATGTATGGAGATTCCTTGCTCACGCGCTGTTTCCCTCCCGTAACATTCCAATCGGTTACATTTCTCCTCATCAGGAGACAATATCATCTTGGAATCTATCTCAATAGTAACGAAATCATATAGGAAAATCAATGTATGCTTGGCGTCTGCCCCAAAATCCAATCAATCCTGAAAATCGCATGAAATCCCGGCGGAAATTGGAGCAATGATCCTCTGAATCACTTCAGTCAAACTCATATGAACACCAATGGTTTTACGCGTTCCCCACGTTTCTTGATTTATCCAACCACGCGTGATAGAATCAAAAAAAAGGAGTCATTATGGGAAAATTACGGTTTACCGATAAAGATGTTGTCTGTCAAATCGCTCATATTCTGATTCACGAGATTACGAGTTTTCAAAAATCCGAAGAATTGCCTCTTTCTGCGGCCGTGGAGCAAATGATCGCAGACGCCAGTTCTCCGCTGATTACGTACTCCACTCTCGCGAGCGAACTGAATCAGTTTTTCTTTCCGGGGGATGAGAAACCGAAGTTTACGGCGATCAATGTTGATCCGTTCCTTGGTATGCTGCTAAAGGAATCCATCGATTTTGCTTACCCGATCGAAGGCATTCAGCACAAGGGCAAAATCCGCAGAAAAACCGACTGCGACCTCCCCATTACCGCCATTGTTGTGAATTCGAAAACGCATCTGCCAAAGAAGAACATCTTCCCTTATTTCAATTTGCCTTGCGCTTCCGAGCCGGAAATCCTCAAATCCACGGTTCAGCTGATAGAGAAGCTGCTTACCTACAATAAATGGGGCGAATACGCAAAGCGAGTGGACAAGGTATTCGGTCAAAAGAAATAGTTGCGCTCTTCCCCGGATACCGCGGCAGTCGTCTGTCGGTTTCATCCGGGAATCTGCCGTACTTCAAAAGCTTTACGAAGGTTTTGTGTGTGCGATTGATTCCCCCTCATTTCATCTTATCGAACATTTTGATCACCAATTGAACCTCCTGTGGAACGATTTCCAGTTCAGGAGGTTTTTGCTTTTAGGGGTTGTTTTCAAAGTTCGGCGCAGCAAAACTCCCAGCGCACATTATACCGTCACAGTATCAGGATTGTGTAAATTGAATATCAAATCAAAGAGGTTTCTTTGAACAATATGCAGCAATATCAGAAGCTATGCCTTGCCGTTTCGTTTGGTAAAAACGAGGAGTTCAGTAGACGGATGATGCGAAGTTCACCATGCTAGATTCAGAAATACAATACCAAATCAACCGTGCATCCGCGCGCAAATGAAAAACCAGCATTCTGTCATCTCCCCCCTGCCCTATTTCTTTCTTGATTCATCTGTGATACTCTCAAAACAAAAAGGACATCATGAATATGCTGAACAAATTCACGATTATAGCCGATCAAAAAATCAACATTGCCGATTTTGACGCGGACGACACCGTAGGTATGAGCAAAAGCGATGCCAAAGCGGAGTGCGAGCGGCTCAAGGAACGGTTCCACGCGCTGCAAGAGGTATTTTACGCCTCGAAAAAATACGCCCTCCTGATCGTTCTGCAAGGTATGGATTGCAGCGGAAAAGACGGCGCGGTCAACAACGCCCTCTCTGGCATCAACCCGAGCGGATTTGCCGTAAAAGCGTTTAAAGTGCCGACTCCGGAGGAACTGAGCCACGACTATCTTTGGCGGATTCATCAGCAGGCGCCTGCCAAAGGCAACATCGTGGTCTTCAACCGCTCCTACTATGAGGATGTATTGGTCACCCGCGTGCATGGACAGATCGACAACAAAACAGCGAAACAGCGGTTTGATGAAATCCGTGATTTCGAAGAGTACCTGAGCCGAAATAACACCGTAATCCTCAAGTTCTTCCTGCATATCTCCAAGGATTTTCAGCAGACGCAGCTGCTAGAGCGCCTTGAGGAGCCCGAGAAGAACTGGAAATTCTCCGAAAGCGATCTAAAAGAGCGTGAATTCTGGGATCAGTATCAGGCGTACTATTCGGACGTGCTGTCCCACTGCGCCACCAAGGATACCCCTTGGTATGTCGTTCCATCGAACCATCGATGGGTCAGGGATTATTTTCTATTGACCGCAATCGTCAACACGCTGGAAAAACTTGATCTATCGTATCCCGAGATTGAAGGCAATATCCAGCATCTGATCGACGAGGTTTTGGCGTCCAAATAAGCATTGGTCGTCCATGCTATTTGGGGGCTTCCGGAACAGGTGATCGTATTTCGGCATATCGCAGACAGGATGCCAGACATCGCGATGGTTTTCATCCAAGGGAGGTTCCGTTTCTATGGAGACAAACACCCGAACACTGGTCTTGATCCGGCATGCGAAAGCGGAACGCAGGCGGAAGGAGAACAGCGATTCCCAAAGAGAACTCACCCGGAAAGGAATCGAAGATTTCCGCAAAATTCTTCCTGTTCTAACGAAGTACCTGGCCGCGAGCGACAGCATCCGGCTATATGCAAGCAACAAAGCTCGTTCTATCCAAACGGCTGAAATCCTCGCGTCTTCCCTCAAAATACCGGAAACAATTCGGGCGGATTTTGTGGGCAGCGGCGAACCAAATGAGTTCGTCCAACTGATTCAGGAAATGCCGACTGGTGTAAGCATCATCGTTGGTCACGAACCGTTTCTCGGCGAATGGAGTCGACTGCTTTGCGGGCAACCGATTTCCTTTCAAAAGGGAATGGCTGTCGGATTTCAGCTCACGCCGGAGGAAGATATACTTGCTGTTCCTGTCTGGGCGGTTCATCCGGGCGCATTGTGTGAGAAGGATGTCGACGTTTCCGGCGACCGACCCGCATGGAAGGTGTTCCGAAACTTTGTATACTCCATACTAAATGAAATTCTATTACTGCAACATGATTTCGACGAAAGGCCGAATGAACCGGAAACGGTTCATCAGTTGCGAATCAAAATTCGTTCGTTGCGGTCCATGCTGTCCTTTCTGAAGCCCTTATTGGAACAGGAAAAATACAAGGCGATACAGCAGAACCTGCAAAATCTGTTGCGTGAAACGGGGCATCTACGCGATCTGGATGTATTCATCCGCCGTTGGGAAACCCGGACAGACAACCACTGCGAGCAGCCATCGCGCGAAAGCAATTTTCTCACAATCCTGAAGAAAGAGCGCGAAATTGCGGCAGCCGAGAGCCACAAAAAGTTGTCTCACGACCTGTATCCCGTTGTGTTTGAGATCTGGAATTGGATGAGCGATCTGCATGCAGGAGCAGCATCCAGAATGAGCGCAACGGTACTCAAGCACGATGCGTCGCTCTTTTCCGTTCGAAAATTCTGCAATCTTCGCGTGGATCGTTGGGTACAACAAATCTTACAAATGGCAGCAACCAGTCCATTTTCCGATGAAAAATCCTTGCACAAGTTACGAATCCTTGTGAAAAAGCTTCGTTATGTACTGTTCTATATCAGCGGTATAAAGCACTTGCGCTGTGAAATACCGTTGGATCATCTCAATCAAATGCAGTTGCATCTTGGAGAGTACTGTGATTTGCAGAATGGTTTATCTATCCTGAAATCAACGAGCACTCAGCACCAAGACCTGGATTTAGAGGCGGAGATTCTCGCAACCACCGAGCATCAAAATCGACTCAAAGCAGAAACGATCTCATATTTAAGAGAAATCGGAAAGCGCTTTCAGAAAGGCAAGGAAAAATGAGCCGGGTTTCCGCAATGAATCCAGCATACAGGTCTTATGTGTTTGTCGGCGTACTGTCGCTGCTACACTCCGCTTTCTACTGTTCTCCGCCGGCTGGTATTCCGCATCGTTTGGAAAAATCCGTAACAAAACTTGCGCCACGAAACAACTTGAGCTAACACAAATCAGGCACACGAAGGATATCCCCGCGTGTGCCCTGTTTTTTTGATTAAACGGATCGTCGCGCTTCGCGAAAAAGTCATTTTGAAGTTTGTCCCGAAGAATTCGTCAGTATCGAGGTCTGCCGGAACACGCGGGATTGCCGTACTATTCCGGTTGCGCCGGGAACGCGTGGCCAATGCACTCCATCATCATTCCGTATACCGCCGTCACGTCGTTGATCGCTTCCGTAAAGTCCGGCGCGCCTTTGCCCGTTGCGATCGCCTGGCAGAGCAGGTCGCATTTCTTTGCCAGTCGCACCATACCCAGGTTGTAGGACTTTATCTTCAACCGCTGCGAATAGCGCTCTGCCAGCACGTAATCCCGATTTTTCAGTGCACGAAGCAAAGAGCCATACTCCTTATCACTTGTAAACAGGCGCAGCCTCTTTTCGTAAACATCTTCGTCATCGGAATTCCTGCGTTTTCCAATGTCGATATGAATGATACTATTGCATAAGATAACCTTAACGCTGTTATCGATTCTTCATCACCACCATCTCAATGTTAACACAGATTGCTCGAATGCCCTAGCTTTATCTGTGCATTTCTCCCCTGCCGGCCGATAGCGCGCCAAGAAAAGGAGAAGTATTTGACTTTTTCACAATTGCATGCTATCATCAGAAAGTATTCAGAATAATTGCTTTGACCGCACATGTTTGCAGATCATCGTCGTTAGATGGTTTGCGACATGTGTTTTTAAATTCAAGAAAAGTCAGGAGGTGCAGCATGAGCACTGGTACGGTAAAATGGTTTAACTCGGAAAAAGGGTACGGATTCATCGCAAACGACGATGGCGGGGACGATGTTTTCGTTCACTTCAAGTCGATTCAGAGCAGCGGGTATAAGAGCCTGAACGAGGGTCAGAAAGTGACCTTTGATGTCGAAGCCGATCCCAAGGACAGCCGGAAGTTCCGCGCGGTGAACGTTACCATCGCGGACTAACGAATTCGTTCCGTTTTGAACGGATGGATTGATTCAATCAACAATGTACATCCGCCGGGATGGCCCGGCTCAATAAAAAAGAAAGAAAAATGGTATCAAATGTTTAGCGACAAAACCATCGTCTGCAAAGATTGCGGACAAACCTTCACCTTCACCGCCAGCGAGCAGGAGTTCTTCGCCGAAAAAGGGTTCACCAACGAACCGCAGCGCTGCAAGGATTGCCGCACCGCGCGCAAGCAGAATTCTTCCCGCGGAAACGAACAGCGAATGATGTTTGACGCCGTCTGCGCAAACTGCGGTCGTCCCTGCAAGGTTCCGTTTGAACCGCGCAGCGATCGTCCCGTTTACTGCAGCGACTGCTTCCGCAGATAATTCGCAACCAGATCAACATTCAGCGCACCCCGTATGGAGTGCGCTGTTTTTTGTCCGTGCCCTTCCTCCGTTCGACCATTGTTGCCGTGCATCCAGTAAGAATGTGCGTTTTCATCCGCCATTGTCGGGTATTTGTGGTATAATAGAAATAAGCAGATTGCCATTTGGCGAAGCGTAAGTCTTGTTGCCAGGTGGAACTGCTTTTTTGGTTGGATCATACTTTTACCGGACCACCGTTCTGAAAGGACATCAATATGAATCTCTTACATGCCATCGTCCGTCATCAAACCTTTGGTCAGGGCGAAGTGATACAGCTCAGCGACGACTTCGTCACCGTTTCGTTCTCCCAGCCGCACGGGGAAAAGAAGTTCCAGTACCCCACTGCCTTTTCCTCGCACTTAACGATCGAGGACGATTCGATCCGTACCGAGATGGCGGAGGTTCTTCGGCAAAGCAACATGCTCATTGAGGCGGAAGAACAGCGCGCCGAGCGAGCAAACCGCATGGCGCAGTTTCGCGCCGATTCCATTGAAAAGGCGAATAAGTCGACGAAAGCAAAAAAGAAGAAATAGGCTTCTAGTCTATCGTTTGACTTGTTTAACACGATTTATCAAAACGACAAGAACCGTATTCTTCATCTTGGGAATACGGTTCTTTTGTTCTTCCGATATGCACGATATTTATCATTCGAATCATGTTTCTTATTCGAGTTTACCTGGAGATCAAATTCTTACCCTTTAAGGACTGATTTTTCTCTAGCGCAAAGTGAACTTTTCCAATTAGCGACCAATTCACGATTTTTGTTTCAGCGCTTCCCATTCCCTTGCAAAACGGGATGGATTCGATATTTTGAATTCCCTGTGTTCAAACGTAATAAAGTCCGAACATTCGGCAATGATCCGGTTCAAGCTTCGAATCGGCGTTTTCACCTCTTCCACCAGTCGTTCTTTCGTGAGCTGCGGCAAATCGCCTCTATCAAAATGTGATTTGATCGAGTAGACATACCGTTCCCGAATGCTCAGCTTTGACACTCGAATGTGTTCGTAGGATAAATCCAGCGTCTTCATGCAGATTCGATTCAGAAAAAACAAGGTGAACTCAAAATCGAGTTGAAGCCACTTGAGCACTTCGCTTCTCTCAACCATATAAACGCTGCAATCCGATTTGGCTTTCACGGTCATCGGCGTTCTGATATCCGTAAAAATCTCAAACTCACCAAAGAAATCAACGGCGCGATACTCATATAGGAGCACCGATTCTCCATCGGCGCACTCGTTGTATACCCCGGCTCTTCCCGCAACAAGGATGTATAAGTAGTGGTTTTCCTCCGAGGGTTCCATAATATAGTCCCCTTGTTTCAGGGTCTTCTCCACATATCGAATGCCGTCCGGAATCGTTGTGATCGAAAATTGCATGATTTTCACCCCTTTGGTCATATGACCTATCTTAATACTATCAATTTGCTATTCTGTACACAATAAGAACGAAGAAGGGTGTGAATGATATGCGTAAGTTCATCATCGATACGGATACGGGCAGCGACGACGCGGTTGCTCTCATCATGGCTTTGCTGTCCTCCGAAGTCGAAGTTGTCGGCATCACCACCGTTTGCGGAAACGCACCGCTGGAATGCTCCACCAAAAATGCGTTGATGACGGTTGAAGTCTGCGGCACGCAGGTTCCCGTTTATGAAGGTCTTGCAAAGCCAATCCTGCGCGAACCGGTCACCACCGTCAACGTGCATGGAAACGATGGTATGGGCGACTTGGATCTGATCCATCCGTCCGCTCGCGCGCAGAGTCAGCACGCGGTCGATTTTATTCTGGATGCAATCGCGTCAAACCCGGGTGAGATCGAAATCGTTGCAATTGGTCCCGTCTGCAACCTTGCTGCCGCCATCATCAAAGACGCCGCAACGATGAAACGCGTCAAGCGCATCTGGTCCATGGGAACCAGCGGGTTTGGCGCGGGCAATACGACGCCCGTTGCGGAGTTCAACGTGTATGCGGACGCGGAAAGCTATTCCATCCTGTTGCAGAGCGGCATTCCGATAACCATCATCGGTTTTGATCTCTGCTTAGGCCCCGCTGCACTGAATCGAACGGACATCGAGACATGGCGCCTCCATTCTTCGATCTCGCGCTTTGCGATTGAGTGCAACACCGAACTGCTCAACTATAATCTCAAGCGGTCCGGCGAGTACATCATCGATCTTCCGGATGCCGTCGCCATGGGCGCTGCGCTTTGGGACGATATAGTTCTGGATCGAGTGGACGTATATGCTTATTGCTGCACAACGGAACCCCATACGTACGGGCAGGTGATCCTCTACGACAGAAACGACGTTCTGGCGATTGAGCAGACGATTCCGCCGGATAACGCAACCGTAATCCGCTCAATCGATCATGCATTGTTCAAACAGCGAATGTCTGCACTGATCTGTCAATGAGGTGCGGCCTTTCTGTCCCCGCCTGATGCGCTCGGGGCGACTGCGCATCCAACCACGCTCCGGCTTTTGTAAATAGCCCTTATTTCGCATCCAAGATTCGTAAAACAGAGTAAAACGCCTGTTCAGAGCCAATTTGGGATGCATTCAACAGTAGAACACCCGCAAATCAGGGTTGGAGTTGTCACCAAGCCGTTCGTTCGGCATTGGAGCCAAACGCCGCCGCGGCCATCACGCCGTTCTGTCGCGCAGAATGTGCGGTTGTCAGAAACAAGCAGAAACATTTGTTCAATTATTTCAGAAAATACGTTTTTCAGCATGGCGATCTCTATCATACGTTTGGATTCTACGCCGGGATATGTTACAATAAGGCTTAGTTTGTTGATAGGGAGGATTTCCATGGTTTCCAGTTGGATGGGTCGATATCGCGAAATTGTCGCCGCGCTCGTGCGGCACGGCAATATGGCCGCCCGCAGTCAGTTTACGCGCAACGAAATTTACCCCGGTCTCTCCCTGACCCATCAGGAGTGGCAGGTGCTGGAGTACATCATCGAGCACGAAACCGACGATGAAACCATGACCCAGATATCGGATTGTCTCTGCATTCCGCAGAGCTCCTTTTCCAAAATCTCGAAACTGTTGTACGAAGAGAAGCTGATTGCGCGATTTCGCGTCTTCGGAAACCGGAAAAACATCGTGCTCAAGGCGACGCCATACGGCAAAGAGGTTTACGAGTCCTACAGCAAAACCATACTGAACAATGTGTTTCAGCCGTTCTTCGATCAGTTGAGTGGTCTCTCCGACGCCGATCTGGCAACGCTGGCACACGCGATTCAGTATTTGGATCAAACCGTCTCAAACACAACGGAGAAGGACGCGAAAAAGGAATTGATCGAAATCGATTCCTAACGGAGGCAATTTCACCTCTCCACTACTCTTCCATTGATACGCACCCGATCAAAGCGCTCGAAAGAAGCGCTTTTTATTTGTTTTTTACAACTCACATAGATAAATCGACAGCCATCTTTGGATTGACGGAACGGGTTGGATTCGTTATTATATTCTGTATAATCTATATTTATTCTTTGCGTTTTTTCTATAATTCTATTTCACGTGCATTCCTGTATCAATCATGTTGATGTTCTTATTCTGTTTTTCAACGCAATTTTTTAAATATCGTGTGAAAGGAGGAGCGATTGTCCTTATCCCGTAAAACAGCATTTCAAAATGAATTGGGAGGTATGTATGAATCTCGCACAAAAAAAGAACAAGATTTGGCTCTGTGTCGCCATCGCGCTGATGCTCGTTAGCATGGTGTTTGCTTCCTGCATCCAGAGCGACTGGGGCAAAGTTACGGTCAAAGACCTGCGTTGGGAAACGACCATGGGTTACAAAATGAGCGGTCTGCTGTTTGTGCCCGCCGGCGTATCTGCAGAGAACAAAGCACCCGCCATCGTCGTGAGCCACGGCATGTTCAACAACCGCGAAATGCAGGACGCGAACTATGTCGAGCTTGCCCGTCGCGGATATGTCGTGCTCTCCATGGACATGTTCTCGCATGGCTATTCGGACAACGTTCCAAACATCGGCCTCGTAACGACGGGCATGTATGAAGCGGTCAAAATGCTCTCGACCATCGGCTATGTGGACGCCACAAAGATCGGAATCACCGGCCACTCGCTCGGCGGCATGTCCAGCAACACCGCCGTGAGCGAGGACAACGCGGCGCCCGTTCGCCTGATCTCCGCCGTGCTGCTCAACTGCGCGGACGCAACCTATACGGACGCCACGACCGGCGCGTATACGGACGTCTACGGCAGCCGCGACGTCGGCATCGTTGCCGCGCAATACGACGAATTCTTTATGCGTCAGACCGACGCAAACGGAAACGAAACATCCCCGCGCGACTACCTGAAGAATTCCAACGCGCAGTCGTTCCTCTATTTCGGCACCGACCCCGCCGGAAAGGAACTCCGCATGCAGGGCACCGTCTATACGGAGACCGTCGACGGTACGGAGGCCATGCGCGTCATCTACAATCCCTCCATCATCCACCCCTGGTCGCATTTCTCGCAGCGTTCAACCGCCGCGACCATCGCGTTCTTCGACCAGGCGCTCGGCGCGCCCAATCCGCTGGCTCCGACCGATCAGGTTTGGCAGTGGAAAGAGTTCTTCAACTGCGTCGGCCTCGTTGGATTCGCGATCTTCCTCGTGAACTTCACGATTCTGATGGCCGCCACCCCGTTCTTTTCCTCGATCCGTAGAAAGGAAATCGCCGCGCCGCGAACGTTTGCCAAGGGCGGCAAGCTCTGGTTTTGGGGCAGCATCTCCGCCGCCGCAATCTTCGGCGCGGTCATCTACCTGCCGATTCTCAACAATGTCGGTTCGTTCAGTATGGCAAAATCCCCGTGGGCGCAGAGTTCGCCCTGGGGCGTGGCCTGCTGGGCGGCCATCACCGGCGTGTTTGCGATTTTGACCATGCTCTTAAGCTACCATCTGCACCTCAAAAAGAACGGTGCCGACGCGTCATCCATCGGCGTCAAGATCGGCGCAAAGAGCCTTGGCAAGACCGTGCTGCTCGCGCTGATCGTGGTCGTCGTCGCTTATGGCTGCGTGTTCTTTGCGGACTACTTCTTCAAGACAGACTTCCGCCTCTGGGTGCTGGGTATCAAGGCGTTCGACGCAAAGGTTCTTTATACGGCGGTGTTCCCGTATCTGCCGCTGTTTTTAATCTACTACGTCGCCGCGTCCGTCGCCGCGAACTCCTTCAACAACAACACCCTCGGCAGCAAGAACGGTAAGCGCGCCTGGGTCAACACCGCGGTTCTGGCCGTGTTTGCGGCAATTCCGCCGGTGGCGCTGCTCGCGATTCAGTACACTACGTTCTTCAGCACGGGCTTCCTTGCGTGGAGCGCCGGCAATATGCAGATTGTCTGGCTGTTCCCGGTTGTCGTGTTCCTGCCGGTCACCACGATTATCTCCCGCAGAATCTTCCGCGAAACCGGAAATCCGTACCTGCCGGGCATCATCAACGGCGTTCTGGTCACGTTGATCGCCTGCTCCAATACGCTGACCTGGCTGTAAAAACACAAAGAGCGAACGAATCGCTCCTAACGAAATCGACCCCGCGGATACTTCCGTGGGGTCGATTCTTTCGTCCGTGTTTTCTAGTCTTCCTTGTTCTGCTCCAGCGAAAACGCCAGATCTCTCTCCGGCGTAATTCCGTTTGCAGCAAACGAGGCATCGTAAAGATTTGCGTCCAGCGTTGCGCGGTAGCCGTTCTGCTCCCAAGTGAATTGCAGCAGGTGTTCTTCCGGCTGCGAAACCTTGAGCGAAGCTTCGAAACCGAACGCGGGAAACGTATTCCGAAATCGAAGCAGTTCGAGCTGCCGCCGCACAATCGTGCTCTGTAATTCACCCTCGATTCGTTCCATCGACAGATTCGTGCGGTTGATCTCCTTGTGACCGCCCGCGCCCGCGCGCTTCAAGGCCTCGTGGTCGTTTTTGCCCGTAAACAAGTCAAGATACCAAACCTGCGGCACGCCGGGCATAAACAGCTGCACCGCACGACAGAGCAGCAGTCGCTTCTCGCTCTCGCCCAGCGCGGAGAAATAGGTCGCATTCACCTGATAATAGGCGTTCTTTTGCCCATAGAGGTTCTTCACGTAACCGCCACGCGCAACCACAGTTTCGATCAATGATTCGATTCGCTCGTCCGGCACCAGCCCGCGCAAATCCAGCAGCGGGATGCCGTCGTGGCAGCCGAGCATGTTGACCACGCGAAAATCGTTCTGCTTCAGCTCCTCCGCCCAGCGCGCAATCAGCGCGCCGGAGCCGGTCTCCAACGCGTCCAGCAGCAGCCCGGGCAGGAAGAAGTCGTAGGTCATGTAGCCGCGCCGCGCAATTTCGGCGTAGGTCTGTTCGGCGTATGTCGCGTGAATCTCCGGCAAAAGCATGAGCCCCTGCCTTGCCGCCATGCCGCGCAGCCGCTCCAGCATGTCCCAAGTCTCCGGCTCGTTGAAAAAGTTGCGCCTGCCCGCGATCTTGGAGGCGTAGGCGAACGCATCCAGCCGGACGATCTTCGCGCCATAGGAGGCGAGCTTTTGCAGTGTCTGCTCATAAAACGCCCATACGAGCGGCGAATTTGCGTTTAAATCCATCTGACCCAGATAGCTCCGGCGCGATTCCAGCGCGCCCATACCCGCCTGCGCCGTACCCTCCGGCCAATCGATCTCGGCGGGCTTTTTGCCCGCGTCCATTGCGGCATTCACCAGATGCGAAAGCGCATCCGCCTCTCGCTGAGACAGCGGTAACATGCTCGCCCAATCCTCCGCGGACAGGCGCGGATAGCGAATCTCCTGATAAAACGTGTTCCAGTACGGGCGCTCGGTTCCATCCGGAAAGCGCACCATGAGGATTGGCAATCCCGGTTTGCGAAAGAACATTTCCGCGATCAAGTCCTGATTCGGCCGAATATAGCCTTCCGCCGTCATCTCGCCGTGATCCTGCCAGAACGCGTTCCAGTCAATGAAGAAATCACGGTATGCCGAAGCATCCCCGTGTTGAATCAGATCCTGAAACTGTGGGGATTGCACCGACGCGTGGTTGAGTACAAAATCGAGCTTGAGCGAAACCCCGCCCGCGCGGATCGCGTCGAGGTCGGCCTGCGACGCAAGCGAAGCCTCAATGCCGTAGTCGATCACGGAAAATCCGCGGTCGAGGTCGCTGTGAAACAGGCTCGGCAGTACATACAGCGCGGAAAACGCGCCGGAAACCTCCGGTCGCGCCAGAAACGACGCCGCACCGCTTAGTGTTTCGCCGAGGCTGTTCGGGTAGAGGTTCAGCATTACGCCATTGGGCGCATCCTGCGTTTGATTTTTGTTTTGCATCGCTCTTACTCCGACCGAAGTTGCCGGTACTGCTCATAGGTGAGCAAGTCCCCGCTCTTCGTGACGATGATCTTCGCCTTGTGCGCCTGCGATTCCAGCAAACCCTGCTCAATCTCCAGCACCATCGTGACAAACGGGCTGTCCGGCGCGCCGTCCCGCGCGCGGAGCCGCCGGTGCTCCAGCGTTTCCTGCGGCGTGCTATGCAGAAAAATCGGGATGTCCACGCCCGTCAGCAGGTCGTTGTTGCCGTGTGTCCACTCGACCACGAGCACCGAAACGTTTCTCATATCCACGCACTCATACCAAAGCGCGCTCTCCTCGCGCCCCATGCGCTTGAGATAGAGTTTCTCTGTGCCGCTTTTGAACTGCGCGAGAATCGCGCTAAGTTCCGCAAAGTCAATTTCGTTCTGCGTGCCAAGATAGCCAGATAACCCGGTCCGCCCTGCTTCCTGGTAGGTCGCAAGCCAGGGGTTCGTCTGCGTTTGCTGCGGGTCGGAATCCGCGCCTGCCTCCATCATCGAACAAAGCGCTTCTGCGCAGGCAGCTTCATATGCCCCCGCCGTGAGCAGGCCTTTGAGCCCCGCAACGCGAAACACCCTGAGCCGCTCCGCGTCGTTGTAGAGCGGAATCCGGTGCGGATAGTTGTCGCCGGAGAGCGTATACGCGCCGATGCCCAGCTCGTTGAGGTAGTACGACAGCAACGAGGCAATCTCGCTCTTACCCACGCCCGATCCGCCGCAGACCGAAATCGCCGCTCGGTGAGCCAGATTCTGCTCCAGTACATCCGGTAGCAACTCCAGCAGCCGCGGAACGATCGCGCTTGCCTTTGCGATATGCCCTTGATTGATCGAAACCTTATCCCCCGGCATGTCCCCGTGCGGAATCGGTTCCGGCAACGCAGGTGCAGTCCAGGGTTGCTTTAATGTAGTTTGTTTCAAGTGGTCTCTTCTCCTCCATCGGTTGGTGGTTCCTGCGGATACTGCTGAAACACGCGCCGGAAGAGCCCGCTCGCGAGATAGGCCGGCAGCGAAATGCCAAGGAACAGCCAGATGAGCCCAATCATCGGCGAATAGGCCGGAAACATCCAAATCAGCAGCACGGGCAGCAGGTGCAGCGCGAGCACCAGTACGGTCGTCAGCAGATGGCGAACGCTCAGGAAAAACGCGTTGACAATCGTCTTCTTGACGGTGTTTTGGTAACGCGCAAACAACGCGAATACATACGCCATCGGAAAGAACAGCAGCACGCCGATGGCAACGACGGCAATCCACGTCCAGGCCGTTCCCGCGCTCAGCTCTGCAAGAAACAAGAGCAGATAGGCGCCAAACGCTGCTTCCGCGAGCAGGCTGAGCAGCCCCAGCGGCAGCGCGGGGCGAAACTCCGCCCGAAACGTTTGCCAGTAGCCGGATAGCACGCTCCCCTGTTGCTCGCGCAGGTCAAACAGCGTTTTGTACAGCGCGGTCATCGCCCCGCCCGCAGTCACGAGCGGAATGCAGAGCACCAGCGTCACGAGGTTGAGCATCAGCAGGTCGAACACGCGCTCCAGAAAACGCATGATCGGAGAGTTGTAATTCAGCAGGTTCATTGTTTCTACCGCCTTTGCTTGAAATCGACGCAGGCTCGCCCCTTCGTTTGTTCTTTCATTGTAGCGCTGTTTGTCGCTGCGTCAAATCCCGCGCGTTCCATCGTTCTCTTCGGGATAGATCGCCGCGCGCTTGAGCGGCAGCAGCCGATCCAGCCCAAGCTCGATATAGTCGTTCCACATGCGAAAATCGTGGTCATACCCCTCCGCGCAGATATATTCTACGTCAAAATCCATTTCTTTGAGGATTCTCGCGTCATTCTCCATCCTTGCGCGAATGAACTCCTCGCTGCCGCATGCAAGGATAAACCGACAATCCGGCAGGCCGTTTGCGCGGTTCGTTCGAGCGACCTGCGCCAGATCAAACTCGGAACCAACGACGGTTTTCGCCGCTCCAAAAGTCATGCCGTAGAGCGGAAACCCATTCTGAAAATGATCCGACTCCAACTCGCGTTTCAGCGTTTCCGCGTCCAGCGTCATCCCGATTCCACCGGAGATGTCCATGCAGACGCTGTAGCGATCCGGCCGCGTGATCGCGGCGGCGAGCGCGGCGTTGCCACCCATTGCGTAGCCCATGATAAAGTTGTCTTCGCGGCGGCTCGAGGAGGCAAACAGCGTTTGAATCACCGTTGGCAGCTCCTCCGTCACAAACGTCAGATACGGCACCCCGTAGCGCGTGTTCGCGCCAAAGCTGTTGGCAATGTTCGGGGTAACGAGCATCACGCGGTTTCGCTGCGCAAAGGCCTCTGCATTCGTGTAGCGGTAGGTCAGCGTGTCGTCGTCCCCGCCGCCGTGCAGCAGATACACGGTTTGAAACTTCATGCCCGACGCGTATTCGTCCGGCTTATCCCGCAGCACCAGTTGGTGCGAGCGATTTTTGAGCGCAGGCGTTTCCGGGCAGCGGAAGGTGTCCGTCGGATACACGATTGTGATGTCTACATAGTGCCCCAGCACCTCGCTGCGGTAGTTGAACCGTAGTTTCCCCATGGCGTCTCCTCTATCTCTGTGGCTCTATGCCGATCATTCCGGCTGAACGCGTTCCAGCGAGCCGTCCGGCAGCCGGCGGAATTGCTTGACGTAATTCCAGCCGAGCCACGCCTCCTCCGGATTGCAATCATGCCCCTTTCCGTCCGCGAGCGAATAGTTGTAGAGATTCTGCGGTTTTGCGTCGTTCGAGAAGAACCGGTGTGTCGTGTACTTGCGCTTGGGGTAGCGCGGATTCGGATGATACTCCTCGACCATGTCCCCGACAACGCCGACGCCGCAACTTGCGGGCTGGTCGATGTATGGCGTCTCCTTGCAGGTGATGTTGTTGTAGGACTTCCAGAAGTCGTACTGCACCTGCTGGCCGCTGCCGCGCACCGCCGGATACTCATAGTCCCGCGTGCCGTAGGTATACCAAACCGGCATGCGAAAATCGTAGTCCAGCTTCTTTTTCCAGGCGATGGCAAAGGGCTTCGTGTTTCGGTTCTGGCAAAAGCGCGTGTTGTCCGCAACAACCGCGGCAATGATTTCCGGGTTCGTCATTGCAAACACCTGCGACATCGCAGAGCCGTTCGAGAACCCGCCGATGTAGACGCGCGTATTGTCCACGGCGTAGGTCTGCTTCATATAGGCAATCAGCGCATACAGGTAAGCGACGTCGTCCGGCTGCTCCGGCACCATGTCCTGATTCCAGCCCCATCGCGCGGTTGCCCACGGATAGACGAGCAGAAAGCCTTCCTTCTCGGCGATTTCATGCATCTTGATCGTGTTGCAGATGTTGCCCGGCGTGTCTGCGCCTCCGTGCTGAAAGAGCATCAGCGCAACGGGTTTATCCGGATTCTCTTTTACGCAGGTCGGAACGTATTCAAACCACGTGTGCGCAACGCCGCCGTTGTCGCCGAGCCGCGTATCGTCCTCGTGCACGATGAAACGGTAGTCGTCCCGCACGGTTCGCGGCCCCATGTCGCCGTATTCGCAGGAGTTCGGGCGGCATACCTTCGAAAAAAGATGCTCCCAACCATAGCGAACAACCGCGGGAGTCAGCTCGTTTGGCTGACCTTGCGCCGTTTCCATAAACTGCGCATCGTTATAGCTGCAATAGGCATGCTCGGCTGTGCCCGCGTCCACCGCGTTGATTCGTCGGAAAAACGCGGTGCTCGCTTCGTCCGCGTTCCAAAGAATCGCGGAAACGGCTGCGCTCACGCTTTGTTCTTCCGCCTTTGGCGCGAGTTTCCCGCCGAGTGTAAATACGCCCGCAACGTTCACCGGATTGCAGGCGGCGAGCGCATGCAGCAGGGAACCGCCCGTACCGCTGCCGATAAAATACCGCGCGTTGTGCATGTTGTGGTAGATGCCGCAGTCGACAAATCCCTCCTGATGGTTAAACAAGCGAACGAGTTCTGCAACGTCGTTCAGGTCGTCGCGCTGCTCCGAGTCAAGCGTCCAGTTCCAGCCGCCGTCGAGCGGGTTCGGAAACAGCAGCAGAAAGCGCTGTTGATCCGCCAGTTCGCAGAAGCTCGCGTCGGCAAGCAGCGCGCGCGCCGGTTGTTCGCCGCCCTGGTCGGTCAGCACCGTTATTAAGGTGTTCTCATAGTAGCTCAAGCGTTCCCCCGCAGGATAGAGCACGTACATGCTCCTTCCCAGTTCGGGATATTCCAAATATTCCAGTCTCATTTGAATGCTCCGTTTCTCAGTTTTCCATCGCTTCGTAGGCTAAGTCCCGAATGGTCGGGTGAATTTCGTTATACGCGGCAATCATGCCGACGATTTCATGCGTGTAGAAAATGCTCACGTGATTCTTGGGGTCGATCAGCGCGTATCCGCCCGCTGCCCCGTCCCAACCGAACTCGCCGACGGGGCTCTTCGCGCAGTTGGCGTCCACCAGCGTGCGCACGCCGAGGCCGTAGCCGTAGCCGATCTTGCCTGTCTTGTTAAAATCCAGCAACTGCTGTTCATTCAACCGGTTCTGCTGCATCGCGGCAATCGACTCCGGCCGCAGGATACGCAGCCCGCTCGCGCCGACGCCGCCGTTTGCCAGCGCGTCCAGCACGAGGCTGTAGGAATCCACCGTACAGGTCAGCCCCGCGCCGCCGCTGTCGTGGCGGTCGGAGAGGCGAAAGATCATGTCGCTGTTCGGCGAGACCACGCCCGTTTGAAAGTCCATTCGATATTGCGCGCTCAGGCGGCTCTTCTCACTCTCCGGCGTGTGAAAATACATATCCGTCGCGCCGAGCGGGTCAAACAAATGCCGCTTCACGTGCTGGGCAAACGGCTCCCCGCCGATGAGCTCCACCACCGCCGCGAGCACGTCGTGCCCCAAGCCATAGGAAAAGCGCGTTCCCGGTTCGGCAATGAGCGGCATTGCAGCAATCGCCTTTGCTACCTCGCGCGTCGTGGCGTGGTTCCCGCTTTCCTGTTGCATCTTGTGAATCGGCTCAGAGAACACGTCGTAGGAAAGCCCCGCCGTCATGGACATCAGCTCGTGAATGTGAATTTGGTGTTTCGCAGGCGCTAGCGGCGAGGCCAGCGTCGGCCAGGCAAACGGCCACTCGCCAATGCGAAAGTCCGTCGCCACCATCATGTTCGCATACTCCGGCAGGTAATCCGAAAGCAGATCGTCAAGCCCCAACCTGCCTTGCTCCACGAGCTGCATCACCGCGGCCATCGTAACAATCTTCGTGCAGGAATACACGTCGTAGAGATCGCGTTCGGAAACGGGTTTGGTCAGCGCATAGTCGCTGTAGCCGGTCATGTACCGGTAGACCGATTCGTGTTCGCGCAGAATCTTGCAGTCCAGCCCGTGCACGCCATAGCACGCTTCCAATGTATTGAGGTACTCGGTCAGTTTCGAAAAGTTCATAGGGCTCTCCCGTCAGGAATTTTTACGATGTGAAATCATCCAATCCAGAATACCATATTCGTTGTGCAGCACAAGCACCCAGCTGTTGTGATTGGCTCCGCGAATCTCCCGTTCGGTGAGGTTCGGCGAAGCGACGATGCCATACTGCTCTAGCTCCTCCGGCGTAAAGAGCGTGTACTTCATGTCCTTGCGCCCCTGCTCCCAGAGTTTGGTCAGCGCGCGGAGGATATACGCGTGCCTGCCCGCCTGATGGTCGATGTACGCGGTAGCGATATACGCTGGCACATTCGGCCAGTTTTCGAGCAGTGGATAGCTGTCTCCATTCATGCTCGGGCAAATCGGCACTGCCGCCGCAAACAGATCCGGCGCGGAAGAAACCGTCGTAATAACGCCCGCCCCGCCCATGCTCATGCCAATCACGTAAACGCGGTTTGCGTCGACCGTGCCTTTTGCGATCATCTTGCGAATCAGATCGCAAACCCGGCCCACGTAGTCCCGGTTCCAGCCGCGATCGCCCAGACCAATACACGTCTCGGCGCCAATGCATACCCGGAATGGGTCGCCCTTGGCCATCATACGCGCAAACATCTGCTGCATGTCAAGCCCGTTGTCCGGTGCCTGCGGAGCCAGCACATACATATCCGGAAAGCGCTTCGCGAGGCTGATTGCCCCGATTGTTCCGGTGAGTTGCAGCAGATTGTCCGTTCCGCACTCGCCGCCGCCGTGCAGAAACAGAATCAGCGGACGTGGCGAATTCGCCTTTGGTTCATACAGCCTGTAGACCACGTCGCCCTCGCTGTATTTGGAAAACAGTGCCTCGTCCTTAACGACGACTTCACCGATCTCTGTCTTGGTGATCGCTTGCCCTGCCACTTCCACTCGGAATTCCGCGCGGTAAAGGAACGGGTCAAACACGATTCGCGTTTCTCCGCCCTCCTGCGTAACGGAAGTTACGCCCAGATTTGGAATCGTCGTGCAACAGTCGGTGTAGGCATTGGTCAGCGAGATCTCCTCTTTGGACACCGGCTTATCCAGCCCCGTGATGCGGATTTCCTCCACCATCTGGCCAAAATCGCCAATGAACGTATAGGCGGTGATTGCATTGTGTTTGCTCATTCTCTTCTCCTCCGATCGGTAAAATCCAATGAATAATGTTTGTAACGGAATCGCGATTATTGTTCCAGCAGCATATCCTGAATCAGCCAGGATAGATACCGCGAAATCTCCGCGTAATGGTCAGTCACGTAGAGCACGCCGTCGTACTCGGACACTTGCAGGTTCATCGCAAACCGGCAGAACCACTCTATTGAGATATAGAGCCTGCCTTCGCGAAAAATCGCTTCGCAGAGCATCTGCTCCACGCGGTTGTCCGCCACGCAGCCGATGCACCCCTCGGCAAACTGAAACGTCCGCCCGTCAAAGAGCGTCAATCGCGCCGCCTTACCCGCCTGCAACGGTTCCAGCTCTGCCTGAAATACCCCCGCCAGAAAGTCCAATGGTACGCAGAGATAGCTCCCGCGGACAATCTCTCCGCCGTTGAGACCGTGGTATTTCAATTTGTCCCAGCGAAGGGTTTTTACCCCCATGGGAACGATCCGGTTGTTCACCCAAGCGCTTTTCGCGCCTTCGCAGATGGCAACGGCGAACGAGTCGCCCTCCCGCTTCCGCAGCGGGATCGTGTGTTCCAGCGTGCCGTCCTCGCGCTTTCGCACGCCGGAGAACAGATGGTCCCAAACCAGCTCGGCGTCGTCAAACGTCTGCCCGTGGTCGCGGTTCTTGCCATCCATCAACACGACGTTTGCCTTGTTTCCCGCAAAGAACGCAAAGCCCTTCTCACCGCGAATCGAAATCTGCGGCAGTTCACGCGCCTCGTTGACCGCGCGCCAATAGTCGAGATTCGCGCGCACCACGCTGCGGTCGTCCGCGCCGTAATGATACGGCGTTTTGTCGTGCTCCAGACGGGACTGCCAGTTGTCCAGCGCGCCGCCCTTGTTGATGGCGCTTCCGTCGGGCGCAAACAGCAGCTTCGGGTTCGTCGGGCAGCCGGACCCCGCCGTAGCGGCAAAGTATTTACCGCAATAGCGCGCAACCTGGCTCGTCATGCAGTCCCCCATGGACATGCCCTGCATGTACACGCGACCTTCGTCAATGTTGTAGCGCTGTTTCATGCGCTCCAAAAGCGCGAGCACGAGCTTCACGTCGTGAAACTCCTCAACCTCACCCGTCGGGCGGTTGAGCGAAGGAATGCCCGGCGGCGCGGGTTTCATCACCTCGTCCAGCGTCTCGGGATCGCACTCGATCATCCACATGCGTTTGTCGTGCGCGTTTGGAAACACGCAAATGAACCCCTCGCGGTCGGCCACCAGCGACCAGGAGGTGTAGATGCACTGCCCCCAGCCGGTCATCAGCCCGCCGTGCATGGAGAAGACAAGCGGCGTCGGTTTGCCGGGATCGTAGCTTTCCGGTACGTATTCGTACCAAACATCCTCCAGCCCGTCGTCCGTAATCTGCCCACGGTGCTCCGTCAGGCGCTTCGGGTAAACCTGCGAGTTGTTGCCGTTTTCGTTGACCACCATGTCGCTGCCATAGATCGCCTCCGGCAGGTAGTCGCGGTTTGCGTCGTTTGGCGTGCCTGCCAATACGGAAATCTTGCCTTGCATAGAACCCTTTCTATCGCGCGGTGTCGCTCGCTCGCGGTGCGCGGATGCTGGTTGTGCTCTTTCGTTCAATGTACTCCACCGGCAGCGCGGACCGCTCCGGAACGGGGTTGCCGTTGATGCGCGAAATCAGCAGTTCCACCGCCAGTTGCCCCATCTTTTGAATCGGCTGCGCAACGGTGGAAAACTCAAACAAGCGGGAGACGTCCAGCCCGTCGAATCCGACGAGCGGCAAGCGCTTCCGTTGCGAATCCGGCTGTTGCAGCAGCATATGCAGAAATCCCGCGGCAATCAGGTCGCCCAGCGCAAACACGCCGTCGATCTTTGGATGCTGTTCCATCTGCGCGAGAATCCGCTCGGTTTCCTCCGCGCCAAAGTTGACGTCGTTTAGAATGCATTCGACGCATTCCATGCCGCGCGAAGCGCATTCCGCGCGGAATCCATTCTGCCGCTGGTACATCGCCATGTATTCCGGCACCTCGGTGGTCAGCACGAGAACGTGCCGACTGCCCGCGCGGTAGAGCGCGTCCGCCGCCAGCACGCCGCCGCCAAAGTTGTCCGCCGTGACCGAGGGAACGCCTTCCAGCTCGCGGTCGATGCTGATGATCGGAAAATCGCTCTCGGTATACAGCGAAGCGTCGCCAAGACGGCTGCAAAGCAGAATGCCGTCCACCTTGTTCGCCTGAAGCAGGCTGACCATCTCCAGCTCCTTCGTGTCATTATAGGCGGACTGGCAGAGCATCAGCTTGTAGCCGCTGCGGCTGCAGGCGCGCTCCACCGCGTCCGTCAATCGGCTGAAGAACGCGTAGTCGACCGCCGGCACCACCAGCCCGATGATGCCGCTCTTCTGCGTTTGCAGCGCGCGCGCCATCGGGTTTGGCTCGTATCGAAGTTCCGCTATTGCCTCGGCCACGCGCCGCTGCGCCCGGGGGCTAACGATCTCCCGCTGGTTCATATAGCGGGAGACCGTCGCCGTCGAAACGCCTGCGCGGCGCGCAACATCCTTAATGTTTACCACGTAAACCGCCTCCGCCGCTGATCAGCGGCTGTTTCTTAGCGCAGGTCGTTTACTCCACGGGCTCCTGATCCTCAATCTGCCGAAAATCGCTCGGCATCGGGCAGCCCTTGAGCAGGTCCTTGATCAGATCCGCCAGAAAGATCGAGAGCTCCGCAAAATGATCCGTAATGTAAACGACCCCGTTGCTCGTGGATACCTGCAGATTAAACAGGTACTTGCAGAACCATTCCACGCCAACGAGCAGCTCGTCGTTTCGATGCAGCGCCTCGCAATACATGCTCCTTAGGTCGTTGTCAATCACGCAGCCGATGCTGCCGCGCGCAAACTGGAGCACGCGCCCGTCCTTGAGCGTGACCACGGCGGTCAGCGTGTCGGTGGAAGGCTCATACCTCGCGCCAAACACCTTGCTCAAAAACGACAGCGGCGCGCAGAGATATTCGCCGCGCACCCTCACGCCGCCGTTGAGTCCGTGGTACTTGAGCTTTTGCCAGCGAACCACCGGCGTGGTCAGTTCGCAAACGCGGTTTTCAAACCAGGCGGTTGCGCAACCTTCCGTAAACGCGAGCGCAAACTTGTCCCCCACGCGGGGCAGAATGCTGTCGGTGTGGACAATCGTTCCGTCCTGTTCGCGCCGCGTACCGGAAAAGAAGTAATCCCAGTAAAGGAACGCCTCGTCGAGCGTCTGCCCATGGTCGCGATTCTTGATGTCGAGGTACACGAGATCCGCCTTCTTGCCTTTGTAGAACGCAAAGTTGTCCTCGCCAATGACGCTGATCTGCGGAATGGGGTCGCACTCGTTGAGCTTCATCCAGTAGAAGCGGTTGTATTTGTTGGTCGTATACTCGCTGTAGTTCTCGCCCGGCGGTGTGCCGTTCTTCTCCGGGCGCGAGTGCCAAACGGGCAGGTGCCCGCCCTGATTCTTGAGGTTGCCCTGCTCGTCGAAGAGCAAGTTCAGTCGCGAAGGCCCGCCGCTGCCCGCCGCCCCCGCGAGAATGTCGCCATAATAGCGCGCAAACTGATCCGTCATCAGGTTGCCCATCGACATGCCCTGCATGAAGATGCGCCCCTCGTCGATGCTGTATTTCTCCTTCATGCGCTCAATAAGCCCACGCAGGAACTTGAGGTCGTGGTTGTCCCGATAGTCCTTCGGCACGCTCTGGATCGGCAGGTCGGGCGCGGCGGCGGGATCAAAGTCGTCAAACACGCCCTCGACAATCCACATCCGCAGCGAATGCGCGTTTGGAAACACGCAGATGAACCCCTCGCGGTCGGCAACCATCGTCCAGCTCGTGTAGATTGCGTGCCCCCAGCCGGTCATCAGACCGCCGTGGTTACCAACCACCAGCGGCACCTTCTTGGAAGGGTCGTAACTCGCGGGCACGTATTCGTACCAAACGTCCTCCAGCCCGTCGGCAATCACGCCGCGGCACTCAATCAGCCGTTCGGGATAGGGCTGGGAGTTGTTGCCGTTTTCGTTGACCACCATGTCGCTGCCCTTAATCGCCTCCGGCAGGTAGGTTCTGTTGTCGTCGTCCGGCGTACCGGCGCGCAGTTTTACTCGAAAATCCATATGCTCCTCCAACCGTTATTTTGTGATTGCGGGAATTCGTTCGTAGTCGCTCAATTTGCCGCCGTCTTTGAGCAAATCGCGAATCAGATCCGCCATGTTCGCGGAAAGCTCGGAAAAATGATCCGTCGCGTAGACAACACCGTCGCAAACCGAAACCGTGGAACCAAACAGGTAGCGGCAGAACCATTCGATGGAAACGAGCAGCTCCCCGTCGCGATGCAGCGCCTCGCAATACATGCTGCGCAGGCTCTCGTCGATGACGCAGCCAATGCTGCCGCGCGCAAACTGGAGCGTTCTGCCGTCCGGCAGTTTGACCACGGCGGTCAGCGTGTCGACGGAAGGCTCGTACTTCGCGCCAAAGGCCTTGCTCAAAAACGACAGCGGCACGCAGAGATACTCGCCGCGGACGGCTTGTCCGCCGTTGAGCCCATGGTACTTCAGCTTTTGCCAGAGCACGGCCTTCGTGTTCATTGACACAACGCCGTTGTCAAACCAGGCATAGGCGCAGTCGCTCGCCGCCGCAATGGCAAACGAGTCACCCTCGCGCGGCAGGTTCGACGTATAATGGACAATGGTGCCGTCCGCCTTGCGCCGCGTGCCGGAGAAATGATAGTTCCAAACCAGCGCCGCGTCGTCAAACGTCTGTCCGTGGTCGCGGTTCTTGATGTCCAGGTAGGTCAAATCCGCCTTTTTGCCCGCATAGAACGCAAAATTGTCCTCGCCGACGATGCGAATCTGCGGAATCGGCGCGCACTCATTGATGCGCATCCAGTAATAGCGGTTGTAGCGGTTGACGTTGAGCGCTTCGAGCTTGTCCGGCGGAATGTCGTTGAGCTCCGGTCGGGACTGCCACACGTCGAGATGCCCCGCTTGGTTGACAATCTCCCCTTCCGGCGTAAACAACTTCGAAAGGAACGTTGCGCAGCCGGAACCCGCCGCGCCCGCGAGCACGTCGCCAAAGTTTCGCGCAAACAGCGAGGTCATCAGGTCGCCCATGGACATGCCCTGCATGAACACGCGTTCCTCGTCCACGTTGTATTTCTGTTTCATCTTCGCAATCAGCGCGCGCGCCATACTCAAATCGTGATTCTGCGAAATGTCCTCCGAGAACGTCGGAATTTCGCCCGGCGCTTCCTCGTGCTCGGCCACGCCGTCGTCAAATCTCCAGCGCCCCCACTCCACGCACCAGACGCGCCCGGTCGTCGCGTTTGGAAACGCAACGAGAAAGCCGTGCTGTTCCGCGAGGATCGTCCAGGAGGTGTAGATCGCCTGCCCCCAGCCGGTCATCAGCCCGCCATGCATCGAAACGACGAGCGGCGTTTTCTTTGCCGGGTCATACGTGCTCGGCACATATTCAAACCACGTGTCAATGGCGCCGGTTCCGGTCAGGTCTTCCTGAAATTCCTTCAGCCGCTCCGGATAGGGCTGGGAGTTGTTTCCGTTTTCGTTGACGACGATGTCGCTGCCCTGAATTCGTTCCGGCAGGTAGTCCCGGTTGTCGTCGTCCGGCGTGCCGGGGTGCAGCAATGTTCGCATCTGTTTCATAGTTGCTCTCTCCATTTTCTTACTCGCTCAAACGCTTGAACGTGTCTTCAATTTCCAGCCAGTCGATGAATTTCTTCACGTGGCGATCGCAGTATTCCCAGTTGTGGTGCCCGTGGTCAATGGTCTCGACAAACTCAAGCCCCAGCGCGCGGTATTTTTCCATGTACTCCACGTTGCCCTCGTAATGAGTGTCCTCCACGCCGGTCGCCATGTAGCCCTTCGGGAAGCGTTTTCCGGCTTCCTTCTGTTTCTTGATCATGTATGCGATGTCATTCTCCGTGTTTTCCACATTGGCCTTGCAGCCAAACGCGCTGGCAAACATGAAGAAGCTTTCCGTGTTGTCCTCCACCTCGGGCACAAAGTCGATTGCGTTCTTGTTGCCGGAGAACGTGCCAAACGCCGCAAACTGCTCCGGATCGCGCAGCATCCACTTCAGCGAGCCATAGCCGCCCATCGAGAAGCCCGCGATGTAGTTCTTCGCCGGGTCCTCCGAAAGCGGAAACAGATGGCGCACCACGCGCGGCGTTTCGATGGAGAGTTGGGTAAAGTATTTGAAGTTGCCATGCACGGTGTCCATGTAGCCGGAGCAGTAGGTGCCGCTGCACACAACCGCAATGCCCGCCTCCGCGGCATAGAGTTCAATCGCGGTATAGCGCTGCCAGTCGGTATAGTCAAACCCGCCGCCGCTCTGAAGCCAAAGCACGGGGTAGCGATAACCCTCCGGACGATCCGCCAGCGAATGCCCCCAGGTGTTTTCCGGCAGAATCACGTTCACGCCAACCTTCATTCGAAGCGCTTCCGAATAGTAGTACAGTCGAATGTTTGCCATGTTACTTGCCCTCCTTCCCCGCGATTGCCCAGCGAACCGCAAACGGCAGGCTGTGTTGCAGGCTGTGGCAGTCCGCCCCCGCGAGCAGCCGCACCTGTTCGGCGGAAATGCCCAGTTTCTCAACGAGCAGAACGCTTTCTTGACGGTTCGCGTAGTCCTCCTCGGTAACGAAAAGGAACTTGCTCCGCGCGGGTCTGTTTGCAAGGGCGAATAGATCGTTCTCCCTGCCCGCAAAGTCTTCCAGCTTGCCAAAGACCGCCCCCAGCGAGTCCGCGTCGTGGCAGATTCCGGTGTCTTCGCCTGCAAGCGCCCGCTGAATCACTGCGCCCATGTCGAGCACACCGTTGAGCGAAAACGCCTTGGAAAACACGTCCGGGTGTTCCAGTGCGGTCTTCACCGCGCCGTATGCGCCGGTGCCGACGCCGCCGATCCATGTTTCCGCCGGATTGGCCGATACGGGAAAGATGTTTCGGCAGATGGCGAGCAGTTCGCCGCTGACGAAGTTTTCGTACTTCGGGCCGTATTCCATGTTGGTGCCGAGCGTATGCTGAACGTCCGGCGCAACAATAAAGATTCCGTGCTCCTTTGCGCAGCGTTCCGCGGGCGTGGTCTGCCAGTCCATCGCGGCGCCGCCCTCGCTGTGCAGCAGCACCAGCACGGGGTATTTCTTCGTGTGCGACGCGTCGTCGAGCTGCAGCTTGTCCATCTCCGGCAGGAACACCCGCGCGGCAAACGAACCGCAGAGCACCACCGAGAGTGCGTTAAATTCAAAATAGGCCAAGGTCGTTTCCTCCTAATTGTTATGCGACTAAATAGAAACCGTCAGATCAATACGGGTTGCCGCCCTCTTCGGTCAGACCGAAAAACTTGAGCGCTTCCTGAATCGCCAAATCCCAAAAGCGCCATTCGTGCCGGTAGTTCGGCAGCTCAAACCAGTGCGCCTGCAGGCCGATCTCCCCGGCGTGCTGCTGAAACTTTTTGTAGAACTCATACAGCATCGTGTCCTCCTGCCCGCAGGCAAACATGAGCCGCGGCAGTTTGCCGGTGGGCGCGAGGCGGTCGATGATTGCCCAAACGTTCTCGTTTGAGTTCAAAAACGCATCCAGCCCGCCCGCATTGGCGAGCGTATTTGCCATGCGCTCGTTGTTTGTGTTCAGCATCGGGCAAGAGTTGTCCGGCCCCATGCCGGACATGTCCATCGGCGCCGCAGAGAGCACCGCCGCCGCAGCGAACTTCTCCGGATGGTTCACCGCAAACTTGATCGTACCACGACCGCCCATGCTCAGTCCCGCGATAAAGTTATCCTCGCGCTTACTGGAAACGGGCAGCCAGCCGTAGACGAGCGGCATGAGCTCTTCCGTGAGAAAATCAAACATGCGATAACCCAGCATGCAAGTGTTCCAGTTGGAGTAGTTCGAGTTCAAGGCGCTGGGCATGACCACCACGAGGTTCTTCTCGGTCGCATACATCTCGATGTTCGTCTTGCGTACCCAGTCCGTGTGGTCGCCAAAGGTGCCATGCAGCAGCCAGAGCACCTTGTATTTCCGTCCGCTCGAGTAGAAGTCCGCGGGCGTGATGGTGCGCGGCTTGTCCGGCAGAATCACGGTGATCAGCGTGTTGCTGTTGAGACATTCGCTTTCAAACGTGTATTGCAGAATGGACATGTTGGCCTCCTGTTTTTGTAGATCGGCTATTCAATCGCGCAGACGAACGGCAGCATCGGAAGACCCGCGCTGTTATAGAGATTATCCTCACAGTAGGGCCGCTGGCAGAACGAAACCGCAACCGTCCCTTGCGCCAGTTCCGGCGCGGAAAGCAAGAGTTCATTGTCGCGAACCTCCGCGGAAAACGTCTCCAGAGCGGCTCCGTTCACCGAAACGTCCAGCGTTTCCGGGTATGCGCCTCGGCAGAACAGCCCTTCCCCGCTGTTGGCAAAACGAATTCGAATGGTCGAGCCTTCGCGGCGTGCGCCCTCTACCGAGGGCGAATCCGCGAGAATGCTGTGCCCGTAGACCTTGGAAAGCGCTTGTAGCGCCAATCGCTCGCCGATGGGCCGCTTGTGTTTCGGGTGCACGTCGTAACGCATGCCCGCGTCCATGGAGCAGACCAGCCAGACCCGGTCGACGGAACGCGTCAACCTTTCCTGCGTCGCGCGAATGGGAATGAAGTTGAGCGGTTCCACCATTCGCTCAAACGTGGTCAGCTGCACCTGCAAAAATGGCAGCGGCTCGTGCCAAAGGTCACGCCAGCAGGCGATCATCGCCTGCATCAGCTCCTCGTACAACTCCATAAACGGCTCGTCCGACTCACCCTGATACCAGATGACCCCGCTCACGGAGTAAGGCGCAACCGTTTTCAGCATGGTTTCGTACAGTCCGCACGGACGAAACGGCGAATACTGTGAAAGATTCAACGCGTCCATCTGCGCCATCGCGGCCTTCATCGATTCGTCCGGCTCAATGGGTGCGCGGTTTGGCACGCTGTTGTCAAACGGCAGCGAGTCGATCATCCGCTGGTTTGCCTGAAAACGTTCCAACTCCGTCGCAGGATCAATGCAAGCCTGCGCCTCGCTCGCCCGATCCAGAAAGAATCGCAGCCGTCCGGTCAGGTATTCCGGCGCGGTGAACACGCTTGCGGAGGTTCCGCCCCAGGTGCAGTTGACGATTCCGACCGGTACATGAAACTCGTTGTAGAGCTTTTGCGCAAAGTAGAACCCGACGGCGGAAAAGTAGCGCGCTTCCGCCCCAACCGCCTTTCGCCAGACGCCAACCTCGGAATAATCCCGGTCGTTTTCCTGTCCGGCGTAGGAAATCTTCGGCACCTCAAAGCAGCGCATCTCCGGGCAGTCGATCTGCGTTGCCTCTTCGACGTCCGCGTCGTCCCGCAGCAGAAACTCCATGTTGGACTGCCCGCTCGCGAGCCAGACCTCGCCGATGGCAACGTCCTCAATCGCAACCGTATTGTCTCCGGCAAACACCGTCAGCATCAGGCCGCTGCCCGCCTCCATCGGCGGCAGATACGCCTTCCAGACCCCGTTTCGCGAGACCGAAAGCGCGGTTTCCCCCGCGAGGCGAACGGTCACGAGGTTGCCCTCCGGCGCGGACCCCCAGACGCAGATCGGCTTTCTGCGTTGCAGCACCATGCCGTCCTGAAAGATCCGCGGCAGTGTGATATTACCCATGAACATCCTCCCCCTGCGAAAAGAATACGCGTTCGATTGTTCCATCGGTGGCGGTAATGCGGAAGGCCTTGCTCGCAAAGTCCGCGTGCAACGCCGCCCGCTGCAATCCGTTTTGCCAGACGACGGTCAGTGTTCCGTCCGCGTGGTCGGGCTCAATCGAAACTGTTCCATTGAACGCTGGATGCGTGTTGCGAAAACGCATGATCTGGTAGAGCACCTGCAGCATGGGCTTGTGCACCGCCTGCTCAATCTCCGCCTCCGTATAGCCGTGGCGGTTGATGCTTCTCGGTTCCTCGCCGCGCTTGAGCGCTTCAATGTCGTTTTCCCCCGCGAGCAAGCCAACGTAATACACCTGCGGAATGCCCGGCGCAAAGAACTGCACCACGCGCGCCAGTAGATACGCCGCGTCGTCTTCACCCAGCGCGGAATAGTAGCTGCACATGAGCTGATAGCGCTGCGCCTGCTTGCCGGAAAGTTTGATCATGCTCGGAAATTTCATGTACGGCTGCGCGGGGCTGGTGATCTCGTCCACGCGTTCGCGCACGAGATCGATCTCCTCATCGGTCAACAGCCCCGCAACGTCTACAACGCCGATTCCGTCGTGGGTGTCCAGCGTGGTAAACTGCTTACGCGGGCAGATATTCAGCCAGTGGATCAGCCGGTCCGTGCGCCCGGTCAGAAGCGCGTGCAGCAGCAGCATCGGCAACGCAAAGTCGTAGACCCAGTAGCCTTTGTCCGCCATCTTGAGCTGAATCGTGTAGTTCTCGTGAATTTCGGGCAGCATTTCGGTTCCGGTCGCTTTCAGCGGCTTCATGCCGATGTCCAGCACGTCCCAAATCTCCGGCTCAACGAAGAAGCATGAGGTGCCCGGCTTTTTGGAAGCGTAGGCAAACGCGTCAAACCGAATCAGCGGCACGTGCTTTGCCAGCAGGCCGAGGTTTCGCTCGTAGTAGTCCTGCGTCGCCTTGCTGTAGGGGTCGATGTCCACTTGCTCCTGAAAGAAGGTGTTCCAGAGGCGAACCCGTTTGCCGTCGTCCCGCACGAACTCGAAGTACGGCCCCTTTTCCTTGCGGCGGTACATCACCTCAAGCTCCGCTTCGGTCGGCTCGCCATTTGGCCAGAACTTGTCCCAGTGAATGAACATATCCTTGTACGGGGAATCCTCGCCGCGCTTCATATAGTCCTGAAACTCGGCGCAGCGAATGGACACATGGTTGAGCATGAAGTCCGCCATCAGGTAGTACTGCTCGCCGAGGCGGTCAATGTCCTCCCAGGTGCCAAACGCGGGGTCAACGTCGTCGTAGTGGATCACGGCGAATCCGCGATCGCCGGACGAGGGAAAGAACGGCAGCACGTGGATTCCGCCGAATACGCCGCGAAAATGGCGCGCAAGCACCCGATCCAACGCGGACAGGTTCTCGCCCATCGTGTTGGCGTAGGTAATCAGCATGATTTTGTTT
>DAIRTE010000002.1:0-23971 GCA_036804025.1 Clostridia bacterium | reverse complement strand
CGCGGACAGGTTCTCGCCCATCGTGTTGGCGTAGGTAATCAGCATGATTTTGTTTTCGACTTTTTTCATGAAACGCTCCCAATCGTTGATTGATGATCTTTGAGAAAAAACCGTTTTGTAATCGTTTTCATTTTTCGGCAAAAAAGAAAGCCGAATTCGGTTGTTCTGCCGTGGTGATCGATGCGGCGCAGCGGGCGCTCGACGCTCGTTCTCGAACGCCCGCCGCACCAAACATCCTCTCTCCTACAGCCAGGTCATCCGCAGCCTAAGACGCGGGTTGTTCTCGATCGTCTCGGGTACACCGATCATGCGGTTACTTGTGTCAGCCCTTAACCGATCCGAGCGTAATGCCCTTGACGAAATACTTCTGAAAGAACGGATACGCAATCAGCAGCGGCAGCACCGCAACGACGGCAATTGCCATTCGCACGCTGATGTTGGGTACGCTCTTTGCGTTGATCATGCCGTTCATGTGCGTCTGAAGGAACGCGGCCTTGTTCATCACGTCGTTGAGGTAGTTCTGAATGCCGTAAAAGTCCGTTCGCGTGGTCAAAAAGTAGATGCCGTTTGTCCAGTTGTTCCAGTAGGAGATCAGCGTCATCAGCGCGATGGTCGCGAGGATGGGTTTGCTCATGGGCAGCACGATCTTGAGCAGGCTCTGCACCTCGCCCGCGCCGTCAATGCGCGCCGCCTCCAGTACCTCTCCGGGAATATTCGTCGTAAAGTACGTTCGCACAATGATGACGAAAAACGCGTTCATCAACAGATATGGCACAATCATACCCGCGAGCGTGTCCTTTACGTTGATCAGGTTCGTATACACCATATAGGTCGGTACCAACCCGCCATTGAACAGCATCGTAAAGAACAGGAAAAACGAAATCACGCCGCGCCCCGGCAGATCCTTATGCGACAGCGGGTAGGCAAACAGCACCGTCAGCACGAGGTTACCGAGCACACCGATGCCCGCGATGACAACGCTCATCAGATACGCCCGGGCAATGGAATCCTTCGCTTCCCAGAGGTAGTTGTACGCGGCAAAGCTGAACTGCTTCGGAATCAGCGAGTAGCCATGCTGAATCAGGTAATCCTCGGAGGTCACCGAGCCGACAAACAGCAGCCAGAACGGAATCACGCAGGCCGCAATCAACACGACCAGAAACGCGTTGACGAAGAAACTATAGAGTTTGCTATTGTTAATCATGCTTCCATTCCCCCTTAAAACAGGGCGCTTTCCTTGTCCAACTTGGTGACAAGCCAATTTGCGCCGAACACGAGTATGAACCCGAAGATGGACTGCAAGAAGCCCGCGGCGGAGGAGCGTCCAACATCGTTGAGTTCCAAGAGCGCGCGGTACACAAAGGTATCCACCGTCTGTGTCGTCGCGTAGAGAAGTCCGCTGTGCTGCGGAATCAGGTAGAACAGACCAAAGTCCGAATAGCAGATTCGGCCGACCGCGAGGAGCACCAGCGTGATGATGGTCGGTTTGAGCCCCGGCAGCGTGATGTGCAGAATCTGCTGCCATACGCTGGCGCCGTCCACAACCGCCGCTTCGTAATAGGTTTTGTCAATGCCGATGATGGTGGAATAGTAGAGAATCGAACTGTAGCCAAACGACATCCAGAGGAACACAATGTTCAGAATCACCGGCCAGTATTTCGACTCGTTGTACCACTTAATCGGGTTTTCCACGCCGAACAGCGGCAGAATCGTGTTGTTCATAAAGCCGTTGCTCGGATTCAAAAACGCCAGCGCAATGTAGCTGACGATGACGGTGGACAGCAGAAACGGAATCAGAAAGATCACCTGACTCGTCTGCTTAAAAAACTTGTTGCGCGCGCTGTCCAGCGCAATGGCGACGACGATCGCCAATATATTCCCAAAGAAAATGAACCCTAAATTATAGAGAACTGTGTTTCGCAGCGCGAGCAGCGCGTCGTTGTTGCTAAAGAGATACTTAAAGTTCTTTAGCCCGACCCAGGGACTCTGAAAGATGCCAAGCGAGTAGTCGATCTTCTTAAACGCGATCACCAAACCCGCCATCGGCAGATAGTTGTTGATAATCAAATAGGCCGCGCCCGGCAGAATCATGAGATACAGCGGCAGGAACCTTAAAAACTTTCGACGTCTTCTCATGCGCAGATACGCCTCGCCCGAAGGAGAGACCACCTGTTTGTTCGACGTCTTTGTTCGCTTTTCCATTTGAGCATCCTCCGTGAAGGGCTGAAGTCAGATGTGCCATACTTACAGCTTCCTAAACAAATGGTAGCAAAAAGAAATGCCCCGAACTATCAAAATTCCGATGGGATTTGTTATTTTTCTGGAGCAGAAAGCGAAACTTTCGACATATTTTGTTTCAAACGCCGTTTGCTATATAATTATGTAATGCTGCACTTATCGCCATAAGTGTTGTCGAACATAATCGAAATATGATCGGAAATATGATAAAAAGAGCCAGAAAAGTGATGGCGGGCGATTTCTCCGCTTTGCTATGATCACAGTGTCAGAGGCGTTCTGCCTCATTTCGAACACATGTCATCCCGTTGAAAAATCAAAAGGAGAGAGAAAAATGAAAAAGCACAGAGCCCTGTTGGCGATCCTGGCAATGCTTCTGCTTGTCGGCATGCTTGGCGCTTGCGCTGCCCCCGCTGCACCCGCCGCAGCGACCGACGCGCCCGCCGCAGCCGCCAAAACGGACGCCGCGACCGACGGAACGTATCCCGTCATCCGCATGGCGTACACAAGAATCTTTGCGACAGACTCCGAAGCAAAGATTGAAGCCGCGCTGAACGAAATCATGCGCAAAGAAGCCGGCGCCGAGATCGACCTCGTTCCGGTGGACTTCTCCAGCATGAACACGCAGTTCAACCTCATGCTCACGGGCGGCGAAGACTCGATCGACATCTTCTCGTCGTTCTGGTACATGCCGATGAGCACCCTGTATGCCAACGGTCAGCTCGCTCCGCTGAACGACCTGCTGGCGTCCGACGGCCAGGGCATCCTCGACCTGTTCTCCGATGTACCCGGCGTGCTCGAGTGCGCCCAGATCGGCGGCCAGTATTACGGCCTGCCCTCCTACGGCCCGTATTCCTCCCCGATGATCTACATCGTGAAGGAAGGCTCCTCCAAGGCCGCCAACATCGACTGGTCCACGGTGAAAACACTGGACGACGTCACCACCGCGCTGATCGCGATGAAGGACGCCAATCCGGACAAGTACTATGTCCCCGGCGCAACCCAGACCTACTGGATTCCGAAGGACATCGACTACCTCGGAGACACCAACTACCTCGGCGTTTTGACCGACCCGCTCAACAGCACGCAGGTGGTCAACTACTACGAGTCCGACTACTTCCTCAACCTGCTCGACAACGTCAAGACCTGGGTTGACCACGGCATCATCAATCCGGACGCAATGAGCAACACGAACCCGACGCTGATGAGCGTTCAGTTCGGCATTACGGAAGGCACCCCCGGCTACTGCTGGGATCTCAACGAGTGGATCTACGAAGCCAACCTCCAGCAGACCTATGGCGACAACATGGTCGGCACGCAGCTGGGCGACGCGCTGATCACCACCGGCAACGCGACCACCTACCTCTGGCACATCACGAGCTTCTGCCAGAACAAGGAAGCCGCCATGCGCGTACTCAAGGTCTTCTACACGAACGCGGAAGCCGCCAACCTGCTCGGCAACGGCATTGAAGGCGAAAACTACGTCGTGGACGACAAGGGCTATGTCCGCTTCCCCGAGGGCAAGGACATGACGAACTGCGGTTGGACCGGTCTTGGCGCATCCTACAACCTGCCCAACTCCTCCGGCTGCCCGGTTTGGTACTATCAGCCCGACAATATGTGGCAGATGATGGCCGATTCCAACAAAGCCGCGAAGAACTCTCTGGCGCTCGGCTTCACCTTCGACAGCTCGCCGGTTGCGGACCAGATCACCGCTTGCAGCAACGTCATCGCGCAGTACTATCTGCCGCTGATCAACGGCGAAGTCAACATTGACGAAGTGCTGCCGGTCTTCCAGCAGGCGCTGCGTGACGCCGGCATCGAACAGGTCATTGCCGAAAAGCAGGCGCAGTTGGATGCCTGGCTGGCCGCGAAATAACAGGAAACTACTGGTTTGAACAAAAACGAGGGCACCCTGTGCCCTCGTTTTTTGAAAGGTATCGTCTATGGAACAAACAAACACGCCGCAGGAACCAACAAAGCTTTGGAATTCGTCGTATATTCTGGTACTCGTAATCAGCACGATGAGCTCGTTTTCCTTCTTTATGGTAGCGACGATTCTATCCAAATATCTGGTCGGCATCGGCACCACCATTGCGCTCGCCGGCGTCATCGTCGGTCTGTTTTCCCTGACCTCGCTCTTCAGCCGTCCGTTTTGCGGGCTGATGGCGGACCGTCTCAACAACGTCCGCCTTCTGCTGGCAAGCAACGTGCTGATGGCGGTCGGGCTAATGGGCTTTGCGTTTACCAGGAATATCCCTCTGATTTTCTTCTTCCGTATTTGCAGTGGTTTGGGGTTTGCCGTCGGCAGTACCGTTCAGGTTTCGCTGATCATCCGGTTCATCCCGAAGGATCGCATGGGCGAAGGAATCGGCTATATGGGCATCAGCCAGCTCATCAGCACCGCGTGCGCGCCGGGGCTCGGCCTCGCGATTGCGGACGCCGCGGGCATGCAGGCAACGTTTCTAGCCGCCGCCGCGCTGCCCGCGCTGACCTGCGTCTTTCTACTGTTTATCAAAAATCTAAGCCCCAAGGCTCCCCCGGCGGAACCGCACAAAATTCAACTTCGTGACTTTTTTGAGCCGAAAGCCCTGTTCTTTACGCTCCCCTACTCCACGCTCTCCTTTGTAAACGGCATTATCGCTTCCTACCTCGTGCTGTTTGCGGACGCGCAAGGAATCAAGGGCATCAGCATCTATTTCACCGTCTACGCCGTCTTTCTGTTTCTGGTTCGCCCCGTCGCGGGCAAGCTCATGGACTCCAAGGGGATTCGCTACACGGTTTTTCCGGGCATGCTGCTCACCGCGATTTCCATGTTTCTGCTCGGGTTTAGCAACACCATCTGGCTCGTGTTGCTCACCTGCCTGCTCCGCGCCGTCGGGCAAGGCGCCGCGCAGCCCTCGCTACAGGCGGGTTGCATCAACTACGTCGGGCGCGAGCGCAGCGGCGTCGCCACCAGCACCTATTTCCTCGGCGGCGACGTTGGGCAGGGCTTTGGGCCGATGGTCGCGGGCGCGATGCTCGCGCAGATTGCGGGCGTTCCCGGCTACCGGTTTGTCTTTAGCTTTTGCGGCTGCCTGATTCTTTTGGCAATGGTCTACTTCTATTTTGCCGGTCGAAAGGAGAAGCTCCTATGACGAAACACTCGTTTTTGCGCTGCGCGCCGGAGGAAATTGGCGTCTCCAGCCGTCAGGTGATGGCCTGCATCTGTGCGCTGGAGCACGACCAAACCACGATGAACGGCTTTGTCGCCGCGCGGCACGGCAAGGTGTTTGCCGAGTGCTGGTGGTCGCCCTACGAGCAGGATTTGGTGCACTGCAACCATTCGCTCGGCAAGAGCTATACCGCAACGGCGATCGGCATCGCCATCCGCGAAGGTAAGCTCTCGCTGGACACGCGCCTTTGCGACCTGTTTGCGAACGAGATTGCCGAACGCGGCATTGAACTCTCCGACAAAACGCGGCGCATTACCGTCCGTCATGCGCTGACCATGACCAACGGCATGGCGCACCATCCCGCGATGAGCGGAGACTGGATTGGCAACTATTTCCGCACGCCGATGGCCTATGAACCCGGCGAGCGCTTTGCGTATAACTCCTCCGGCTCCTGCCTGCTCGGTGCGGCAATTTTGAAAGCCACCGGGCAGAACATGAAAGAGTATCTGACGGATCGGCTGTTTCGCAAGATTGGCATCGACCCGGAGTCGTTCGTCTGGCTGAAATTTCCGAATCAAATCGACGCCCAACCCGGCACGTTCGCCAAGACGGAGGACAACCTCCGCTTAGCGCAGCTCTACCTTAATGGCGGAAGCTGGAACGGGGAGCAGATACTCGATCCGGACTTTGTGAAAAGTGCGCTCTCCGTGCAAATTGAAAACCCCTACGCGCCGGAGGAAAAGGACGGGCGCTGCGGCTACGGCTACCTGCTCTGGGCCTGCAGCATTCCCGGCGTGTACCGCTTTGACGGCGGGCAAGGCCAGTTCGGCCTCATCTGGCCGGAGAAGGATCTCGTCGTCGCGGTGCACGAAGGCGCGATCACCCCGACCGGCCCGCAGAAGACACTCGATACGCTCTACGAAACCCTGCTGTTGCAGCTTGTAGACGAGCCTCTTCCCGCCGCGCCGGAGGACTACGCCGCGCTGCAATCGCTGCAATCCTCGGTTCATCTGCCGCCGGACGAGTCAAACCGCCTGCCGCTGAACCGCGCGTTCGCCGGTTCCTGGCGCGTAGACGAGGGCGTGTTCGACCCGTGGATGGCCGTTTCTCCGCCGGGCAGCGGGGACTTGTTTGCCGCGTTTCGTTCTCCGGAGCGGAATGCACCGATTTCCTCCTTTGGTTTGGACGTTACAGACGACGCGCTGACGATCTCCCTCAGCACCAGCGCGGTTCTGCGTGCCGTCTGGGACGGCACGCTTACGCGGGGTACCGTTGAGACGCCGTTTCCCGGCCTTGGCGCATACGCCGCGACGGCGAGGTTCTCCGGCGAACATCGGCTGGACGTTCGCATCCACTGGCTGAACGGCTGGTTCGAAACGGAACTTACGCTGGAACTGCTGGGCAATACGCTGGCAATCGTCACGCGAAAGCTCCGCTTGAACCCGGCGGACAACTATATGGTCGAGACCGCCTCGGCCGTTCGGGAGGCATAACGCAAGATGAAAGAATACGGTTGGAAGGAGCTTTCGGGGTTGGTCTTCCTCCTCGGCCGCACGTATGTCAGCGAGCTTCAACAGGCGCTATACTTTAACTGGAGCGCCAGCGGAATCACCTTTCAGTTTCACGGAACCGAGCTTACCGCGCGGTTCTGCGCGGATTATGGCGAAGAGGTCGAAGGCGTCCCGTGGGACGAGACCGCGCCCCGCCGCAAAACCTGGCCGTGGGTCGCCGTTTACTTAGACGACCAGCCGGAACCCGCGCGCATCTTTGAGGTGTCCGCGCCGGAGCAGGATTGGCTTTTGTTTCAGAGTGCGCAGCCGGAGACGCACCGCATCCGCGTGCTCAAACGCACGGAGAACTACAAGACATTTCTCGGTCTTCGTTCGCTGAGTGTGGAAGGCGACATTCTTCCTGCCGTGCTTCCGCCTCGAAAGCGAATTGAATTCGTCGGGGACTCCATCACCTGCGGTTTCGGCAACGGCAGCAAGGAGCGCGACCGCGCTTTCTTCTCCGCGGAGGAGGACGGCCTCCTCGCCTACGGGCCGCGCGCGGCAGAGCTGCTGAACATGGAGGTCAGCTGTGTCTGCATCTCCGGCATCACGGCGGTCAAGCACCAAAGCTGGCCGGTCTCGTTCGCCATGGACGAGCTCTACGCCTACACAGACCGTCCGCATCAGGAGAAATCCGGTTTGGGGAACGATCTCTCCCGCTGGGATTTCGCCGCAAAGCAGAACGACTATGTCGTGCTCAACCTCGGCACGAACGACGCGTATGCAACGCTCTTTGGCGGGGACGGCGAGGAGGCGGCGTTTGACTGCGATTACCTCGCGTTTCTTAGGCAGATTCGCGCCTGCAACGGGCCGGACACGCAGATCGTTTGCGCGCTCGGCAGCATGAACTATTATCTTTGGCACAACATCGTTTGCGCGGTGGAAGCCTATCGACAGCAGACCGGAGACGCGAAGATTCACCTCTACCGTTTCCATATGATGCACCCCATGGACGGATTTGGTGCCGCGGGGCACCCTTCCATGGCGACGCACGAAAAGATGGCGCAGGAAATTGCGGACGTGATTCGCTCGCTGGAAACGAACGGCAAAGGGTAACGAACAATATGCAAAACGGCGTGGTACAGGTTGGCATACTCGGCTGCGGACGCATCGCGCGGACGCGGCATATTCCCGAACTCGCGGCGAACCCAAATGCGTGTTTGGCGGGTTTCTACAATCGCACGCTCGCCGTCGCAGAGGAACTGGCCTCCGGCCTTGGCGGACGAGCATATGCCACCCCCGAAGAGCTGCTCGCGGACCCGTTTCTCGACGCGGTCTGCGTGCTCACGCCGAACAGTTCCCATGCGGAACTCGCCATCTCCGCGCTCCGCGCTGGAAAGCACGTGCTCTGCGAAAAGCCAATGGCGGTGTCGCCGGAGGAGTGCGAGCGGTTGGCGGAGGCGGAACGCGCCTCTACGAATATCCTTATGATCGCGCAGAACCAGCGGTTCCACGCCGCGCATGTCAAAGCGCAGAAGCTGATCGCCAGCGGCGCAATCGGCAACGTTCTCACCGTCCAAGCCTCTTTCTCGCACGGCGGGCCGTCGATGGACGCAAATTCCTGGTTCTTGAGTAAGTCCACCGGGCGCCTCGGCGTGCTGGGCGACCTCGGCGTGCACAAAATCGACCTCGTTCGATTTTTGACCGGTCAGGAGATCGTCGCCATCGGCGCCGTGGTCGATACGCTCGACAAAAAGAGCAAGGACGGCGGACGCATTGAGCTGGACGACAACACCGCCTGCCTCTTCCGCCTCAGCGGCGGCGCAATCGGCACCCTGACCGTTTCCTGGACGGCCTATGGCAAGCCGGACGTCTCAACCCGCATTTGCGGAACGCTGGGCACCATCGAACTCATGCGAACCTTCGAAGAACCGCTCGTGCTCTACCGCCCCGGAGCCGAACCGGAACAGATCGCCGTCGAATCGACTGCCAACAGCGGTGTTATCGACGCGTTTATCGGCGCAATCGTCTCCGGCGCGCCGTCTCCCGTCTCCGCTGCCTCCGTTCTCCCCAGCATGCGGGCGCTCTTTGCCGCCTACGAGAGCGGGCGCACCGGCGGCAATATGATCCGGCTGGATTAACCGTCAATCCTTCCATATATTTCAACAAAAAAACCGCGCGAGTCTGTCCGGAAACAGTCGCGCGGTTTCTTTCTCCTGTTTTTATAACTTATGAACCCGTATGCTTGCTGCGGTACTCGCTGGGCGTCATGTTTTCGTACTTTTTAAACACCTGTGTAAAGTGCGAAAAATAGGAATACCCCAGCTCCAGCGCAATCATGCCGACCGAGAGGCTCGAGTGCTCCAGCATTTCCTTTGCCGCGGAAACCTTCGACAGCGCAATGTATTCCTTAATGTTCTGCCCGGTCTCACGTTTAAAGAGCTTCGTAAAATACTCCGCGCTCAGATTCACGTGGTCGGCAACATCCTTCACCGTTATGGGGTTTGCCATGTTGTTGACGATAAAACTCTTCGCCTTCTCCACGTCGCTCTTTGGCATGTTGTTTTTGTGGATCTTCTCCACCGCGTTGAGCATGAACGCAACGCCCTTTCGCAGCGAGTCGATGTCCTTAAAGCTGTCCATATAGTCCGTATACGTATACTCCGCGTTGAACAGGTCGCTCATGTCCGCGTTGTTTTCGTAGAGAAACCCGAGGAAGATGTGCGTGAGCTGCTGGTGCAGTTCGCAGAGCGCGCGGAACTTGTTTTTGCTCTTTTTCTCCGTGTCCTTCAAAAACTCTTCGATCTCATACTCGAGTATGCGCTTTTGTCCGCCGGCAACGAGCGTCTTCCAGCGCTCTGCGCTCTCCGCGAGATTTGTTGAAACCGCGGCGGAAATGCCCTCGCCGGAGGTCAGGTAGATGCCCGCCGTGTTGCTGATGTTCTCGTCGATGTACTGGTGGATCACCTTCATCTCATCGCGCATATCGGTAAAACGGACCCATTTGCCGACGTAGCAATTCAGCACCTCGCTTGGCAGTTCCAGGCAGAGTTTCTCGAAGAAGGCCTCATATTGCTCCGGGGTGAACGAAAGCTCCTCGTTCGTCGCGGAGAACAGAACGAGCACAAACTGGCGAAAGCGATTGACCGTGCTGAGTTTGAGCACGGGGTAGATCATGCCCGCCTGTTTGAGCGCGTTGGAAATCGCCTTGTGAATGCTCTTTTCGGAATAGGCTGGCTCGTTGGACGCGCGAAACGACTGTACGTTGATGATCACGACCTGAACGAGTTTATCCTTGTGGATCGCATACCCCATCTGGTTGAGAAACTCCAGTGAGGAATCCACGTCCTCCGGGATACGCGAAAAGAGCTTGGTCACCACGTGGTTCATGAGTTCGGTTTCGTTTGTTTCGAGCAGTTGGCCGTATTGCTGCAATCGTTCGCGCTTTCGCTGCTGGTAGAGTTGCTGCAACGCCCGGCGCAGGCATTCCTCAATGACCTCGTACGGCGCGGGCTGGAGCAGATAGTCGAAGCAGCCCAGCTTGATGCTCTCCTGCGCATAGCGAAACTCCGCGTGCGAGGTCAGCAGAATCCGCAGCGTCTCCGGGTATTGCGCCTGCACCGCGCGGTTGAGTTCCAGCCCGTTTTCACCGGGCATTTCGATGTCCGTGAGCATGATGTCGATCGGAATCTCCCGAAACACGGCCAGCGCCTCCTCGGCGCTCGTCGCCGAGCGAACCTCGTCAATGCCCAGCTCCTGAAAATGCACGCCGGAAAGAATGCCGCTCAGAACCGAAATCTGATCGTCTACAACCAGAACATTCATGTGTCATTCCCTCCGTTTCTCAGCGGCGCAGCGGCAGGTAAATCAGCGAGCAGGCGCCGCCGTCCTGCGCATTGAAGAACGCAATCTGAAAGTCGTTTTGATAGATCAGCGAATCCTCCGCTTGAGGTTGCTGATGCCGACGTGATACTGCTCAAACTGCTCGTCCGGCTCCAGCAGCATCTTGAGCGTTTCGTTGCTGTAGCCAACGCCGTTGTCCCTTAGCCGCAGGCGGATGTAGGGCTTGCCATCCATCTCAATCTGATCGATCTGCACGTTGAACCGCAGGAACTTCCGGCTGTCCGTGTTGTACTTGTAGGAGTTCTCCAGAAAGGTCTGAATCACGAGCGGCGGAACGCGGCAGTCCAGCAGGCTTTGATCCACCTCGAGGTTTAATAGCAGCGGTCGCGCGCGATCCATCTGTATGATGCGATAGTAGTCCTGCGCCTCGTCGAGCTCCGACTTGAGCGTAACAAGCAGCAGATTGTCGTGAAACACATAGCGCAGATGGTTCGAAAAGGCGAGGATCATGAGCTTCATCTTGTCCATTTCGCCCTTTTCGGACATGTTGTACAGGCTCTTGAGGCAGTTCAAAAAGAAATGCGACCGGGTCTGCAATTGATAGTATTGCAACAGTGCGTGCTCAATCTCCTGGGTTTTGCTGGTGTTTTCCTGCACGAGCTGCACCTTTTGCTCCACGAGCTGATTGAGCGCCTCGCGAATCGTCGCAAACTCCAGCAAATTCTCATGCTCCTGCATGAGCATCTCGTTTGATCCCGCGAGTCGCTCGGAAGCCTGCGTAATCTGATTCAGCGGAAAGATCAAAATCCGGTTGATGAACGCGTAGATCACGAGATACAGCGTGCAGATCACCAGAAACGCAATCAGAAACAGCACGACGGATATGCGCGAGTAGCTCCAGATCCCCTGGGTGGACATGATGCCGCTCAGCCCAATGCCGAAGGAGGGGTAATAGTCGGACTGAATAATGTTGCCGACAAAGAAGTACGGAAAGCGCGGCGTTTCCGCCGTTTGAATCCGTTCCAGCGTGATTCCCTCGCGCTCCACATAGTCCACGTTGGTCAGCACCCGCTCGTTCGAGAAAAACGAGTACTCAATGGAGTCGATTCCCTTCGTGTGGCGGCTGATGAACGCGTTGAGATCGAGAATGGAGCAAACGTACATATCTCCCTGCCGGTAGGCGTTCATCAAAAGGACGTATTGATCGGTCGAATACGCGTGCCAGCGCATCAGGCCGCTCTGCGGCTGCTCCAGCCACCACTGCCGAATGTCGTTCATGAACTCCATAATCGGACGGGTCAGCGTTCCGCCAAGAAAATTTGGGCCAAAGCTATAGAAAAACTCGGAGCGGGACTCGTTGAACAGAAAGATTGCTCCAGCGGGCGGCACGCGGTTGGAAATGATCTTTCGCAGGTTGTATTCCGGCAGAATCTTCTCCTTGTCCGAAAGGCTGTCCGCCTTGCCGGAGAGCAGCATAAAGTCGGTATCGCTCGAATACAAGTCCTGATTGAACGAGGTCAAATCCTCCAACACATAGATCAGGTTGTTGGAGTATACGTCCAGCGCGGCCTGATTGCTGAAGATGAGCTGCTGTTCGTACATCCAGATGGAATACACGCCATAGGAAACCAGACACAGCAGCGTAATAAGCAGCAGTGTCAGGAAATATTGCATCATGCTTTTTTTCGCGGAGCGGACTCGCTTCAAGGGCATGCCCCATTTCAACTCGATCTGGTATTGTTTCGAACCGGATGGCTGTACCGGTGCAACAGGATTTACGAAAATCAGTACTGTTATTCTATCAATCCGCGAAATAATGAGCAAGTTATTTCGCTGAATGCGGCTCTCGCGGCATTTCCCGCGGGCTTCGTTTCATGCTATAATTCTCGTAACCAACCTACGATTTGGAGTATAAACATGCCTTTCGATTCCAACGAAGTCTCCATTGCGCGCTGCGAAACCTACGATCCCGCGGCGGTCAAAGCCGCGCTGCTGGAAGCGCTCGCCCCCATTCACGGGCTGGACTGGGTGACGCCCGGCATGAAGATTGCCGTCAAGGCAAACCTCATGATGCTCAAAAAACCGGAAAAAGCGGCAACCGTGCATCCGGAAGTGGCCTTTGCGCTCTGCGAATTGTTGATCGAAAAAGGCGCACGCGTCGTCGTCGGGGACAGCCCCGGGGGACCGTTCAACTTGGCTTACCTGACGCAGATTTACGCCTCGACCGGCATGCGCCGCGTGCTGGACGCGGGCGCGCAGCTCAACGAGGACTTCTCCACGCGGGACGTCTCCTTTCCCGAGGCGGTTTCGGCAAAGGAGTTTCAAATAACCGACTACTTACTAAAAGCGGATGCGATCATCGACCTCTGCAAGCTCAAAACACACGGGCTGATGGCGTATACCGGTGCCTGCAAGAACCTCTTTGGCGCAATTCCCGGCACGCGAAAGAGCGAGTCGCACTATCGCTACAGCACGCATACGTCGTTTGCCAATATGCTCGTGGACGTCTGCGAATACTGCAAACCGCGCCTGTCAATTGCCGACGCGGTGATGACGATGGAGGGCAACGGCCCTTCCGGCGGCACCCCGCGCTATATGGGCGCGATTCTCGCGTCGTTCAATCCACACGCGCTGGACGTTGCGGGCGCGCACCTGATGAACCTCGGCGCCTGCGACGTGCCAACGCTTCAGGCGGCGGTGGAGCGTGGGCTTGCGCCAAACGACGTTTCCGGGCTACGCGTGTTTGGCGATCTGGAGTCGTTCGTGATTCCCGATTTTCAGTTGACCCCCAAGCATGACGTCCAATTCTGGGGCTCAAAAGACCCGACGATTTCCAAGGTGCTTACGAAGCTGTTTGCCAGCACGCCAAAGGTCGACTCAGCGGGCTGCGTTGGTTGCGGGGAGTGCAAGAGCGTCTGCCCCGCAAACGCGATTACGCTTCGCAATCGAATCGCCGAAATCAACCGGCAGGCCTGCATTCGCTGCTTCTGCTGTCAGGAGTTCTGCCCAAAGGGCGCAATTCGCGTCCATCGCCCATTCGTCGCGCGAATGGTGGACAAACTATAATAGAATTGCTATCGAACCAGCGGCGTTCTCTACCGGAATAGTTTCTGCACACAACGACCAATCAGCTTGAAAGGCGGAATATGACATGCAACTCGGTTTGGTTCTGATCGACATTCAAAACGACTACTTCGCGGGCGGTCGGCATGCGCTGGTACACCCGAACGAGGCGGCGGCAAACGCGCTTTTGATCCTCTCGGCGTTTCGCGCCAAGGGTTGGCCGATCTTTCACGTGCAGCACATCAGCACCAAACCCACCGCAACGTTCTTTCTGCCAAATACGCCGGGCGCGGAGTTCTATGCCGATACCGCGCCGATCGGCGATGAACCGGTCATCCTGAAGCACAAGCCAAACAGCTTTCTGGGCACCGATCTGGCGGAGCAGTTGACGAAGGCCCGCGTGGACGAACTCGTCATCTGCGGCATGATGACGCATATGTGCGTCGATACCACCGTTCGCGCCGCGGCGGATCTTGGCTACCCGGTCACGCTGATCGGGGACGCCTGTGCAACCAGAAATCTGAGCTGGGCAAATGAAACGGTCCCGGCTTTGCAGGTGCAGCGTGCCTATCTGGCGGCGATCGACGGTTCGTTTGCCAGCGTCGTTTCGGCGGAAGATTGGCTGAACAAGCTGACCGGGCAGAGCAGCCAGAAAGAAAGCACTGCTTCGCCGAACAAGGCTACGGTGCTCGACTCCGGCCCGTTCTACCACGGAACTAAGTCGGACCTGCATCCCGGCGATCTCATCGAACCCGGTTTTCGCTCGAACTACAGCGAGCACAAGGCGAATTTCGTCTACCTGACCGCGACGCTGGACGCCGCAAAATGGGGCGCAGAGCTTGCGGCGGGAGACGTGCGCGGGCGCATCTACCTCGTCGAGCCGACCGGCGCATTCGAGAACGATCCCAACCTGACGGATCAAAGATTCCCGGGCAACCCGACGCGCTCCTACCGTACGCGGGAGCCGATTCGCATTGTCGGCGAGGTACTCGGCTGGGCGGGGCACTCGCCCGAAGCGCTGCAAACCATGCGGGATCATCTGGCGCAGCTGAAACAAGCGGGCGTCGAAGCCATCAACGATTGATATGAACCGTTCGAATCGGTTTTGGAGAATAGCAGAATGAACTCTACCGACATGTTGCAAACCGACCGTCTCCTCCTTCGCCCCCTCACGTTTACGGACGCGGACGCGTTCTTTCGCTACCGCTCGCTGCCGGAGGTCTGCCGGTTTCAGTCGTTTCAACCAAAGACGCGTTCCGAAATCGAAGCGTTTCTTCGTGAAAACGAGAGCACGCCGCCGAACACGCCCGGCTCCTGGCGTCAACTCGCAATATGCCTGCACGACGGCACATTGATTGGCGACGTCGGCCTGCATACGCTCGACGAGTGGCAGCTGGAACTTGGCTATACCCTCGCGCCGGAGCATCAGGGCAAGGGCTATGCAACGGAGGCGGTCGCCGCCGTGCTGCGGCAGGCGTTTGCCGTTTGGAACAAGCATCGGGTCACCGCGTCCGTCGACCCGGAGAACCACGCGTCCATCCGGCTGCTGGAACGTCTCGGCTTTCGGTTGGAAGCGCATTTTCGCAAGAGCTATCGCATGAACAAAGCTTGGGGCGACGACTGCGTCTACGCCATGCTCCGCGAGGACTGGGCGGCGTTGGATCGTCCGCGCGTGGAAATTGCGGAAGCAACCGAGCATCTAGATGACGTTCGGGCGCTTTTTTCGGAATACGCCGCTTCGCTCGAAATCGACCTGTCCTACCAGAATTTCTCCAAGGAACTCTCCGGCCTGCCCGGCAAGTATGCCCCGCCGGACGGAAGGCTCTTTGTCGCGTTTGTCGGCGGTCAAAGCGCCGGATGCATCGCCCTGCGCCGGTTCGACGAGACCCGCGCGGAGATGAAGCGACTCTATGTCCGTCCCGCGTTTCGCGGGTACCATCTCGGTCGGCTGCTCGCCGAGCGCGCCATCACCTCGGCACGGGACGTCGGCTATGCAGCCGTTCTGCTCGACACGCTCAGCACAATGAACACCGCAAAGCAGCTCTATCGCGAGCTCGGCTTTGTCGAAATCGAGCCGTATTACAACAGCCCCATTCGCGGAACAACGTTCTTGCAGCTCTCGCTCGCGAAGCCGTTCTGCGGAAACGACGCCCCCGTTTCAGCCACCAGTCATGCAAGAAAGCGCCTCTACATCATCGGCGGAACGATGGGCGTTGGAAAAACCGCAACGTGCCATTGTTTGCGACAGCACTTACCGAAAAGCGTGTTTCTCGACGGCGACTGGTGCTGGTATATGCGCCCGTTTCAGCTCACCGAGGAAACGAAGCGCCTGGCGATGGACAACATCTGCTATCTACTCAACAGCTTTCTGCATTGTTCCGTCTTCGAGAACATCGTGTTCTGCTGGGTGTTGCACGAGCAGTCGATTCTGGACGAGCTGTTTTCGCGTCTGGACACCGTGGAGTGCGAGGTTCATTCCATTTCGCTCGTATGCAGCGAGCAGGCGCTGACCGAGCGCATCCGGCGGGACATCGACGCGGGCGTCCGCTCGGCGGACATTCTCGAACGAAGCGTTGCGCGCATTCCGCTCTATATCGCGCTCAAGACGGATCATCTCGATGTTTCCTCAATCTCTCCGGAGCAGGCCGCCGAAGAAATTCTGCGGCGTTACCCACTGAAATAACAAGTTTGATTCCCCGCCTTGCGACGAGTGCTTCGCAGGGCTTTTTTGCATAAAGATTTGTATATGCAACGGTTAAAGTGTGGTATAATTCCGCAAAGGCAATAAGCATCAAGCCGGAACGGAGGGTTTCTTTCATGCAACAGAAGACCGTTGGTATTTTCCTGTTCAACGAAGTTGAGGTGTTGGACTTTGCGGGCCCGTTCGAGGTATTCTCGCTCGCCGAGTCTGAAAACAGCAGCGAACGCGCCTTCCGCGTCTGCACCATTGCCCGAACCAACGCGCCTATCCGCGCTCGCAACGGCTTGACCGTGCTTCCCGCATCCGATTTTTCGTCCGCACCGAAGTTGGATCTGCTCATCGTTCCCGGCGGTTATGGCGCGGAGGAGCTCGAGATTCGCGAGCCGGAGACGATTCGCTGGCTGCAGAGCATGGCCGGTCAGGTCGAAATCGTTGCCTCCATTTGCACGGGCGCTTTTCTGCTTGCCGAAGCGGGTCTGCTCAACGGGAAGCGGGCGACGACGCATTGGATGGATCTCGACCGTCTGGAGCGCGAGTACCCCGCGGTTCAGGTGCTGCGCAACACTCGATTTGTAGATGAGGGTGCCATCCTCACTTCGGGCGGTATCTCTGCCGGAATTGATCTGTCCCTGTATCTGGTCCAGCGTTTGCTCGGCGCGCCCACGGCAAAGAAAACCGCAAGACGAATGGAATACGACTGCTCCATTCTATAGTTGTAAATGAAGGAATCCTCTACCATCAGGACATACCCCGTAAGGATGAAGCTATGAATACGAACACCGTTTTACTGGAAATGCTCGAATACAACGCCGCCGACCCGAAACGCGCGCAGCACCTGATCAAGGTGCACTCGTTTGCGGAGCTGATCTGCGAGCTGGAACACGTCGATCCGCAAACGCGGGAGCTCGTCTCCATCGCCGCGCTGGTGCACGACATCGGCATTCGAAACAGCGAGCGCAAATACGGCAGCAGCGCGGGGCGTTATCAGGAGTTGGAAGGCCCGCCGGAGGCCAAAGCGCTTCTTTCGCGTCTATGCTACCCAGCGCCGTTCGTCGAACGCGTTTGTTGGCTGGTTGGCCATCATCACAGCTACGGCTCCATACAGGAACTCGATCACCAGATTCTCGTGGAGGCGGACTTTCTCGTCAACGCCTACGAGGACGAGATGGACGCGTCCGCCATCGCGACGGTACGCGAGAAAATATTCAAAACAGCCGGCGGCATTCGCCTGCTCGATACACTCTATCCGCCGCGCGGCGAATAGAAACGGTGGCACTCCCCGACCGACGAAACCGAACAGGAGGGTTTGTTATGCAGAAAATCGTTCCGCATCTCTGGTTCGATACCCAGGCCGTTGAAGCCGCAAACTGGTACGTTTCCATCTTTGAGCGCTCGCGCATTCTCCGCGTCTCCTCGCTCGACGGCACGCCGTCCGGCCATGTGGACACCGTGGAGTTTGAACTCGACGGCGTCTCGTTTTCGGCCATCAGCGCCGGGCCGTACTTCGATTTCAACGCGTCCGTCTCGCTGATGGTCACCTGCCGTTCGCCGGAGGAGGTCGACCGGCTCTACGCGAGCCTTTCGCAAGGCGCAACGGAGCTGATGCCGCTCGGCGAATATCCGTTCAGCAAGCGCTATGTCTGGCTGGCAGATCGCTATGGCCTGAACTGGCAGCTCACCTGCTTTGAAACCGACGAAATCGCGCAGAAGATACGCCCGAACCTGCTCTTTGCGGGGGATGTCTGCGGAGAGGTCGAGGCGGCGCTCGCGTTTTATCAGAAGGTGTTTCCGGGTGCCTCTGTCGGGTACGTCAACCATTATGCCCTCGGTGAAGCGCAGGACGCGCGCGCAAAGATAAACTATGCCGAACTCACGCTGTTTGGATTCCAGTTTGTGCTGATGGATCATGGCATGGGCGGGGACGAAGCGTTCAACGAGGCGTTTTCGTTTCTCGTGAACTGCGACGATCAGGCGGAGATTGACGCATACTGGTCTGCGCTTTCCGCCGTGCCGGAGGCCGAACAGTGCGGCTGGCTCAAGGATCGCTTCGGGGTATCGTGGCAGATCGTTCCGGCGAACATGTCAAACGTGCTCGCGTCCCTGTCCGGCGAGGCGAAACAGCGCTATACGGAAGCGTTTTTGCAGATGAAGAAGCTCGACATCGCCGCTCTACAGCGCGCCGCCGAATAACCGCCGAAGAAAACCAAACCGAACGAGGAATTCGATGAAACTATTACTGATCAACAGCAGCGCCCGCGTCGGCGGCAACACCGCGCGCGTGATGGATCTCTACGAAGAGGCGTTCTGGAACAACGCGGGCTGGCTGGACGACGGCAGGTGCTACTATGACCCCGCCATGGCGCGCTCCCCGCGTGCAGCAATCGCGCGGTTGCTTGGCAAATTTATCGCACTGTTCTTTGGCTGAACGAGCGAATAGTACGGGAGAAACCAATGTTTGATCAACTGAATTTGTTTGTCTATTCCGGCACGGGCAACACCTATCAGGTCGCCAAGTGCCTGCGCGACGCCGCGAGTCGTCAGGGTCTGCAAGGCACCCTTCGCATCATCGACGTTAGCGCCAAGCCGCAGGCTTACCAGCCGCGTGAGCAAACGCTGCTTGGATTGTTGTCGCCAACCATTGGCGCAATCCAGCCGCCGAGCTTCTTTCGGTTTGTGCTTTGCCTTCCAAAGGGCAAGCGCCAGTGTGTGTTCCTCGTCGCAACCGGCGCGTGGACGCGAATTGGCCGCCTGTTCGTTCCCGGCTACGTCGGCTTTGGCCTGTACCTCGCCGCGCTGATGCTGCTCTGCAAGGGATACCGCGTGGTTGGCATCAACGGTTTTGGCATGGCGCAGAACTGGACGACGTTCCTTCCGCCGTACAGCTTGTCTCTGGAACAGCGCATCAACGGGGAGATTCACGAAGCGACGGAGTCCTTTCTCGCGGAACTGCTCAACGGAAAGCGCATCTACCGCCGCATCGTCGATCTGGTCGTTACACTGTTGATCTTTCCGTTGCCGCTGCTGTTTCTGCTGCTCGGCCACCGATTTTTTGCAAAGACCATGTTTGCGGGTTCGAGCTGCAACGGCTGCGGACTCTGCGCCGAACGCTGCCCGCAACAGGCAATTCGCATGTACGGCGGCGAGCAGAAACGCCCGTTCTGGACATTCTCCTGCGAGCAGTGCATGCGCTGCGTCGCATATTGTCCGCAGAAGGCGGTCGAGAGCAATACGCTTACCTACACGGCATTCATCGCGCTCTTTTCCGCTCTGCCTGTTGAGGCGCTGTTGCTGACGTTCTTTCATTCCGTCTTCGGGGTCGCCGCCGCACCATTCTGGGCAGCGTTGATCTGGCTGATCGCGAACATCGTTCTTCTATTGATCGGCGCGGCGGTTTCCGACGGGCTGTATCTGCTGGGCCGGATTCCCGCCGTCAACCGGTTCTACACGTTCGTTTCGTTCTCGCGCTTCTGGCGCAAGTACCGGCAGGCGAGCGTTTCCATATCCGAACTGACCCCAGCATCCAAAATAACGGAATCCACTCCCAAGAACGCGACTCTTGAGTAATCGAATAGGAGAACCCGCATGACACAAACCAAGTTTCAGCAACACATGATTCAAACGCTGCAGGAAAAAACGATTCTGGAGCAAGCGAAGCAGTACGCCTTTGACTATCTGGACGGCGTGTCCGCCCGGCGCGTCTCGCCGGATAGCGACGCCCTCGCCGGTCTGGCCGCCTTCGACGAACCGATGCCGCAGCAACCGCAGCAGCCCGCGGAGATTCTCGCGCAGTTGCAGACCTACGGCGCGCCCGCAACCTGCGCGCAGGGCGGCGGACGATACTTTGGCTTCGTCAACGGCGGAATTACGCCCGCGGGGCTTGCCGCACGCTGGATGTCGGACGCCTGGGATCAGAACTGTGGGCTGTACGTGATGTCCCCCATCGCCTCCAAGCTGGAGGATGTCTGCGAACGTTGGCTGGTCGATCTGCTCGGCCTGCCGCAAGGCACCGCCGCCGGGTTCGTCAGCGGCTCCTCCACCGCCATCATCTGCGCGCTTGCCGCCGCCAGAAACGAGCTTTTGGCGCGGCAGGGCTGGAACGTCTCCGAGCAGGGCTTATGGGGCGCGCCGCCCGTCCGCGTGGTGCTTGGCGAGCAGGCGCATTCCTCCGTCTTCAAGGCGCTCTCGCTGCTCGGCATGGGCAAGCAGATGGTCACCCTCGCTCCGGTGGACGATCAGGGACGTATGTTGCCGGATCGTCTGCCCGAGCTCGACCAGAATACGCTGCTCATTCTGCAGGCGGGCAACGTCAACAGCGGCGCATTCGACCCACTCGACGCGCTCTGCGCCCGCGCAGGCGAAGTCGGTGCGTGGGTGCATGTCGACGGTGCGTTCGGGCTCTGGGCAAACGCTTCCGAGCAGACGCGGCATCTGGTGCACGGCGTGGAATTAGCGGATTCCTGGTCGACGGACGCGCACAAAACACTCAACGCTCCCTACGACAGCGGCATTGTCTTCGTGAAGGATCGCGCGGCGCTCGTAAGCGCCATGCAGGCCACCGGATCGTACCTGCTCTACAGCGACCAACGCGACGGCATGCTCTATACGCCGGAGATGTCCCGCCGCGCGCGGAGCATCGAGCTCTGGGCAACACTCAAGGGCTTCGGTCAATCCGGCGTCGGCGAACTCGTGGACACGCTTTGCGAAAACGCGCGGTACTTTGCCGGGCAGCTTTTTAAATACGGGTTCCGGATTCAGAACGACGTCGTGTTCAATCAAGTACTCGTTGGCTGCGACTCTGCGGACGAAACCAAGTCAACGCTTGCCCGCTTGCAGGCAAACGGCGTCTGCTGGTGCGGCGGCGCGGTCTGGAAAGCGGAGCCGGTCATCCGCATCAGCGTCTGCTCCTGGCGAACGACAAAAGAGGATATCGACGCCTGCGTTGCCGCGTTTGTCGCGGCGCGAAACGAGGCCAGGGCACACATCGGGTAACGGGAGAACCGTTCTTCAAAAAGATGTATGCCGAACAATATGGCATACATCTTTTTTGATCAAAATAGTTGTACAAACGCGTTTCTTACGTATAATAAAGATCAATAGAACATTTGTTTTGTCTTAATATCTAGGATACGCAGTTGTCTTTCTCCAGTAGATTATCGATCGATCGAACTTTTGTTTTGTATTGACTTTTCGGTTTGAGGAGGTTCCTTTGCAGATTCAAGATCACATTCATCCCGAGCTGGATGTTGTTTCCGCGGTGCGCGCGCTGGAGGCCGTCTGTCAAGCGCAGGACGGCCTTGTGGGAACGTTGTTTCTCGACCCCTCCCTCAATGTTGATCCAGGCATCCCTTGTCTGTTGACCCTTTCAGAGTCGGACGAGCTGCTCGCCGTACTCACCATCTTTGCGCCCTCGCGGGACGAGCTGGAGCTCGTCGGACTCACCCACCCGTCGCACCGGAGGAACGGGCATTTTCGCGCGCTCGTGCGCACCGCCGCCGAAGTGGCGCGGGCAAATTCCATCCCCGATCTGCTTTTCTCCTGTGAGCGCACGTCCGAAAGCGGCGTCGCCGCCGTGCAGTCGTTCGGCGCTGCGCTGGACTTTACCGAGTATCGCCTGCGCTACGACAAGAAAGCGCTTGCCGGTCAGCGCCACGTACCGCAAGGGTTGACCCTCCGCGAAGCGGAGTTGACCGATCTGGAGGATATGTGCACCATCAGCAGCGTCACCTTCTCCGAACCGCCGGAGCAAACGCGCCGTTTTCTCCAGCGCGCCATGGAAGCGCCAAACCGCACGCAGTATATTGCGCATGTAGACGGAGTTGCCGTCGGCATTGCCGCAATTGGCTATGAGGAAGGCGAAGCAACCGTGTTTGGTCTCGCGGTTTCGCCTGCGCTGCAAAATCAGGGGATCGGGCGCGGCATTCTCGCACTGCTGCTTTGTGATCTGGCCAAGCGCGGCGTCGAGCAGATTGCCATCGAGGTGGACAGCACAAACGCGAACGCGCTGCACCTCTACCTCTCCTGCGGATTTATCGAGGAAGTCGTCAACGACTACTACCGTCTGCCCGTTTCACAGATGCTTTCGGAGGAAACGTAAAAATGTCCCATTCGGCACTTCGTTTTTCCAGCGAGCGGCCAAGCGTTGAGGACTATTGCAAGCTGCGTGTCGATTCCGGCATGGGCGAAAAGGTCTACGCACATGCCGAGACCGCGCTCACAGGTTCGCTCTTTACCGCCTGTTTCTACGACGGGGAAGCGCTGGTCGCATTTGGCCGCGTGGTCGGCGACGGCGCCATCAGCTTCGTGGTCAACGACATCATGGTGCATCCATCCTACCGGCGGCAGGGACTGGGCGACCGAATCATGAGCGCCATCGACGACTACTTCGACGCGCATGCCTATGCCGACAGCTACATCTGCCTGATTGCAAACCAGCCAGCGGACAAGCTCTATTTGAAGCACCATTTTGCGTATCTGCCCGAAACAAAATGCGGCATGCTCCGCAAGCAGAGTTAGCCTTCGATTTCGCTGTTGGTCTTTGTAATATATGAGCAAAGGAGAATCGTTCTATGGCATACGACATTCGCCCACTTTCGCCCGATCTGGCGGAGACGTTTTCGAATTACCTGACGAATCTCGACTTTTCCAACACGCCGCACTGGGCCAGCTGCTTCTGTCGCTATTACCAGACGACTTGCTCATTTGAAGAATGGCGCAATCGCTCGCTGGAGACCAACCGGGATGAGGCGTTTCAGGAGATCAAAAACGGCAACATGCGCGGCTACCTCGCGTTTGATGGCGAAACCTGCGTCGGCTGGTGCAACGCAAACGACATCGTCAATTTTCCGCGCATCTATCTGGATGTGGAGCCGTTCTGCCGCGGAAAGCGCGTCGGCTGCACGATCTGCTTTCTGATTCACCCGCTCCATCGCGGAAAGGGGCTCGCCCGCGAACTGCTCGCACGCGCCGTTTCGGACTTTCGCGCCGCCGGATTCAACGCAATGCTCGCGCTGCCGGTGGAAACGGCGGACGCGGGCCAGCGGCGCTACCGCGGAACCCTGCATATGTACCAGCAGGCGGGCTACCGGGAAATAAAGGTCGAAGACAATCTGCATATCATGTGGCTCGACCTGAAATAGACAATCGAAAGGACACTTTTTTCCATGATTCGTTACTCGCATACCAACCTGATTGCAAAGGACGCCCATCGGCTCATCGACTTCTACAAAACGGCGCTTGACTGCCGCAGCATCGGCGAAACGCGGGATCTTTCCGGCGAGTGGCTCGACAAACTGACCGGCATCCCGAACGCGCACCTGACGGGCGAGCATCTCGCGCTGCCCGGCTACGAAGGACACGGGCCGACGCTGGAAATCTTTACGTACGACTCCGTGATTCCCTCCGCTTCCGGTCTGGTTAACGCGGCGGGCTATGCGCACCTCGCGTTTGAGGTGGACAACGTGGCCGGTGCGCTCGATCGCGTCCTC
>DAIRTE010000001.1:0-78788 GCA_036804025.1 Clostridia bacterium | reverse complement strand
CCAACGAGGAATACACCTCTTCTACGGTCTGCAGAAACTCCGGTTCACTTGCGTTCTTCATTCGAATATCGCTCAGTACTCTTGCGATATAAACATTCATGATGATCTAGCCCCGATCTGTTCCGTTATTGTAATCTTATTGTTATACAGCGCTGGCAAAGGAAAGCCCAAGCAGCTCGTGCAGCTTATGCTCCAACGCAAGCAGGCTCTCCACCTCCATACGCGCGTTCATATCGAGCTTTCGCGCATCGGCGCTGCGCGTAATGAGTTGCATCGGGAGTCCGATCAGGTTCATATGATATTTTGCGCTCACCGGATAAACGCGCATTTCAATCATTGCGGCAACAACGAGCACATCCGCAAGAAGCTTGGCTTTTTCCTGGTCGCTTTCCAGATGCGCAATCAGCCAGCTGTAGAGTTCCGGATGATAGTTTGCCATTATGCCGCTGTATCCTGCTGCGCCGTTGACAAGGCTGTCGTAAAGCGTCGCCGCGTTTGCATTAAACAGCTTCAGCGGCGTGCCCTTGGACGCCTCCAACCGCTCGCGAATACGGTCTTTATCGCAGCAGGTATCCTTCACAAATACAAGCTGACCCAGCGGAGCGTGACACTTTATAAATTCCGTGCTCAATAGCCTTTTGTATGGATGCGGGCATTCGTAAATGCCGAAGTGCACCTCTGGAAACGCATGGAAAATTGTTTGAATATTTTCTTCGAGTACAACTTCGCCAAGCCTCTGTGGATCAAGCGTATTGCTCACAAGCACGTAAGCGTCGGCGCCTGTTTTCATCATCGTTTCTATGCCGCGCTTCTGTTCATCCATATTCGGCGATGTATGACCGGATGCTACAACAGGAATACGCCCTGCGCAGCTCTCAACGACACAGCGACCGATATCTTCCTTTTCCCGATCAGACAGGTAATGCATCTCGCTCGACTGGCAAACCGCAAAAATACCATCACAGCCGCGCTCAATATACCAGTCGCACATCGCGGCTATTGCTCGAAAGTCCGGTTTGTTGGAATCGGTAAACGGGGTAATCATCGTCGGCCAAACGCCGTTGGGAATTGAATTGGTCATGTTTGCAATCTCCATATCTGTACATATATTCGAATCTGCTCCATATAATGGATAGAGTCATTATGCCCTAATTGATTCTTGCTAATTTTTACGTTCTATTGACTAACTGGATCGGAAGTCGGCAGGAAAAGCCGTAAAACAATTCGCCGGAACACAAACCGCTCTTTTGTTCCAGCTCTTCCACCGGAATTTGCTTCCCATCCTGTTCTCCGAGAAAGACGGCGACATCGCCAATTTGTACGTTTGGAATATCCGTTACGTCAACCATCACCTGGTCCATGCAGATCGTACCAAGCACGGGTGCAAATTCCCCGTGGATCAGGACGCGGCCCTTGCCGAGAAACGCGCGCGTGTAACCGTCCACATAGCCGAGCGGCAATGTCGCAATTCTGCTTTCCCGCGTGGTGACAAATTTTCGCCCATAACTGATCGCAGTTCCTTGCGGCACCGTTTTAAGGTAAATCACCTTCGCCTTAACGGAAAGAATCGGACGCACGCGTACTGTTTCGTGATCTGTCACGCAGGCGGGATAGCATCCCCAAATCACCGTGCCGGGACGCACGGCTTCATAAAACACCTCGGACAGGCGATAGATCGACGGGCTGTTGGCAACCGTTCGAATCGGAATGGAAACGCCCGCTCCTACCAATATTTTGTAAAAACGGTCGAACCGTTCTTTTTGTAAATAGGTGTAAGCTAGATCCGGCAGGTCCGCGGAAGAAAAATGCGAAAAGTACCCGGTTAGCGTGACATTTGGTAAAGCTGCGATTTGCTTGATCTCCGGCAGGGATGATTCGTCCGGCTGATACCCGATGCGCCCCATGCCGGTGTCTACCGCCAGATACAAATCGACGCTTACACGCGCTTTGACCGCCTCGTTTGAAACTGCCTTGGCAAACGCATAGGTGGAAACGAGCGGCGAAACGCCGAGATCGACCGCAACATCTGCATATTCTTCCGGAATCAGGCCCATCATGACGATTCCGCACGAGATACCCGCATCCCTGAGCTGTTTTGCTTCTGCAAGCGTTGCAACGCCAAGTAGATCTACGCCGCATTCCAGATATGCCCGGCTGATGATCACCGCGCCGTGTCCATATGCGTTACCTTTGACAACGCCGATGATCCGGCTGGAACCAACACGCTCTTGTACCGCGCGGATATTCCCGATCAACCGTTCATGGTCGATTTCGACCCAAGCCGTTCGTAACAGCTCATCATACATAGCAAAAAAGCCTCAGTGATGCAGAATAACCGATAGAAATTGATTCAGGCGCTCGTCCTGCGAGTTTTCGAAGAAAGACCTCGTGTCGGTATTCACGCGAATCTTCGCGTTTTCCAAAAAACACACGCGTGAAGCAACCTCTTTGGCAAACCCCATCTCATGCGTTACAATGATCATCGTCATTCCCATTTCGGAAAGGCGGCGCATGGAATCGAGCACCTCGCGGATCATCTCCGGATCGAGCGCACTAGTCGGTTCGTCGAAGAGCATCAGATCCGGTTCCATCATGAGCGAGCGAACAATCGCAACCCTTTGCTTCTGTCCGCCGGAAAGCTGATGCGGATAAGCGTCTATCTTATCCGCGATTCCGAAAATTTCAAGCTCCTCCATGGCTTTCTTCAGCATCTCTTCTTTGTTTTTATGCTGTGTTTTCACAGGAGCAATCAAAAGATTGTCCCGCACGGAAAGATTGTTGAATAGATTGAACTGCTGAAATACCATGCCGATGTGCTTGCGGATCGAGCTGAGGTTTTTGTGGTCAATTTTAGTTCCGCGAAAATAGATTTCGCCGCTGTTGATCTTTTCCAATCCATTAATCGTCCTAAGCAGCGTGCTTTTGCCGCCGCCGCTTGGTCCACACAGCACGATCACGTCGTGCGCGTGCACCTCCAAACTCACATCGTCCAGCACAACAAGGTCGCCAAATTTCTTGGAGACGTTGCGCATCGACAAAATGGTTTCTCTTTGACCCAGGCCTTCAGACATTGACCTCACCCATAATCCTTTCCACAACGGTTTTTTCCAGTTTCTTGCCCAGCCATGTCAGGAAATGGCACATGACAAAGAAAATTAGTAGTACATACGCATAGATTTCCAATGGATAGGAATACTTTGGCAGAAGCAGCTGGGCGCGGCGCACCACATCCATGCAGCCGATTGTCGCCGCAACGGCAGTACCCTTCACGAGCATGACAATCTGCCCCATCAGCGCCGGGATGGTGACGAGTAATACCTGCGGTAAAATGATGTTGATGATCGTCACCGGCAGCGGCAGGGACATGGATCGCGCCGCCTCCCACTGTCCGCGGTCAATCGAGAGTAGGCCGCCTTTGACAATCTCCATCATGTATGCACCTTCCACAAGCGAGATCGCGAGTACCGCTATCCAGAACTGCGTGCCAGTCGTAAAATAAGCGTAAAAGAACAGGAGAAAGATAATCGTCGGAATCCCGCGGCAGACCATCGCGTAAAATCCAAGAATTTTATCGATGACCGGAATCTTAAAACTGCGGGCAATTCCAAATATCACGCCGATGAGAAGCGCAAACAGCAATGACGCGCCAATTAGCTTCAGCGTCATTGGCAGCCCTTTTTGCAGCAGTGTTTGAACGAAAATCGCATACCGTTCGAGCATCGTCATGCCGCGCGCACCCCCTGTCGCTTATCGTTTTTCGTAACCAATTTGCGTACGCCCTGCACCAGCAGGAACAGCGCAAAGTAGATGGCCGCTCCAACCAGATAGGCCGTTGTCGGGTTGTAAGAATACGTATTGATCTGGTTACATTCGTAAGTCAGTTCCCAAATCGTAATCCACATTAAAAACGACGTGTCTTTGATGATAATAGAGAGCATATTAATGACGGAATCCACAACTTTTTTCCACGCCTGTGGTAAAAGGAAGTAGATCATTGTCTGGAACTTTGAAAATCCGAGCGAAGCCGCAGCCTCGCTCTGGCCTTTTTCAATGCTTTGCAGTCCACCGCGAATAATCTCCGCGATAAATGCGCCGTCGTTGAGTACAAGCGCTATGACGCCCATTACTCCCGCGGAAACTTCAAGATAGCGGGAAACGCCGTAGAACAGGAAGTACATCTGCACGAGGAGCGGAGTTTCCCGAAAAAACGTCACATACCCTTTTAGAATCGGGCCAAACACCTTTGGGCTTCGAAACGTGATCGATCCAATTAAAACACCCCACAGAATTGCAAACACGATTGCAATCGCAGCATATTTCATCGTCGTGAGCGTGCCGCTCCAAAACCGCGGCCAGTATTTGATTAGAATACTCCAGCTAAATGTCATGCGCGTTCCTCCCTAATTACATTCGGCGGGCGGTACGGATCCGCCCGCCGAATGCCGCGTTATCTCTCTCCTGGTCTTACCCGATTAATAGGCCATACCGTCGATCGGAACCCACTCGAAGCCCATCCACTTCTGATACATGGTCGCGTAATCGCCAAATGCCTTTAGCTTTGTGAGATAGAGGTTAAATACATCCACCGTGCTGTCGCCATTGGCAAACGCGAATCCATAGAGGTAGGAGTCGCCGACATCCGGTAGAATGCGCAGGTTCGAGTTTTCCGTCATCGGGCCGGCAAACACGATGCTGTCATCATAAGCGCAATCGATCACGCCGCTGGCCAAAGATTCCTGCCAGGTGCCGAGAGGCAGAACAACAATTTCCGCCTGCGGGAACTTCTCGGCGATGATCTTTTCATAGACCGAACCGGCGGCGATGCCGAATTTCGTTCCGGGTGCCTGCAGGTCTGCAAACGACTGATAGGACGAGTCCTTCGCAACACAAGCTCTTGCGGAGTCAACGAGCCACGGATTGGAGAAGTCGATTTCCGCCTCACGATCGAGGCGCATGTTCATGTTCGCCGCGATGAAGTCGACCTTGCCCGTGTTGACCGCGGTCAGCATGGCGGACCACTCCAGGATTTCCCATTTCACCGTTACGCCAAGCTGCTCGGCAAATCCGTTGACCAGGTCGGGGATAAACCCTGTCGGTGCATCGGAGCCTGCATCGGTAAAGCAGATGTTCTCAATGGTCGGGTCTACGCCAACCGTCATGTATCCTCTTTCGAGAATCCGGTCATAGGACGTCTGCGTCTGCGTGGCCTCGGTGGAACTTGCCGCTGCAGAGCAGCCTGCGAACAATGCGGCGGTCATTGCTACAATCAGCAATGCAACGATGATCTTGTTCTTCTTCATTTGCTTTCCTCCTATAAATTATTGTTTATTCGAAGCAGACTCCGTTGTCTGCTAGAATACGTATGCCGGCTTTGGGATCTTCCGCGAAGAAAGCCGATCCGAGTCACAAGATTCGCCCCGTCGGCTCAATGTTTCTGGTCATCATAAGCATGATGCCGGTTGATGAAGTTACACATGCGCTCCACGCCTTCGCAAAGCATGTCGTATGGTGTCCCATAGGAGATACGAACCATTTTCTCAGCAGATTTCCCAAATGTTCCGCCTGGTGCGACGGCAACCTTTTCCTCCTCGAGCAGCTTCAGCGCAAAATCAAGCGAGTCCATTTTACAGGATGAGATGTCCAGCATGATGTAGAATGCCCCCTTGGGAATGACGACCGGAATATTCGCTTGCTGCAGCAGCGCGATCGCGGCATCCCTGCGCTTGCGGTATTCGATCATACTCTCGCTTACAAAATCCTGCGGTCCGCGAATAGCCGCTTCCGTTGCAACCTGTGCAAAGGAAACCGCATTTCCAATTAACATAACCATCACCTGGTTGATCAAGGCAACGATCGGCTTTGACGCAATAACATAACCGATTCTCCAGCCAGTCATAGCGTATTTTTTGGATGCACCTGAGATCAGAATAACTCGACCGTCCTTATCCAGCGGGTAAAAAGAAGTATGCTCCCCGTCATAGATCAAAAAGTCGTAGATTTCGTCCGCTATCACATAGAGATCATATTTCACTGCAAGTTCCATGATCATTTCCACGGTTGAGCGGCTGAATACGCCGCCGGTCGGGTTGCCGGGTGTATTGACCATAATCGCCTTCGTTTTCGGCGTAATGCACCGCTCCAGTTCCTCGCGCGTCGGTTCAAATCCGTTTTCCTGGTGCATCACATAATGTTTCGGTACAAGATGGTTCCCGAGGACGCACATGGTATAAACCGGCCAACTGGGATCCGGAACGAGTACTTCATCGCCGGGATCGCAGATGGAACGCAGGGTAGCCTCAATCGCCATTACTGCGCCTCCGGTAATGACAACCTGCTCATAGTCCACCTTGCACCCTAACTTACTTGTAAAATCATCCGCAACCGCTTCGCGAACGGATTTGATGCCCGGAACAGCAGTATATTTCGTAACGCCGTCCAGCATTGCCTGATACGCTGCGTCGCAAATATGCTTTGGCGTCTTAAAGCTCGGCTCGCCTGTCTCCAGACGGAAAGCACCCGGAATATAACGCGCGGCTTCCTGTAGTTTTCGAATCCCCGATTCCGGCAGATTACGGATTGTTCCAGATAGTTGTTTCATGACTGATTGCCTCCAAGCAGTATTACAGATGAATCATCTGATGATCGTAACAGACTAAGTTTGAATTCTATTTATGCAGTCCTGCTTTTCTTCTCTGGTATTGAAAAGCTGACTAATACAATCTTTCCCGCATGCGGAATGCCGCATCCTGCAAAATTCCCGCGAACTCCTGTATCTTTTTATCCGTAAAGTTCGCCATGGGGCCGGAGATACTCGTACCTGCAATCAATTTTCCGTGCGAATTGTAAACGGGAACACCGACGCATCGCAGTCCCGGTTCGCGCCCGCTGTCGTCGATTGCATATCCTCGCTCTTTGCAAACATGCAAGTCTGTAATAATCTGATCGTAGTCGGTCACTGTCTGTGCCGTGTATGGCTTGCGATCCTTTGTAATGCGATCCGGCCATTCCTCCTCTGAAAAAGCGGAAAGCATCGCTTTTCCGATTCCGGTGCAATACATCGGCGCGGTTTCACCCAATATTTCGCGATACGGCATCACACTCAGCCTTGCTCTGGGATGGATGACGTACAGATACAGCACCATGTCACGATACGGAATGCCAAAATAAACAATTTCACCGCACCGCCAGCTGATATCTTGCAAAACATCATAAACTGCTCTTGGATAACCCAAATGTTCGTTCACGATGAACGAGTACTGCAGCATTTTCAGCCCCAGACAGTACTTGCCGCTTTCCTTCTGTTCGATATAGCCCATCTGCATCAGCGTCGAGAGAATGTTATGCACATTGCTCTTGTTCAACTCAAGCATTTCAGCGATACGGGATATCCCTAATTCCGGTTCATCGACTGAGAAGCATTCCAAAATGCGCATTGCTTTTGCAAGCGACTTCACTTTTAAATCTTCCTGAATATCCATAAATTATCTCCATCTTTATTTTTATTTATGAATACGATTCGTTTTTTTCTGTTTTGTTTGTTGATTTTGACTGAGTTGTCGAAATTACCGAGGATTCAATTGATTTTCGTCTTTTTATCGGGATATTGTTCTCTATTGTAGAACGCTGTTCTCTATATTCTTTATGCGTTTAATATATCATTACCCAATTCTGAATGTCAATATATTGAAAACTGTATTTAGAGTACTCTTCGATTGTATTTGCTGATGGATAGTGATCCAAAATCCTTTGAAAGTAAGACCTTTTCTGATTCAAGTGTCTCTGGATTGGCAACAATCAGTTGTTTAGAAAACATAAAGCAGTGGCATTTGAGGAAAGACGAACATGTTTCGAGCGAAAGAAGCTGATTTCGCCGTTTTTCGAAATGATGTTCTTCTCTTTGCGTATGGTTCACTACAAATCATCACCGCGCATTCCGCTTCCCCGGTGTCGGTGGTTGTTTTCTCTTTTCGCCATACTGTGCGGAAGCGATATGGATATCGACGGATCCATGTCCTGCTGCTACAAGAAGGGTAAAAATCAATCACGAACGGGTCTGCAGGCTTTACAAGCAGGAAGGATTGGACCATAGAAACCCATTAAACATGAAGAAAACCAGCGCTCCCAGAGCTCCTGAAAAGGGATTTGCATCTGTGGTGAACGAATGGACTTCGTAGCGATTCCGAGCTCTGACAGTACTGGACGCGTTCAGCCGAGTTAGCCTGGCCATCTACTTGGACAAATCAATCAAGGGCGAGCAGGTTTGCGAGAAACCGGAGAAAAAACAAGGCAGCCCGCGGGCTGCCTCAACGGATCCAGGTCGATAACGGTCCTGAGTTCATCCCCGGTGCGTTGGACGCCTGGGCGTGCTTCAATGAAGTTGAGTTTAATTACTCAAGGCCCGACATACCAACAGACAATCCGCAAATCGAATCGTTCAACGGTAGCTTTCGGGATGAATGCCTGAACATGTACCGATTTATATCTCTAGAAGACGCCAGGGACAAAGCAGAGCGCTGGCGAAGGGACTACAACGAGTTCCATTCACACAGCGCTGCTTTTTACCTGACACCGGCTGTATTTACCTCAAAATCGGTCTCTGAGGCCGTCTAAACATCGATTTTTTCTCATTCTAAGCGGACTGCTCTTCGGGGGAACACCTCAATAAACTGATTGATTTTTATGTTTCTTCTGCCGGTTTCGGAATGATGGGCTTCTTCCTCTTAATCTGAGCAAGCGCGAAGAAAATCAATACTCCGATACAATAGGAAAGAATCACCGGGCCCAGGTTTTCGATGCGCGTCTCGTTCGGGAATACCGATACCAAGCAAATCAGAAACAGTTTACTCATATTATTCACATATTTAAATCTTCCATCGATTAAACAGGAGACATATACGACTAGCAAAATCAAAAATGTCAAATCTCCGACACCAGCTCCGACGAATTGATTCACGATTGTGCTTGAGAATGATACCAGAATGCCGATTCCACCCCCAACTGCTGTAGTGAGCAACGCTTCGGGTTGCAGCTGCATACAAACTTGATAATAGAATGCAAATATCAATATCGGCCAATAGGGAATATGAACCATCCGAAACCCGATTACAATCGGTATTAACACGATTAATACCGCAATTGATGCCAGCACCGACTTCCAGATGGAGTTTCGTGATTGATCCAATTTTGTTTCAGTCGAATCCATTCAAACCTCGTCATTTAATAGTAACGCTTCATCAAGGGTTCCATTTAACTAGCATCCCCGAATCAGCCGCATCGAATTCATGCCTATTTCGTTTGTCTGATCCCGCTCGGATCATTTCCGGCGTCTTTCACGCACACAAGAAAATATCATTGTTACGGTTCCTCTGCTTGAAAGATCGCAGTGATTATTTTGAGGCGGGGTACTCCGTGCAAAGCAATCGATACGGAGGCGCATCTTCTTCAATCTCAGGAAAGCGCCCCATTGTCTGATAAAACCGATTGTCGGTTCTGTCATCGTTACATTGGCTCACCTCTCCAATGAGAACGGCACCCGTCCCCGATTTTGCCCAGAAGGCATGATATAACCCCGGGGTTAGGGTTACGCTGGAACCGACGGGAACTTCCAGTTCCGTTCCTGCCGGAATCGTCATGGCAATCCCGTCGCATACCACCGTGACATCTGTATCGTCAAGCTCCCCGTTGGGCGTGGAATTGTATAATTTCATCACCATTATTCCACCGCCGCGGTTAATGATATCCTCCATTTTGTTCCAGTGGAAGTGCATTGGACAAACCTGGTCTTCCTTGCTGATCAAGAGCTTCTCCGCATAGGACTTCGAGTATTTCGGGTTGTTCTGGTTGCCGTTTCGAATCGTGATCAGCACCAAACCGTTCTGAAGAAAGGCACCTTGTCCATAGTCCGTGATGTCCCATCCAAGCATGTTATCGCGGATTTCGTCGCACTCTGCGCCTTTATTCGCCCAATCTAACGGTGTCCATCCGGCAAATGGCGGAAGCGCAAATGAGAATTTTTCAATAAATTCCTCTGCCTGCCGGATGATTGCATTTATTTCGCTTCGTTTCATAGTTACCTACCTTCTTTGATGTCAAATCCTACGGATGTCATACGCCGTGCATCCCTGCGCGGATTTAAGAAAACTCAATAGATCCTTCTACTGTTTCGCTAGGTTGTAGGCGCTGATCACCTTTAATTGCCGTTTGATCTCGTCTGCACTCAGCTCTCTGGAAAGCTCCATCTTGTCAATAGAAACGCGCTTGCTTTCCCCCGCTGATAAGTCGAAACAATTGTCGCTGAACACGCAATCATCACTTTCAAGGTCGAGAACGATGTTTCGCGCATACGCAACCGACCTGAGCTCAATCTCGAATGTTGCACCGTTGTCCTGAATAGAAACACTTATTTCAGGACTCAGAAAGGCAAACTCTTTTGCCGGAACAAAAATCGCAGAAATCTTTCTCGTCTCCCCACTATCACAAGTCATGCTGCAATCGAGGTATTGCTTGTTCGGGCAAAAATCGGTCGTCAGTTGACCAAAGTTCAGCTCTATACATTTTTTCGCTGAAAGCGCTGCTGCCTCTACCTCGCATTCTCCTTCGATCACTACGGTAGAATCGCTATTTTTCAGCGCCCATTTCAGAATGCCGGATACCGGCTGGAATGTATCGTTTGTAATGTAAACGTCCGCTTTGGTTCCATCTTCCTCCACGGATAACAGAATGGGATCAAAAAAGTGCTTGCTGTAATACTGCTGCGCCTTCCAGCGACCAAAATAATCCAAACCCGACCACGAGATAACAGGCCAGCAATCATTCAACTGCCATGTAATAACCCCCATGCATCTGCCGCGATTTCGCCGCATATGTTCCACGGCATATCTCTGAATCTCCCCTGCCGTGATCTGGGAAGCGTAAACATACAGCTCGAAATCGTCTGGAATCAAAAATTCTCGCCCCATGTACGTTTCGATCGTCTTGTTTCCATCTCCGCTCTTTTGGTGTTTATACATGATCGGCGAATCCGGCTTGCGTTCGTCCTCCTGTGTAAACGTGCGGATGGTCTTGATGCTCGGATAGCTTTGAAATCCGATTTCCGAAGCAAATCGAAAGTGAAACTGGTTCTGATTTTTATAGGGCATCATCCCCAGCATATTAATATAAAAATGGCAGTCTCCGTTGCTAAAGCTTTTTAGAAACGGTGCAAAAGACTCATCTTTCGGGCAAGGCGAGCTCCGCGTATAAGAGGTGTTTGGGTCGAGCTCGTTGAGCAAGCTTGGGATGGTCTTTGAAAAAATCGTATGATAATCGTTCTTTACTTTCTGTTCCAATGCATCGCTTGGCTTCTCAAAGCCGAATGTTGTCCGGAGCGCTTCACTGATCGGCGCAATCATCGGATCCTCACCCAAGTACAGCCCAATGATGGTCTCATTCTCATTGTTTCCGCACCACAACCCTAAGCAAGCATGATTCCTGATGCGCTTGACATTGTCCTTGACCTCTTGCGCGATGTTTTCAACAAACCGGTCCGACGCCGGATAGGCATGACAAGCAAACATAAAGTCCTGGTAAACCAGCAACCCCAATTCATCGCAAATATCATAAAAGTAGTCATCCGGGTAGATGGCCCCGCCCCACACTCGAATACAATTGAAATTTGCCTTAACGCAATCACGCAGCATTCGTTGCGTTCGCTCTTTGGAGTAACCGCTCAACACCGCATCCTCAATGATGAGGTTGGAGCCTCTCATGAACAACGCTTTCTTATTGACGACAAATTCGTAGGATTGGCCGTATTCGTCGTCTTCGCGGCGTAATTCGACCGTGCGCAGCCCGACTCGCGTTTCTTTCGTATCCAACACCCGCTCATCGCAACTGAGGGTGATGCGTAGTCGATAGAGCGGTTGGTCGCCATACCCCGATGGCCACCAGAGCTGTGGATCTGTAATTTCCAACGTTCCTTTTGCTACGCCGGTAGACTCGTCAACGAGACATAGATCAGAGAAAGTCCGGCCATCCGGCGATTCAACCTGAAAACCTACCCGCAGTCCCTTGCCGGTATCGTTTTTTGCGGAAGTCTCACAATGAAGAATGACGCTTCCTTCCGCGTGATCTTGCGTTATATAAAAATCTTCCAGTTTGGCTTCTTTTGTACACTCGATGTATATGTTCCGCCAGATTCCCATATCCGGTAGGCAGATCCCCCAGTCCCATCCGAACGCGCATTGGGCGACACGAATCTGTTCTACCCCCGTGTTGCCCAGTATACTTGGTAAAGGGGAATTTGGGGCTAGTTCTTTCATGTGCTTCTTCGTCGAATGCAGTATGACCTTAATTTTGTTCGTTCCGAAGAACAGGAGATTCCGGACATCAAACCGGTAGGTGCGATGCATGTTTTCGGTGTGACCGAGCAGTTTGTCGTTGAGATAGATTTCTCCCAGCGTATCAATTCCCTCGAGGATCAGCGTCAGTTGATCGCTGTTTAGATCGTCCGCGCATACTTGAAACTCTCTGGTATACTCATAATCGCTCTCAAACAGAACTTGAATTGCATCTTCATGATCCCGATAATAAGGGTCCGGTGCCAAACCTGCGCTTCTAAGCGCGGAAAAGACCGTTCCGGGTACATTTGCCTGGATGGATTCACTCGAACTGGTATCCTTTAAAAGCCAAATCCCATTTAATTGAATCGTCGACATTTTTCTCTCCTTATATGCTCAAACAGCAGGTTCTTCTGATCTTTGCTTCAGCTCTTCGTGAATCGCCGGCATTTTATACTCAATATCCATGAATAAATTCGTCACGAACGAAACCGCGCAAAGGAATACTGGAACGTATAAGAAGACACCTTTTATCATGAATATCGTTTGTGCGCTTTGCGCGGCCGCCCCGGCAATATAGCCCCCCGCCGACAACGCCCAGCCAATCAGCGCGCCGCCCAAGCCAGTTCCCACTTTTGTTGCCACACTATTGCATGAGAACGTTACACCCTGGAGCTTAACATGATGCTTCCATTCACCATAATCGGCGATATGTGACAGCATCGCAGCGCCCGTTGCCGTCGATGGACCCATTCCCACGCCAAGAACCGCGAGTCCGGTGATGACAAGCGTAAAATTATCCGAGAAGATTGCTGCAAGCAGTGCACCAGCTACGCTCACAACGTTCCCAATCGTTCTGGCTTTTTGCATTCCCAATTTGTTTACGAGCCGGTTTGAGATCAGCATTCCGATGATCATCGGAAACAGCGAAGCGATTGTAATGATTCCAACCAAATTCGAATCTCCCACCACATCTCTGGCATAGTACACACTCGCACCCATCAGCGCGATTCTCGTCATACCCGCGAGCGTTGCGGTGAGAGCAAGAATAAAGTATTTGTTCGAAAACACATAAGCAATCGATTTGTAAATCGGAAGCGAGTTTTCCTTTTTCTTAGCAGATGTTGTTTTTTTGCCCACATGAAGCTCTTTTACCGAAAATGCAGAGATCAGAAGAGTCGCAAGTCCAACTGCGGCAAAAATATAAGAAAGGTTCGACCAGGCTTGTTGATTTTGCAGTCCACCCATGCTATTTAACGCAGGCACGGTGATGACTCCAATGATGATTGCCGTCGTTAAACTGAATGCAAACCGAATGACAGTCATGCTGACCCGATCTTTTGTATTGTCTGCGACCAGGGCAGGCAGCGTATTGTAGGATACGTCTTTTATGGTGTATATGACCGCGGTAATCATGAAGTACAGTACAAAGACATAAACCGTCTGAGCCGTGCCAGACATTGTTTTTGGAATGTTGAACAGCAAAAGAAAATTGATGACGAGCGGAAGGATGCTGACCAAGTACCACGGTTTCGCCTTGCCAAACTTTGTATGTGTTTTATCGATTACAATACCCATCAGCGCGTCAGATATTCCGTCAAAAACTCTCGCGATCAGGATGATGGTGCCGACAACTGCCGCTGCCATGCCGACGGAATCGGTCAAATACACGAGCACATAGCTGCTCACCATGCCCCAGATGATACCGGCACCCATATCGCCAATTCCGTAACCGAGTTTTCTTCCAATTTTCATAATCATTCTCTCTTTGCAATTATTTGATGTGTTGATGTGTTTGAAAGACTATATTTGAATCTTAGTTTTTTTTAAGATATGATGCTAATACGATATTAATCTTTTCAAAAGGATTATAATACCATTGTTAAGGAGGTTAAAATGTGAGCAAGCGCATCGCCAATCAGGAAGTGAAAGAAGCTCTGATGATCGGATATGACCACTATTCACGAAAATATGAGAAGACCTTCTTCGAGGAGCTGTTAAAAGGAGAGATTGTTGACAGAAAGAACTATGAAAAACCGGAACAATTTCCGTTAGCAGACAACAATATACGCAACATCAAAAACGGCCTGATCTGCTGTGTCGCTATCGTTTGTCGGGCTGCCGCCGATCTCGGTGCTGACGATCATAAGTGCTATGCTCTTTCAGATTACTATATCAACGAAATTGAGCGCAAAAAGAACACATGTGACTGGGAAGCCTTTTTAAACGAAATATTCTCCCATTATCGAGAGCTGGTCAGCGAAAGTCAAACGCAATCATACTCGTTGCCTGTTACCCGCGCCGTAAAGTTTATTCGACAACACATCTACGAGAAATGCAGCCTCAAACGCGTCGCAGATGCGATTGCGGTTCACCCAAACTATCTTTCCGCAAGATTCAAAAAAGAAACGGGAACAACCGTCACCTCTTATATTTTGAATGAAAAAATGGCCGAAGCAAAGTCACTTCTGGAAAACACAGATCGTAGTATCTCCGAAATTACGGCTTTGCTGAGTTTTGAAAGTGTTTCCTACTTTACCAAGCAATTTCGAAGGAACTACGGTTGCACGCCTTCGGAATTTAGACGTATGTGACCCATCCTTATTTGAACTCCAAATGGCCCAATTCCATCATTAGCTATATTTAATATCGGCTTGTCTATATACAACTGATCCGCCCCCGACTATAAATCCGAGCCTTTTCATGCCGGTTCTTACCCTCGATGCGTTGACGAATAATACGAGCAGGGATAAAGTATTAGGTAATACATCGAAATTTGTATCTGCTTATGCTTCCCATTCTTTGCATGAGACTAAGAACCACAGGAGGAAAAATGAAAAGGATTACACTTCTCTGCTTCTGTTTCTGTATTGCTTTGTTACTACATGGGTGCGGTAATCAGGAAATGCTGGAACGTCTTACTGTGCTGGAAAGTCAGGTTGCGCAACTCAACAAAACCGTCGAGGCGCTGAATGCCTCTCCGGAGATTCCTCCAACTGCAACTGAAACGCCGGAGCCCGCTCCAACATATTCACCGGAAGCAAAGCGCGAACTTTCTTATGAAACCATTCGATATTTGCTGGGTAAGGCGAACGTAATGGATGGTCTGGATGATCGGTTTTCAGCAGGTACGATCAGCATTTCATCGGGAGAGTATTTTATCTTTTTACATTACGACTGCGCATTAACAGATGATGTAATTCGTAATATGAACCGCGTGTTACAGCAAGGTTACGGTTCGCAGATTTCCAAAGTGTCCGAAGGGTTCAGCGGTGATGGTGATTATATAAGTTTCCAAGAAGCGGAAGAAGATGGCACGCTGAATATTGGATTTGAACTTTCCAGTATAGAAACAGCGTCAAAAATACACGAGCTTGACAAGGAGTACTTTTCATCCTATGACAAGTTTGTGTTGACGCAAGACATTCTGAAAGAATATGGAATCCCGGATCCATCACATACAATCAACTACAGCGAAGATGGTTCGATCTTTCTCTCGCTTGATTGGGGTTTGAACGATACACAAGCAAATCAGCTGGTGCAGCATTACGCGAAACAGCTTTTAGGTGTGGATGATTTTAAAATAGACGAACAAAATGTGCGCATAGAAGGTGCTGCCTCAGATGGTGTGCCTTTGATATTTGTAGCGAATCATTACGGCAGCAACTGGGAGTTGTCAATCGAGCGCATCTATAAAGATGCGCAGTAATATTGGTTGATTACGCATTCAATCCAAATTGCTCTTTCGGGGCATATCTTCAGAAAACTCAAGCTCTTGTGTATTGGCGCTTCTCATGCGCCGCAAGGAATATTAGGGCCTTCAGGCGCGAATCGGATCAATCGATTCGAATGACCGCTTTGACGACGTCTCTTGCGTTGCTTACAACAAAGTCGAACGCTTCTTTCACGTGGTCAAAATCAAACTCGTGGCTCACGATGCTCTTCACATCGATCGCCCCGCTCGCGATGGCGCTGATCGCCACGGGATACAGGTTGCGATAGCGGAAGATCGTCTTGATTTGACCTTCTTTTCCCATGAGCTTCATGAAGTTAAACGACGACTCATCCTTCGCCGTCATGCCGACGAGCACGATTGTGCCGCCGCGGGAGACAACGTCCGCCGTCTGCCTGACCGTGACCTCGGAGCCTGCGGTCTCGATGACGACATCTGCGCCCTGCCCCGCGGTTAGCGCGGCAATTCGATCTGCCACGTTGCATTCTTGTGCATGGATCGTCTCCGTTGCCCCCAGCCTGCGCGCGGTTTCAAGACGGTTTTCCAGCACGTCCACAACATGGACCTTAGATGCGCCCCTCGCCTTACAGGAAAGCAGCGTTACAAGTCCGATGCAGCCCGCGCCGAAGATCACGACCGTGTCGCCGAGCTTCACCTCGCCAATTCCGGAAGCGTGCAGGCCAACCGAGAGCGGCTCCACGAGCGCGCCTTCCAAATAGGAAACGTGATCCGGCAGCTTGAAGCACATATCCTCCGGATGTGTAACGTAGTTGGCAAACACGCCATGATAAGGCGGGGTTGCGAAAAACTCCACCTCCGGGCAGAGATTGTATTTACCGGTCTTGCAATACTTGCATTTGCCGCAGGTTTTGCCCGGCTCCAGCGCGACGCGATCCCCGACGGAGAGCGTCTTGACCGCACTCCCGACCGCGACCACCTCGCCCGCACATTCGTGACCGAGAACGAGGTCGCCCGTCACCACGAAGTCGCCGATTCTGCCGTGCTGGTAATAGTGTACGTCCGAGCCGCAGATGCCGACTACCTTCACCTTCACCAGCGCTTCGTTTTCCTTTGGTATCGGCATGGGAATCTCTTTTATGAACATATGATTGGTCCCGTGCAGATATGCCGCTTGATTTTTCATCCACTTACACCTCTAAATCTTTACATGATTGGAAAAAGACAGCAAGAAATAAAGCAGTGCCGAATTTCCGGATCGGCACCGCCATTTCGAACGATGATGCTGTTATGTTTTGCTGAAAGGTCCGGCTACGGGTTTTTCGGGTCGCCGGACACCGTGATAGTCCGTATCAAACACGATATCTGCGCCGTTGGGTTCTTCAAAGCGTTCCTCCGGCTCAAAGGCCATGCCCAGCGTATCGGATGAAATGGTCTTTGCCTCAGGCAGATAGTCCAAAAGATTGGTGACGACACGGTATGTACCGTCCTCTTCCAGCAGCTCCAGCATAATCGTGTGCTCGGTATCTACCGTGCCGTCAGTTTCTATGTCGCAGGGACGAGCGCCGTTGAAATATACGTTGCCGCCGGTCCAAACGGGCAGTGGCATATAGTATTTGTCCCGCGTGTTGGCGGCACCTTCGCCGCAGTAGCCATCAAAGCAGCGTTTCCAGGCTTCCTCTGTCATGTAGCCGCTGTAGGGAATTGTGCCGACCGTCAGGTTAAAGTCATCCCATTCGTGATCCGAAAAACCGCCGCACAGCTCTGCCATTCCCGGCCGGACAGGCTGCTGCACAAACACGTTGTTGTAGAAACGAACATCCCCGTGGAGAATGGACATGACGCCGGTGATATCCGTGCTATGGGGCTTGTGAATCGGTGTGTATCGGGTAGAATCATATTGCTTGGTGCCATTTTTTACGCCGCAACCCACGGCTGTGATTGCTCCGGCGAACAGATTGTGGACAAAGGCAACGCCTTGCGTGGGCAGCTTAACCGCCCGTTCGGATAATAGGATGTTGTTGTCCACCAGGCACGGGCCATGGGCAATTTCAATAAACAGATCTTCGCCCATGCTCAAGCCGGAGCCATTCTCCGGCGTCAGAGAGTAGTCCCTGGCCAGGCAGTTGTCGTGAAACAGGTTGCAGGATACGCGGGTGCCCTGGGTCTGCCAGTCCAGCCAAATGCCGCGCGTGCAGTGATGGAAATGGTTGTTGCGAATGATAACGTCGATGGCGGCGTGGAATTTTATGCCGCCGATTTCAGCCCCCGCAAGGTTTCCCTTATTGTTGATATGATGAATATGGTTGTTTTCAATCAGGGAGAACACGCAACCCAGATTGCCGACGACGCCGGTTTGCCCGCAGTCGTGAATGTCGCAGTTTCGAACGGTGTGGGAACCGATGGTTTCCTTGCTCCAGCCGTCCAACTGTGCAATGAAGGAGCAGTCCCTCTGCGTCTGTGAGCCGTCTTTATACTTCTGCCGCGACCACTTGTTGTCGTTGTTCTGCTGGCGATATTTGCCAAGCGAGATGCCGGAGCATTTGGAATGGGATACCTCACAGTTTTCGATGACCCATCCCTTCGACCAATGAGGCCCAATCATCCCTTCCTGCAGCGCGGTGGGCGGCGCCCACTGGGTTGCGGCCTTGGTAACCACAAACCCGCTTAGGGTAATGTAGTTGACGCGCTCCTGTTCCGGATAAAAACAGTGGGCGCGAACGCTGATCTCGGCACACGCTTCGTTGGGGTCTTTGCCTTGGAAGTTGGCATAAATCAGAGTTTCATCACGATCTTCCGACTGGCAGGTATACCAGGTGTGCTTCGTAAATTCGCGATCCCAGGAACTGCTCAGAAATTCTGGCGCAAGAACCTTTTGAAGAGAATCCATTTCGTACAGGGACTTGCCATTGAGAAATACGTCCCCGGTATGGGCGGGAATATTCTGGTCCAGCCAGTCACCGAATACCAAAGTGGTATAGGGATTGTAACCGTGAAAAGATACGTTCGGAACGGTGAGCTTCCAAACATCGCCATCATAGTGCTCCCAGTTGGTAAAGCGATCTGCGCCGGTGATGACAGCGCCCCTTGGCTCTGCGCTGCGATACACAATCGGCTTCCGCTCGGTTCCCGCAAATACCGGGCTGACATCTTCCGGGTATATGCCCGGAGCGACCACGACTTCATCTCCGGGCATGGCAATTGCCGCTGCCTGTTGGATGGTTCGAAACGGATGCGCCTGACTGCCGTCGCCGTTGGGCGCCGCGCTACCGTTGACAAAAAGTTTCATGGCGTTTCCTCCTGATTTCCGGTGTTGTGTTGTGTGACGAGCCTGCTGCTTTTTATAAGCCGTCTTGAGAAAACATAAGTGCGATCAATGGAGCAAGAACTGCTTCTCGTTGTCCCCATCTTAACAGATTTCTTCTGTTTTTGCTCTCTTCCTTTCCCGCGCCGCCCGAAGTCTCAACACGCTCTTATACGCAGTTTACGGGATGAGTACGGCTTTTTCCGCTGTCTCGTCAATCAGGCTGCGAAACGCTTTGTCCACATCTTCCAGCGCAAACTCCGTAATGTACTTCTCAACGTTCAGTCGACCGCTAGCCACCAGTTCCAACGCCTGCCTGTTTTGCTCTACCGTCGAAGCATGCGCGCCAAACACACCCGCTTCTTTATAATGGATTAAATTGCTGTCCAAATGGAAGTTGTTCCCGCCAGGCAGCCCGCCAAAAAGACTCATTCGACCATTCTTGTTCAACAATTCCAGCCCCTGGCGATGCGTAATGCCAGCCGGGCATGCCGTAATCACAACATCCACGCCGGACCCGCCGACATTGTCTCTCACTTGATCCATATACGCTTTGTCATACGAGTTGATCACATCCGCATCGGGCACGAGTTCTTTCGCTCTGTTGCGCCTGTTTTCGGATACCTCAGCGATCATGACCGTTCGAGCGCCCTGCATCCTTGCCAGTTCCGCATGAATGCATCCCAAATATCCCGCGCCGTAAATGAGTACACTGTCCCCATCCTCAATTTTGAGATAGCTCTGCGCATTGATTGCACACGCAACCGGTTCCACTACGCTGGCCGCCTGGTTCGAAACATGGTCCGGCACGCGAATCAAATGTCCCCGATCGATCGCTTCGGCCGGAATCCTGATATATTCCGCAAACGTACCCGGATATTGGAACCCGATGGTCTGCAGCGAGTCGCACATGTTCGTGCGCCCTTTCTTGCAGCTTCTGCACCGGCCGCAGCCAATCGCCGGCGCAACGATGTATCTGCCGGAGAGGCTGGCGTTCTTTCCGCTATCAACGATCTGATAGCACGCCTCATGACCAATCGTAATCGGCGTTTTCAGTTTCTCGTTGCCGAAGCGGTATGTCCTGAGGTCCGTGCCGCAGATTGAAGCGCAAAGTATTCTTGCGATCGCTTCCCCAGCCTCTGCTTCGGGAATTGGCAGTTCCTGAATCGCAAAATCCTTGCCGCCGTTATAAACAAACGCTTTCATATCCACTCCTCATTCCATCCATGGCAGAAATAGAACTTTGTTAAAGAACAGTTCTTTTCGATAGATCTTCTCAAATATTTCTGGTGCTTCTTCCAGCGACAGTTTGTGGGTAATTACCTTCTCTGCATCCACCGTTCCGTCTGAAAGGGCTTTTACCGCAAGCTCCCATTCCCAGCCGGGAAACGGCTTGGAAAACGAGTTCCAGGACCCCAGAATCGTTTTTTCGCCTCGCATGACCCAATCCAAGCACTGCTCCGATAGTGTCAGAGGCTTATGTGATATGCCAAGGAATACCATGGTTCCGTGCTTTGCCGTCGACAGAATTGCGTTTTGCTGCGCCGTTGGAAATCCGGAGGCATCTATGCATACATCCGCTCCGCCGTCCGTCGCTTCCAACACCTTCTCGGCTACATTTTCCAGCCGTCCGTCAATCGTTACGTCGGCGCCGCAATTTCGCGCCACTTCGAGTTTTCTTTCATCCACGTCCACTGCGACAGCAACGGTGGCGCCCTTCGCCTTCATATACTGAATTGCATACAGCCCGATTGCACCGACGCCGAATACGCATACCGTATGGCCCGGTTGAAAGCCGCCGCGCTCAACCGCATGCAGTGCGTTTGCCAACGGGTCGGCCGTTGCCGCCGCCTCAAAGGAAACGTTGTCCGCGACCTTGAGCAGGTTTGTTTCGGGCACGGCAAGGTACTGGGCAAAGGCTCCGTCGTTGCGTGAACCGAAATATAGGTAGTTTTTGCAAAGCGAATAGTGACCCTGATGACAAAATTCGCACGAAAAGCAAGGCAGAAGCGGCGGAACGGTCACGCGGTCGCCGATTTTGAAATTCCGGACGTCCTTCCCCGCTTCCACAAGCACACCGGAGAATTCGTGTCCCGGGATGATCGGGGAGATATGCGCGCCATATTGGTTGATGCGCGGAATATCCGAGCCGCAAATGCCCACTGCCATAATCTGAACCAGCGCTTCATTCTCCTTTATTTGGGGAATCGGCACCTGTTCCAATCGAAGATCCCGCGGCGCATACATTCGAATGGCTTTCATCGTATTGTTCATGTTAAACTCTCTTTTTCTCCGCTTTCCTGCAAGGATGTTTCTAAAAATCTAATTTGACGGTAAAACTGCTTTATTGAATGCTCTGTAATCGGGCAAAGAAATCATGTAGCTCGACCATGTACGTTTCATAGATAGACAAATACCTGTCGTACTTCGCTTTTTTGATGAAGTCCGGCTTGAATTCCTTCTCCACTTTTACATGTGTTTTTGCGGTCTGTTTCAAATCGCCAAACACGCCAATCGCGTTCCCCGCGAGCATTGCCGCGCCCCACATGGCAACATCTTCCCTGTTGAGCAATTGATACGTTTTCCCTTGAACATCGGCGCACATCTGCGGCCAAACGGATGATTTGGCGCCGCCGCCGATCATGCGAATATCGTTGAGTTGATATTCCGGGTATAGTCTCTCTATGCTTCGAATGCAGAGCGCAAAGTCATACGAAAAGCTCTCGAGCAACGCACGATAGAAATGCTCTTTCTTATGGCTCCAGTCGTGGCCCATCCAGAGTCCTCTTAGTGTTCCGTCCAGCGGCATACTGCTGCCGCCCAATAATCCAAGGGCCATTACTCCATCGCATCCGGGTTCAATGCCTGCAACTTTTTCCTCCATGTCTGCAAACATTTCCTTTGTACGAACGCCGTCCTGCCGGACAAACGTATTCATGAACCAGTCCAGCGTAATGCCCGATCCGGCCACAAAATGCGTCGCGTAAAACTCGCCGGGGATCGCAGACGGGATCACATCCAGACGTCTTTCGATAAAGTCCGGCCGGTATTCCTCCACACAGCAGCTGATTTCGCCGTAGGACGATGCTTCAAAAATCATGTCTCCCGGCGTCACGATTGCCGCGCCAAGACAGCCCGCGGGTTTATCCCCAGCACCCGAAACCAGCGGAATCCCCGCTTTCAATCCGGTCTCTCTTGCGCTGCTTGCAGAAAGATAACCGCAGATGTCATTTGACCTCACAATTCTCGGCAGAAATCTTCGATCTAGCTCAATGGCATCGCATAGTTGTTCGGACCAGCTGTCGTTTCTGACATTCGCGAGGCCGGTCCATTGCGTGAACGTTCGGTCGATCACCGCTTCTTCAATCGGCAGATCACCCAGCTTGCCAATGACATACCCGGAGATCATCAAATACTTCGCAATCTTCTTGCTTTCAAGTGGAAACTCTTTTAAAAACCACTCGAACTTTGGCGCCATTTGCGGAAAGTTCGTTCCGCCAATCTCCAAAAACGGGTCCCGAAGCTGCGCCATTTGACGCTCCGCATAAGGCATATAACGGCTGTCCAGCGAGCAGGACCACGTCGTGATATCATTCCAGTGTTCGTCAACGCCCATAAAGCCGGACATCTGGCCGGTAAAGGCAATTGCTTCTATCGTTTGCGCGCGCGCCACTAGCGTATGCGCCGTCTTCTTGATACAGGCAAGCACGGATGCGAATAATTCCTCGCCCTTTTGTATAAACACACCGGGGCTTGGGCGGTAATCCTTTACCGGCTCGATTTCGGATGCGACGCATCTACTATCCGTATTATATACGCCAACTTTTATAAAACTGGTCCCCAGGTCTACCGACATCAGCAATATGTCTTTCATTTTGATTTCTCCTTTGGCGACCTCTTTGGCAAGATCATTCAAGAAGTATTTCGGCACAATCGATCCGTTTCTCCGTCAAGACAAGACGGCGAATCAATCCTTCTCCTGAATTATCTCAACTTCAACACCGTTTGGATCGACAATCAGCATAATGAGCATGTCGTTCAGTTGTTTGATTTTTGTGGGCGGTAGATTGATGGGGCAGCCCGCCTCCCGACAGCGCCGATACGCTTCTTCGATGTCATCCACGCGAATCGCAAAATGCCGGTAAATCCCGATATCCGTCTTTCCAGTAACGATGTGCTTTTGTTCATCCTTGTACTCAATCAGCTCAAGCTTTACCCCGGGCAGCTGGTATAGGTGGAGCACGTGATCCCCCAAGTCAACGATCTGGATCAGGCTCAGTCCAAGCACATTTTCGTAGAAATCGATGCTTTCCGGAAGCTTGTAACAATTGATTGTGATATGGTCTACTGCGGTGATTTTCATGGAATTCTCCTTTCGTTCCCCCAAGCTTCTTGCGTGAAAAAAGGGCCATAGCAGGTATCTGTTATGGCCCTGCCGTATCAGCACCCCGTTATTGGGTGGAATGTTTCGATTTTGAGCTTGGTGTCAAACCGTCACGAACTCAATTCCCCAAATATGGCTCAGCTGCTCCAATCGACTCAGGTGATCTCCGGTCCACATCACCTGATGATGCGTGCCGCCGTACTTCAGCCAGCAATCCATTGCGGATTTTACGCCGCTGTCCGGCCGAAAGAACGTATGGTTCATCGGAATGCCCGCAATCATTGGCGTATCCAGCACTTCGCCGCGCATCGCAACCAAGCGATATTGATCGCCGCAAATCGGTACCAGTGAAGCGACCGTGGTTGTTCCCAGCTCGGCGCCAAAAATGGGTGTTGGTGGGTTGTCCTTGTTGCCGATGTCCAGAGGACGGTCAATCAGCACAACCGGCCGGTCCTTGCGCGCGATCTTCCAGTTCCCCTCGCCCATATGGGCAAACATACAGGCGTCACGACCAAAATCGAGCGAATACATCTCCGTGAAATGCGGATTGCCAATCAACAGATGTCCGGCTGCCATCAATGCCAAAATATGAACGTCGCCTTCTGCGGAATAGGCGTATCCCTTCGCCATCATGTTGCAGGCGCCCAGAATCGGGAGCTGATCCAATCGTCCGTCTTCTTCATAGATCATGAAATTGGCGGAAAAGCCGTCGTACTTCTTTGCTTCCAAGAACTTCTCGAATGCCAACTGTAGTTTGGCAGCATAGCGGTGATTCTTTTCAGGCACATTCCGGACTTCGAAATTCCGTTTGTCTTCCGCAATCTGCGCATCGACTTCGGACTCCGAAACCTGATCCATGTAGGACACGATTTGGCCTACGCCTTCGTGCAATACCTCAATCCCAAATTTCTGGAAATAAGCCACCTCGTCGCCCAGAATGTCGCCCATGTTTTGCATTTTTTGCATCAGTGCCAGGCGGCAGCTCTTCAGGCGCCGCGCTGTACCGGCCGCTAACGCCCAATCTTTCACGAACGTTTTGAAGCGGTCGCTCTTCCAGTCCTCCGTGATAATTGCGGGCTGATAGCCAAGCCGCATGAGCATGTTGGCGGTATCCTGTATGCCGTGAATCCCCTGATTGGTTGTCAAGCGACTCCAATTCCAGTCATCCGTCACATCGGGTAACGGCTGGATATTCGCGAGCAATACCGGCAGATTGTTTTGCTTGAATGCTTGAACGATCCGTAGCCCCGGCGAGTATAGGGTGTTGATGACCATAATACCGTCGAGATTCGCTTCGTTGAAATGCTTCACGATGCGTTCTGCGTCCGGTCGTTCTTTTGAGAGACCCGGAAAATCAACGTCTACGACTTCGGCCAGCCGACGGATCACATCTTGAACAAACTTCGTCTGATTTGCCGGGATTTCCGGCTGCGAATGATCGTACAAGCCCTGCATCAGCGCAAGAATACCAATTCTTGGTTTCATTCTCTGCAACATCAAATCAACCTCTTTCTTCTATATTTTTAAATGCGTTCCGGTATGATCGTCTAATCTGATTCACACTTTCGAAAAAGAAGCTAGTTCAGTCTTATTGTTTGAGCGGAGAGTCCCTCGCCTTTTTTCAGTGTGTATTCTGCTTTTGCGTCTGCTTGTGAAATGGCATACGTGCCCCGGTATCCCCGGAGTTGCGCCATTCCGTCTGCATCCGTATGCAGCACACCGGAGGATGTCCACTCTTCATGAATCAGCCGCTTTAACTCTCGATAGGCAGGCTTGATCGAGTTGTCCTCCCGAATCACACCGCTGGGTGCATGGAGCCAGGCGCCGTCCGCAAAATCCCAGCCGGTAACCGCCTCCACCAAGGGGTGACCAAAGAGAACCTGATACATTTCCTTCCATTCCCGGCACTGGCGCTCTTCCCCTTCCGGGGTAGACGGCCATCGTTCCACCTGATAATCGTTCAGGTCCACAATCTCCGGCGGCATGAGATCTCCGGAAAGCAGGGTATTCTCCGTAAAATGCAGCGGAAGATCGAAGCAGGAGAATCGTTCTAAAATTTCCTCGAGCCGTTCCCGGCCCATATACCCCTGATGCTGGTGGGTCTGCAGGCCGATTGCCGAGATGGGCACTCCGGCGTCCAGACAGGCGGCGATCAAATCCCGGTATTTTTCCGACAGATTGAAATCGTTGATCAATAGTACCGCGTCCGGATTTGCTTCCTTCGCCGCTTTAAATACGGTCTTGACGAGCGGAACCCGACCATATTCCTTGCAAATACGGGTAATCGCATTATCGTAACGGTCATATACGGGCATAATCACCACTTCGTTGATGACGTCCCACAGATCGATCACGCCACGAAAAGCGGATACTTCTCTATGAATCCGGTCGATCTGCTTCTTTAGAATGGTAGCGTTGTCGTACTCCATCAGCCAATCTGCGCAAATGCTATGCCAGCACAGGGGATGCCCCTTAACCCGTACCTTCCGCTCCTTTAAAAAACGGGCCGCGGACAACCGGCTTTGCGTCAGCGCTTCGCCTTCCCTGGGTTCGAATCCACCCCAGTAAAAGGGAATTGTCCCGTAATTGAACACCTGCAGCCACTTGTCCATCCGATCCCGGTAGAATTGCTGATCCGGGTTGATCCGATCCTGATAGAAGTCGATGTGCCCGAATTGCCCCGGCGCCGTAGCAGGCAGGCTGTCAAACGCGCCGCTGCCAAACAGAAATTCATGATTCACCAGGCGATATTCCACCGCAGCATTGGTCAGAGGCTTCCCTTCCCTGTCCGTAATTCGGAGCATTTGAGATGCAATTCTGTGCGGATACGTTTTATTCTCCATCTGCCAATCGTCCTTTCCAGTTACCAGGGATAAGCTTCCCCTTCATAGGTGATAAACGCGTCTCCCGCTTTGTCGCGCCGTCTCTCTTCAAACAACAGCCGCAAGAGCTCCGCATGGTCATAGGGAATCAATGGAGCGCCTGCATTACCTTCATTCGTGCGAACCCAACCGGGATGGAGACTGATGGCGTTCAGATTGCCGTCATTTCGAAAGGTATTGCGCAGAACCATCGTTGCCATGTTCAGCGCCGCCTTTGCCATGCCGTAATCAATCATATCGGTACGGTAGCATCTGCCGATGCTGCCCGCTTCGGAGGAAATGTTGACAACAAGGGCAGCCTCGCTCTTTCGCAAAAGCGGCAGCAGCGCCTTCGTAACCCGCAGGGGGCCAACCGCGTCCACATCCACCACGCCGGCAATGTAATCCAAATTCGCCTGTTCCAGCGTTTTATCATAGTCCGGCGATACGATCACGGCATTGTTAATCAAAAGATCCACGCAAGCTACCTTTGCCGCCACCGCTTGCACCGCCGCCTCTACGGAAGCGGTGCTGCCGATGTCCATGGTCAGGATATGCAGCGTTTTGGGATATTCCGCCTGCAGTGAATTCAGCGCCTCCGATGGTTTGCGAACGCCGGCAAACACCGTGTCGCCCTGCTGCAGATACCGCAGCACCAGATTATAGCCCAGCGCCTGCTTTCTGCCCGTGCCGGTAATCAATACATTCTGTCCCATTCTCTCCACCCGTACTTCCAACATCGTTTGTGATCGATTTTTAGTCTTTGTAGTGTTCCTTCACTTCCACCAGTACGCCCAGATCCTTGGAAGTGTCAAAATACTCATAGGCTTCGTAACCCTTCTCCTGCTTGAAGATGGAGGCATATCCGGCCTGTTGCATAACGTCCTCGTCTGCCTCCAAAAGCCCGCCGGACATGAGGCATACCGAGCAAATGGAGGTGCCATGCTCCTTTAACCATGCAGCCCAGGGGTCGTTTCCGCCCATTGGCTGAATGATTTCAAACCAGAAATTATCGCAAAAAACACTCTCCACGCGCATGGGCATATCGGAAATATCCTTGCCCATGTACTTGGTAAAAGGTGTTCTTACCATCTTGTGTTCCCCATCCTCAGCGGGGGCAGTACCGGTTCCCAGCAATGTTTTATAGCCGGCTGCCGTTTTGTCCAGATCATCGGTTACGACGATTACCTTCACGATGCTTGTTGAAGAGAGCGCCATTGTGTTCAATCTCCTGTTTTTTTTGTTTTGTTTATTTGTTTGTAAAGCCGCCGTCTGCTATGATCTCCGCGCCGGTCACATAAGAGGACTGGTCGGATGCCAGAAACAGCGCAATCGCGGCAATTTCTTCCGGCTGGCCAATATGTCCCAGCGGAATCTGGGACACCACAGCGCGGTAAGCGTCTGCGTCGCCATGGACGAAATCGGTAAATGCCTTTGTTTCCGTCGGGCCGGGGCTGATCGCATTGGCGCGAATGCCGCGCTCCGCCAGCTCTCCGGCAAACGAACGGGCCATAGACCGGACCGCGGCCTTGGCTGCATTATAGACAAGTGCGTTTTTACCGCCCTGGAACCCGGCAATGGAAGAAATCAGCACAATCGAGGATTTCTCCGCCATGTTGGGCAGTATTTTTTGCACCGTAAAAAATGCGGAAAACACGTTCAGATTCATGGTGCGGTTAAAAAGCTCCGGCGTGATTTCCGGGATTGGGTTCTGGGGGCCATTGCCCACCACCGGTACAACCGCTTTCACCTTTCGACCGGTCAGGCGCACCGCTTCCCCCAACCGCTCCAGATCCTCTATCTTTGTGGCATCCATCTGCACAATTTCCAGCACCTGTGGATTGCCGCCATAGACCTTCCGCGCATGTTCCAGATCGTACTCGCCCACAATCACATCTGCACCCTCCGCCAGAAAGCGCTCGGCAATGGCTCTTCCAATGCCGTTGCCTGCGCCTGTGACCACGCACAACTCGTGATTTAACAGCTTTTCCATATAATTTTCCTTTCTGATTCGACAGCTTCGCTACACCCGGCCTGTGGAAGGGTCGGGTGGATGTCCGACTCAAGCGGAGTCGATCGATTTTACTTGAGCGCTCCGGCGATCATGCCCTTTTCAAAATTTTTCTGCAACAGCAGATAGGCCGTAATTTCGGGAATGGCCGTCATGACCGCTGCCGCCAGAATCTTGGTCTGGTCGTTGGTAAACTCGCCCTGGAAATACTGCGGCAGCAGGGTAACCACCTGCAGATTGGGACTCTGTAAGAACAGCAGCGGCAGCAAATAGGCATTCCAAGCGTTGATCAGCGTCAACACAATGATTGCAGAGGCAATCGGCTTCGTCATTGGCAGAATCACTTGTGTGAATACCTGCCAGATGCTGGCGCCGTCAATTCTCGCCGCTTCCATTAGCTCTCCGGGAATGCCCTCGTTAAACTTTCTGGCCAATAGAATGGTGAACGGCAGTTGCAACGCAGCAGTCGGCAGGATGACCGCCAACAAAGTATCATACATATGCAGCTTCTGAAAGGTAACAAACAGCGGAGTCAGCAATATGACCTCCGGCAATGTCAGCGCAATCAGAATCATCCAGAAAAAATATTCTTTCCCCTTGATATGCAGCTTTGCAAAGCCAAAACCGGCAGTCATACTAAACGCATATACAAGAGCAATCACACTGGCGGAAATAATCGCCGTGTTGCGGAAAACGATAGGAACAATGCCCGTATCCCAAACCGCCTTGTAGTTATATAAACCACGTCCGCCCAGACTACCCAGTACCATCTGTACCAGCGGAATCAGATAAGGAATCGTCATGATAAACAAAATCAGTTGGAGCAGAATCTTGTTTTTCTTACCACGTACTTCAAACATACCATCAGTCCCCCTTGCTCGAATAGTTGGTGGCAAGCGCACCTCCGATTGCCAGAACCAGTAGCGTCACAGACAGAGCCGCCGCATAGCCCAGATGGGACTGGCGAATACCCTGCCGGTATATATAGGTGCCGAGAAACTCCGTCGCATGGTTGGGGCCGCCGGTCGTGATTAAGTAAGGGATGTCGAATGTCTTCAGCGCGCCGATAATACCCAGCATAGCCAGGGAAACCGTGGTGCCCTTGCAATGCGGGAATACCATGGTAATCAGGGTGCGGATATTTCCAGCTCCGTCAATCCGCGCCGCTTCCAGAATCTGCTTATCCACCTGGCTCATAGCCGCATAGTACAGAATAAAGCTCATGCCGGTGAATTCCCAGATTGCTACAGCCATCAACACAAAGAGCGCTGCATTGGGGTCTGCCAGCCAGTCTACTGTAATCTGCAGGTGCAGAAAATTGAAAGTAGACTGCAGTAGACCCTGCGGAGAGAACAGGAGACGGAATACAGGAGCCATCGTCGCAGGCGCCAGAATCGTCGGGATAAATATAATGCACTTATGCAGGGTAGACAGTTTTACCTGGGAGTGCAGAATGGCAGCGAACACAAAGCCGAGGGTGTTCTGCACAACGAAGGTAATGGCAAAATAGATCACCGTGTTCTTCAGGCAGATCCAAAACACGCGATCACCAAACATCTTCACAAAATTCTTCAGCCCCACGCTGGTCCGAATTGGATCCAGTCCGTTCCAGTTCAGCGTTGAGAGAACGAACGTATCACACATGGAATAATAAACAATAGCCACCAGGAACAAGAGTGCTGGAAGAACCCAGGGCATGCCGCTGATATAAGTGGAAGACTTCTTTTTCTTATCTTTCACAGTACGATCACCTCATAACCAGATATGAATCCTTATGTAAGGATAGGGGCACAGTGACTATGCCCCTATCCGTTCCCTTAAGTCTTACCTGTGTCACTCAGACAAAAATGGTTGGTCGGTTCGTTCTCACAGGCTGTCTTCGTAGGCTTGCTGCAGCTGAGCTGCGCCTGCATCGGGCGTCAGTGTGCCGGAGGCAACACCAGCCAGAACATCCATCATCGCCTGGTTCAGGTCTGCGTTGATGTCGGCGAAACGGGGGTTATCGCCGCCAGCAGATGCATTCTGCGGGTATGCCTTGATTGCCGCTTCCTGCTTCTCGGGGTTAACCAGTTTCACAACACTCCAATCGGGCGTTGCGGACTTCAGAGAGGGAACCACGTTCAGGGAGTTCGCAATCGTCGACGTGCCTTCCGGAGAAGTACACAGCCATACAGCAAAGGCGATAGCAGCATCCAAATTCTTAGAATTGGCTGCAACGGCAGTGCCGTAGTCCAGATCGCCGAACATGGAGCCAACATTGCCGGTGCCCGCGATGTCGGGGAAATTGACGGGGATCATGGTGAAAGGCTCTGCGGTGGAGGATGCAGATTCCATGGCCGCCTTCATGGTATCGGGCAGGGTGTTCATGGTATACCAGGAACCCATCATGACCATAGCCGCCTGCTGGGACATGAAGAGGTTGTTTGCATCGGGATACTGCATCAGGCCAAGTGCGCCGTCCTGCATAATGCCTTCGTCAAACAGGCTCTTCCACAGTTCCAAACCTCTGACCAGAGAGGGATCGGTCCAGGCAACTTCGCCTCTGCATGCCTGGGTGAAGACGCCGGGAGACACGTTGTCGCAAATCGCATGATAGGTGTCCATGTTGAACGCGCCCATCCCTGCGCCCTGAACGAAGCCGATGATACCGTTGGCTTTGAAGGTTTCGCAGGCGGTTTTCCACTCTTCCATGTTCGTGGGAATCGCCACATTGTACTTGTCGAACAGATCCTGGTTGATCCACAGGTTGCCGGAGTAAACCGCTCCAACACCCAGGCCCTTCAGCTGACCGTCAATCGTCATGGTTTTGATGGAGGACTCCGTCAGCTTGCTTTGCCAGTCATCGCCCAATGCTGCCTTGACCGCATCGGTCAGGTCGATCGCCTGGCCGCCGAAGATCGCAATACCGCCGTTGGCGGAACCGGCGGAAACTTCGAACGCGTCAACGCCTTCGCCGTTTGCCAGAGCAGGCTTCAGAACCGCATCATAGTCGGCAACGGTAGCCTGCTTCCAGGTCACCTTGATGTTGGGATATACCTTGTTGAATGCAGCGATGTACTGTTCATTGATCGGAGAGCCGGGGGTCCAGCCCCACCACACAACTTCACCGGAGATGTCCGTACCGGTGGCGGGCGCCGCGGTGGTTTCGGTGGTTGCCGCGGCAGTTTCGGTGGTTGCCGCGGGCGCGCTGCTGGCGCAGCCTGCCAAGAGCACGGACATGGTCAGGACTAGGGCCAATACAACAGCAAATGTTTTTTTCATGTTTGTTCTCCTTCTCTTTTATTTACTCGCTTCTCAGCGAATATATCGCTTTTTGAGGACGCTGAAGCAAGATACACTTCTTTCAGGTGCTTCGTCCTATCAATCCGCATTTTTTACGGAGATACCGTTTCGAGATTCTGAATTCAGAAACGCAATATAAATCTTTTGTTTCAATCGCTCTGTCTTATTGATCCGTAATTCAGAGATGATACGGATTCATTCCATTTGAAATTAGTAATACGCTCAGTTGATATGCTTCGTCGTGTTTCCGCAGGTACGCGGTGATACGGTTCTATTGGTTATGATGATAAGCTATGTTCTCTCTCTGCTTTGTCACTGCCTGGGTGCCAGCTTCCGTAAGAAGAGATCCATTCGTGTCAAATCAGCCTTGATAACGGCCAATTCCTGCTCGCGGCGGGTGCAGTCCCATGTGCTCTTTGGCGCTCCACGGGACTGCTTGGCCGCATAGCCAATGATATGCCAAGCCTGATCGATGAACTACTTCTTGTAGCTTTCCAACAATTCTACAATGCACTTCAGCTCCGGCGCGTCCAGATAGTTATACTCACCGCTGCCGTCGCCGTAAACGCCTCTCTGCACAAGCTTCAGACCGGCGGCTTCCGCTCTCGCAACGCACGCCTTGGAATCCTTCACCTGAAATGCCACATGGTGGATGCCCTCGCCGTGCTCAACCAGAAAATCCCTCCAGGTGGATGGCTTGTCATTGGGCTGAATCAGCTCCAATTGCAGGCCGGGGCCAACATCAAAGAAAGCGATCCAACAATAAGCCTCCGGCGCGGGTTTTCCCTGATACTGTGTCTGTATGATTTCGTAGTCTCCAATTGGCTGCGTGGGCGGAACATCCAACCCCAGTAACTCTGCCCATTTCTTCTTGGTCGCCTCTACGTCCTTTACGATGAGGCCAACCTGTGCAACAAGATGTGTGCCAATCATGCCTTCCATATCTATAACTCCTTTCGGTTTTACCGCAAAAATTGAGTGAGAACGCGTTGTCCTGTTCAGACCTGCTCCGGGAAACCGCCAGCAGCAATGGGACGGGGCCTTTGGCAGGTCGTGGTCATCCGATACAGCTCCTCGGTCTCGCTGGAACGGATTAACCCTTCCATCGCCTCGGTAACGTGCAGGATGAACGGCCCGTTTGTTCGGTTTTCCTCACCATTCTCAATGGATTTTGCCAAATCCAGAACGCCAATGCCGCGGGAATAGTCCTTCACCCGAGGGAACAGCTCAGGAAGCTCATGGAACCGTTCCCTTCGGGTCTGGGATGCCTCATTGTTCTGATAGATCACATCGGTATACTGCTCTTTGCGGTATACTCGGGGCGTACCGCCGCCAAAGTTGGGATCTGGATACGCAAGCGTTCCGCCGTCACCATAGATCTCAAACATTGGCAGACTCGATTTGTAAATATCGAAACTTACATTCAGGTTCACAACCACGCCGCTTCTAAGTCGAAGAATGGCCGTGTAATGGGTAGGTGTTTCCACCGGAATATCCGTTCCGGCTTTTGGCCCCACATATACCCGGCGCGTATCGACGGGCTGCGCCGCGAAAGCCAACAAGCTCTCAATGGGTCCCAACAAGGATACAATAGCCGCCAGGTAATAGGGTGCCATTTCCATGATGGGGCCGGAACCTTTTTTGTAGTACGTAACAGGATTGGGATGCCAGGTTTCAACGCCAAATGTCGTCATGTTCGCCGTGACAAAGAACGGAGTGCCAATGATACCGGCGTCCAGATAGTAGCGCATGCTCTGTAAGCCGGAGGCAAGGAATGTATCCGGCGCGCAGCCAACCCGAACGCCCGCCTTCTCTGCCAGCGCCAGAATTTCTTTGGCTTCCTGCAAAGTCGGGGCAAAGGGTTTTTCGCTGAACAGATGCTTCCCCGCCTGAATGATCTGCCGGTCCAGCGCCACGTGAAACTGCGGAGGCGTGAGATTGATCACGATATCGATGTCCGGGTCCTTTAGTAAATCCTCCGTAACATACGCCTTGGGAACATCAAATTCCGAAGCCAGCTTCTGTGCTAGCGCAATATCGATATCTGCGCAGGCGACTATTTCCAGATCCCTGTAAAATGCCTTGATGTCGGAAAGATATGTCCGGCTGATGACGCCGGAGCCAACGATTCCCACTCTGTGTTTATGCATTTTTGCCACCGCCTTCATGAAAACTCGCATATGCTCTTGCTATTGAAGTGTCTTTCGCTGCTTTGTGTAACCATCATATCAATGCTTTTCCTGTTTTGCTTATCAGAATTGTTACTGTGACTATGCAGATATTGCTATTTTTTTAATAAATACCGGGTAAAGTTAAGGAATATTTGCTATCGATCGAGGACGCTAAACAACCGTACGGGCGCCGCATGGTTGCATGCCGCAAACCCAATTCGAATTGAGAGAAATGGAAACGCAAATAGAAGGACATCAAAATCAGGCCAAGTTACCGGAGAACCGCGTCGTAAGATCAGGCTCGTGCTTGGCCTACTGGCATGATTTTTCGCGCATCCGTTGAACATCGACGGTTCAAACGCACTCAAGGCAGAATGGAATATGCCTAGTATCTATGGATTAAGTTGCAGTCGGGGCCATCGAGTCGGACGAGAGTACCCCAACAGGAACCTTGCATTTGGTGTTCCAGACGAAGAAGATGGCGACCCACCCCCTTTTGTCCCGCGAAATAGAAGCGCCGCGAGGCGGCATAAACTAGTTAGGTGGTGTAAGCTCCGGCGCAGCGTCCGGCAGGAAGAAGCCGCGAAAAATCCGGTTGGATGCGTACAAACTGCTCAAAAACGAGTCTGACTGCGCTTTTGTGGCCAATATTGGCCGTCCAAAGCGGGCGTTGTTGGGGATATCAGCGATTCCCCTTGCGTTCCGGCAGAGGAAAATCGGAATTTCAATCTGGTGATTTGGGCACTCGTCCTGTAACGAGCAGGCTGACATTCGGGGTCAAGCGCCATCAAAAAATACAAACGCCAATACAACCACCGCAAGACGGTGCGCGAGCGCGTCAGGCAGTAGCATAATCAAGCATCCTGTAACCATCGCCGTAAAGATAGGATATGGAACCGTTCGTTTGTCTTCTTTTGCTTCTCAATGCGAGTTCGCAAGAGCCATCAAAAGTGAACAAGACGGATTGACCAAACCAGAAAATCCTGCGATTTCGTGAGCAAACGATGTGTTTCCAATGCTGAATTTCTGCTATCCGATGATTGTTGGTCGGCTGCCAACGTTCTCAAAATGCCCCGTCACCGGCCCGTATTTCGGCCGTCGGGCTGCAAAATTCTTCCATACAAATTACCGAAGGATCCGGTACTCCGCATCATTCGGTCGCAATTCTGTCCGAAAAAAAGAATAACTGTTCAGATATTGAGTTTTTTCGCGTTATTTATTATGATATCAGCAAAGTAAGTCAGATCGTGTAGATTATAGAATCAAAGGAATGACTATATGCTCAGAAACGGATATTACGAATCAATCGACATAAACGGCGGCAGTAATTTTATCATTTCCAAAGAAATCGATATGTCCTTTATCAACAAGGTCCACTGGCATCCCTTTGTCGAAATCCTAATCAGTGTGGCTGATGGAAATGAAGTGGAAATCAATTTCAACAAGTACCCCATGAACCTCAATGACATTTTAATCATATACCCCGGCGATCTTCACGCAATCAACAAATGCGCGGGGGCCACTTTATGGGTTGCCCAGTTTTCCAGTGAAATGCTTTCTATTCTCAATGAGCTGAACAGCCAAATGGCGCTGCTTTCGCAATATCCTTATCTGAAATACAATTCCTCCAGTACGGACTGCGACCATATTGTTCTGATTCTAAAGGAGTTATTTGCCGCTCGAAACGCCGATAGCCGCTGGAAAGAGGTGCACATGTATGCGTCGCTTTTAAGCTTTTTCGAGAAAGTCGGACAAAACTGCATCAGCCAACGCAATGAAGCTATGCCCGGAATTGAAAACCCGAAGCAAAACATGACGAAAAAAATGGCGGATGCCTGCCTGTATATTTCAGAAAACTATGCTTCCCCTCTGACTTTGGACGACGCCGCTCGTTTTATGGGGGTCAGCAAATCCTACTTTGCGCACTTATTCAAGCAATACACCAACTCCACATTTGTCGACTTTCTCACGGAGGAGCGGGTAAAGCGCGCTCAAACGCAGTTTTTGAATCCCGACGTGCATATCATCGATATCGCCTTTGACTCGGGCTTTTCCAGTATTTCTTCCTTCAATCGTTCTTTTAAGAAAATCACCGGCCTTTCTCCCAGCAAATTCCGGGAGGCTATGATTACCCACACCAAGTAACGAACTGTATTACAAGATATGCAGAAGATAATTTTGCATCTCGAGAATACTCTGCAGCAGATTGTATTCCGCGCAATCGGTTCTACACTCTCCTTACGCTCTCGCCTCTACGATTCGCGCGAGTGTATCACTTCGCGAGGACAAAGCCAAGCAAAGTGGACAGTTCAAACAAACTGCCCACTTTTTTTGTTTAAGCCATGCTATTTGGTTTCAAAACTATTCCATTTGATAATAGATAATTCAGACGATTCCGAATCGAACCGCCGGATTATTTCGTGACGGTGAACAACCCGAATGCGTTGGGGCCGCCGTGGCAGGCAACTGCCGCGCAGACAGAAAGCGGAATGATCTTTTCAAAATAATGAATCGAGTCAATTTGTGCGATGAGGCTGTTGAGCAGCGCTTCGTCCTGTATGGCATGCGAGATCAGGATCATGTCCGGCTTCATCTGCTCATGCTGTGCCAGGGTTGTGTCGATATAGTCCCGCAGGCTGCGCTTGTAGGTGCCCATATACTTCTTTCCGACGACAAGCTTGCCTTCGCGGATGTTGATGCTCTGCCGAATCTGCAACGTGCTCGCGCCGAGGAAGGCGAGCGTTGAACAGCGGCCGCCCTCATGGAGATATTCCAGCGTTTCGATGATGAAGTTTCCGATGATTTTTTCACGATACCCGCAAAGATATGTTTCCAGTTCCTTCGCGCCCATGGACTCCTTTTGCCGTACCGCTTCCATCGCCAGGAGCGCGCTGCCGCTGGAGATGGACTGTGAATCGACAACGTAAACATGCTCCATGCCGTTGGCCGCGATGACCGCATTGTCATAGCAACTCGACATGCCGGAGCTCTTCGCAATATGAACCACCGCGTCGTGCCTAACCAGGCATTGTTGAAAGAACGTCTCATAGTCCTGCGGATTGGCCGCCGCGGTCTGCGGCAGTTTCCGCGCGCGGCGGAAATAGTCGAATAACTCACTCTGTTTGAGATCCGGGTAATCGAGAAAATCCTTGTCATCCATTCGAACATAGGATGCCACGACCGCGATGCCATATTCCTGCACCATCTCGGGCGTCATGTCAAATGTGCTGTCTGCCGATATACAAATTTTTTCCATCATGCTGCTCCTCACTGATTCTTAAAATAGTAGTCAGGATCCTGATGTGCCGTTGATTTCGATTTCATTTTAAGAATGGACTTCATTGTACCTTAAAACGTGTGCAAACACAAACAGGCGCGATCTATGCACATCATGAAGAAGGTACTTGCCCTTATTCGCCAGAAACGGTGCGGGAACCGTTCATACATAGGATGATATAATACTGAGTAAAATGCAAAGGAGACGCTGGAAATGTATCGATTTAACCATTTCAACTTTAACGTGTTCAATTTGGATAAAAGTCTTGCGTTTTATCGTGAGGCGTTGGGACTGTCTCCGATTCGAACGGTTGAAAATGACGATTTTACCTTGGTATTTTTGGGTGACGGTTCGGGCAATTTCTCGCTTGAGTTGACTTACCTCAAGAACCGCACCGCGCCATACGACCTCGGCGAGGGCGAGTATCATCTTGCGTTTACGGCAGAGAATATGGACGCAGCACGGAAGAAACACGAAGAGATGGGCGTCGTGGTGTTCGTCAACGAAGCCATGGGGATCTATTTCATCGCCGATCCGGATGGATACTGGATTGAAATCATCCCCCAAAGGTAGAACGGGTTGTGAGACAAAACGGTGCGCTTTTACGCGTGCCATTTATACTTGAATGTTTGAATGAACGGAATTCATTCGAGCGAACGGAAATAGCCTCTGTCTTTGAGCAGAACGTCATGCGCGCCGCCTTCGGCGAGCGTTGCGGCGGAGACGAGCGTGAGCCGTGCCTTCTCGCGCAGTTCCGGTATGGTCAACGCGCCGCAGTTGCACATCGTCGAGCGCACTTTGCTCAGCGTCTGCTCCACGTTGTGATGCAGGCTGCCTGCGTAAGGAACATAACTGTCCACGCCTTCTTCGAAGGTGAGTTTTGCCTCGCCGCCGCTGTCATAGCGCTGCCAGTTGCGCGCGCGCGCGCTACCCTCGCCCCAATATTCCTTCATATAGCTGCCGTTGATGAGCACCTTGCTCGTCGGGCTCTCGTCACACCGTGCAAAGTACCGTCCGAGCATGCAGAAATCCGCGCCCATGGCAAGCGCGAGCGTGATGTGATAATCCAGAACGATGCCCCCGTCCGAACAGATGGGAACATAAAATCCCGTCTCTTTTAAATAGGCGTCCCGCGCTGCGGCGACGTCGCGAACGGCGGTCGCCTGCCCGCGGCCAATGCCCTTTGCCTCGCGGGTGATACAGATGGATCCTCCACCGATGCCCACCTTGACGAAGTCCGCGCCCGCATCCGCCAGAAAGCGGAATCCATCTCCATCCACCACGTTGCCTGCGCCAACTTTTACGCTGTCTCCATAGCGGGAGCGGATGAACGCGATGGTGCGCGCCTGCCACTCCGTGAATCCTTCCGAAGAATCGATGCAGAGAATATCTGCGCCGGCCTCCACCAGCGCCGGAACGCGCTCCTCATAATCCCGCGTATTGATGCCCGCCCCGACGACGTAGCGCTTTTGCTGGTCCAGCAGTTCGCCGGGATTTTCTTTATGGGAGTCATAATCCTTGCGAAACACAAAGGATGATATATTGCCTTCCTTTGTGATAATCGGAAGCGCGTTCAGTTTATGCTCCCAGATGATGTCGTTCGCCTCGGTTAGGGTGATGCCTTCTGTGCCGGTAATCAGCCGCTCAATGGGGGTCATGAAGTCTTTGACCGGTGTGGCGGGGTCCATGCGGCTCGGGCGGTAATCACGGCTTGTCACGATGCCGAGGAGCTTTCCCGTCGGCGTTCCGTCTTCGGTGACGGCGATGGTTGAATGTCCTGTTTCCGCCTTCAGTGCCATTACGTCCGCCATGGTGTTCTGTGGAGTTACGTTACTGTCACTGCGGACAAAACCCGATTTTGATTTTTTTACGTTCCGCACCATCGCCGCCTGGGATTCGATGGGCTGCGAAACAAATACAAAGGAGATACCGCCCTCGCGCGCGAGCGCCGTGGAGAGTTTTTCGCCGGAAACGGACTGCATAACCGCCGAAACAAGGGGGATACTCATGTTGAGTGAACTGGTCTCGCCCGCGCGGAACTTGCACACCGGCGTCTTTAACGAAACGCTCTGCGGCGCGCATAGAGCGGAGGAGTAACTCGGTACAAGCAGATATTCCGAAAAAGTATGGGACGGTTCATCAAAATAGTGTGCCATTTGGGTTCCTTTCGAGCCGCTAAAATAGAATTTTTCATATTATAATATGTTCCGTCTGAAAAAAGCAAACCGACTTTGGAGAATGTGATCGGTTCCCCAATTTGCTCGTAGTTTACACCCGACATACGATTCGCGCGATTTTGCCATCTTATTCGGGTTTCGCCCAAAAACAAGAGCCTATCTTCCGATAGACTCTCGTCAATTCACTCAAAGAACGAACTTATAGCCAAATCCCCAAACCGTTACGATATAGCCGTCATACGGACGGATATTGTCCCGCAGCGAGCGGATGTGCGTGTCGATTGTGCGGTCCGAGCCCGTAAAGCAGTACCCCCAAACCTCGTTGAGCAGCGACTCGCGCGAATAGGCTTTGTTCGGATTCTGCGAAAGAAAGAACAGCAGGTCATATTCCTTCGGCGTGAGCGACACGGGACGGTCGTCCACCGTGACCTCGCGCGAAACGGTGTTGATGAACAGCCCGTTGAACGCAATCTTGTCGGCAACGCACTTGGTCTGGCTGCCCGTTCGGTAGAGAAACACCTTGATGCGCGCCAGCAGCTCGCGCGGATAGAACGGTTTGATGATAAAGTCGTCCGCGCCAATTTCAAACGCGCAGAGCCGGTCCTGCTCCGCCGTTCTGGTGCTGAGAAACAGAATTGGCACGTCGGACACCTTACGCATCTGGCGGCAGACGTTTCCGCCGTCCAGCTCCGGCAGGTCGGTATCCAGCAGAATCAGGTGATAGTCGTTGCGGCGGAAGAGTTTGAGCGCGGCAATGCCATCCGCCGCCTCGTCAAAGGAGTACCCCTGCGAAACGGCGAGCTGGCGGATTTCCGCACGTATCGTGCTACTGGAATCGACAATCAACAGCCGGATATCCGATTTCATGTGGTATCCTCCGATGGTTGAAACAGCGCGCCTAGTATCATTCTATCCGGCTTTGTCCGGCGTTTCAAGACACTTTCTGGTTTTGTGTTTATTCCGCGCAATCGAGACCCGATGCAAGCGCCCGACGGCCGGACATAACATCGCGGGAGCTGGTACAATTGCAGCTCCCGCGATGCTTACTTTGGCATCTTTGCCGCGTGGGGTTTTATTTTCCCCGGCTCGCGTAATCCGCAATCACGCTCTTAAAGAAGCCGACCGTCTCGTTCACATCCGCCAGTTCCGCCTTGAGGCGTTGGTTCTCCGCCTCCAGCGCCAGCACGCGAACGGACTCCATCTCCTCGCGCGATTTCGCGGCCTCCGCCTTCGCGGCGGCGTTGATCGCCTGTGCGGCAGTGTCCCGCTTCTTCTCCGCCGGACGGACGCCCAGGTCAAACCGCTCCTTCGTGTATTCGTTGTACTTGCCGCGGCGCACATAGTGCGTATGCAGCAGCTCGTGCGCCTTGTGGCCGTTGGGGTGCTCCAGATACTCCGCGTAGAGCTGCACCACAAACGGGTTTTCGTGCGACTTACGGAGCACCTTTTCCTCGTCCTCCGTATACAACCCTCGCAGGCGCTTGCTGCGCACGTCCGGGTCGTCCGACCGCGGCTGACCGCCGCCCATGATGCAGCCGCCCGGGCAACCCATCACCTCGATAAAGTGGTAGGGCGAGGTGCCGTTGGCAATCTGCTCCATGAGCTTGTTCGCGCCCGCAAGCCCGCTGGTGACCGCAATGCGCACCGTAACGCCTTCGAGGAAGCGATAGTCCGGCAGCGTGTCCGTAATGGTCAGCGCGGCTTCCTTGACCTGATCGAGCCCGACGATGGGCGTTACGTGCAGCCCTTCAAACGGCAGCTCGCGCCCCGTAACCAGCTCGTAGACGGTGCGCAGAGCCGCCTCCATAACGCCGCCGGTCAACCCGAAGATATCCGCCGCGCCCGTGGACATGCCCAAGGGGTTGTCGAATTCCTCGTCCGGCAGGTTGTTGAAGTCAATGCCCATCTCGCGGATCATGTTTGCCAGTTCGCGCGTGGTCAGCACCGCGTCCACGTTTGCCAGTCCGTCGTTTTGCATCTCCGGGCGGATGATTTCGCTCTTCTTCGCCGTGCAGGGCATAATGGAAACCACGAAGAGATCCTTCGGCTCGCGCTTGATCTTGCCCGCGTAGTAGCTCTTCGCGAGCGCGCCGAGCATGGTATGCGGCGATTTGCAGGTGGAGAGATGATCCAGTTCGTCCGGATAGGTGTGTTCCACATACTTAATCCAGCCCGGACTGCAGCTCGTAATCATCGGGAGTACCGCCTCGCCGCCGGTCAACGCGCTCTTCACGCGGGAGAGCAGCTCCGTCCCCTCCTCCAGAATGGTCAGGTCGGCGGTGAAGTTTGTGTCAAACACATCGTCAAAGCCCAACCGCCGCAGCGCCGCGGCCAGTTTTCCGGTGACGCGCGCGCCCGGCTCGTTGCCAAACTCCTCGCCAATCGCCACGCGGATGGCGGGCGCGGTCTGGACGATCACGCGCTTGTTCTTGTCGTTGATCGCTTCCCAAACGGCCTGAATCGAGTCCGTCTCCTTGAGCGCGCCAACCGGGCAAACGACCGTGCACTGCCCGCAGAACGCGCAGTTGACCGAACCGATGGCGAGCTCCATGGCGGGACTGATGACGGTTTGGAAACCGCGATTCTGCGCGTTGATGATGCCGACACCCTGAATCTCATTGCAGGCGGTCACGCAGCGGCGGCAGAGAATGCACTTGGACATGTCCCGCGTAATGGAGGTGGAAACGTCAATGACGCATTCGCTCCGCGCGCCCTCAAAGCGGGTTGCCTCCACGCCGAGCTGCTTGCCCAGCGCCTGCAACTCGCAGCTCTGGTTTCGCTTGCAGCTCAGGCAGTCCTTGGAGTGGTCGGAGAGCAGCAGCTCGTAGAGCACCTTGCGCGCGCGGCGCACGCGCTCCGAATTCGTTTGAATCACCATTCCCTCGGACACCTTGGTCATGCAGGAAGGCACCAGCGTCTTGGCCCCTTCCACCTCGACCACGCAGATTCGGCAGGAGCCGAATTCGTGCACGCCCGCAAGATAGCAAAGGCTCGGAATCTGTATGCCGTTTTGCTTCGCCGCCTCAATGATGGTGAGGCCGTCCTCCACCTCATATGGCTTGCCGTTGATCGTAATATGCTTCATGCTGGTCACCTACCTCCTGTCGCAGTGCAGGCAGCGCATCGCCTCGGCCATCGCCCTGAGTTTGTGGTAACCCAGCACGACTTCGTCAAACGAGGTCTTGCGCTTTTCGATGTCGAGCTCTTCTATCTCAAAGCGCTTGTGCTCGACAATCTCATCGTCGCTGAACTGGTCGGGAATCTCAATTGGCGCGCCTTTGTTCAGCTTTCCTTTTCCGCCCAGATATTTGTCAATCGAGACCGCCGCGTTCTTGCCGTCCGCAATTGCCTGAATCACGGTGTCCGGCCCGCGGACGACGTCGCCGCCGGCAAACACGCCCGGCATGGTCGTCATCATGGTATCGTAGTCCACCACGAACGTACCCCAGCTGGTTACGCCAATCTCGCTCTTTTTGATGAACGGCAGGTCGGAATACTGGCTCACGGCCGGAATCACCGCGTCCACCTCGATGGTATAGTTGGAATCCTCAATGGGAACCGCCCTGCGGCGGCCGTTCTTGTCGAATTCCCCTAGCTTCATGGTCTGGCACTCAATCTTGCAGACCTTGCCCGCGCGGTTTGCGAGGAACCGAACCGGAGCAACGAGCTCATGTAGCTCAACCCCTTCGTCCAGCGCCGCCTGCACCTCCTCCACGCTCGCGGGCATCGCGTCCCGCGTCCGCCGGTAGAGAATCATCACGCGGTCCGCGCCCAGGCGCAGTGCCGTGCGCGCGGAGTCGATTGCGGTGTTGCCGCCGCCGATAATCGCGACCGTGGCACCCAGCGACATCTCGCGCTGGAGGTTCACGTTTTTGAGGAAGTCAATGCCGTGAATCACGCCGGTCAACCCCTCGCCGGAGATGTTGACCTTCTCCGGAAACTGCGTGCCGGTTGCAATGTAGACCGCGTCGTACTGCGCCTGCAGCGCTTTGAAGGTAATATCCTTGCCCACCTGCGTGTTCAGGTGAATGTTCACGCCCGCCTGCGCAATCAGGTCGATCTCGTGCTGAAGCACCTTCTTGGGCAGCCGGTATTCCGGTATGCCGAACGCAAGAACGCCGCCCGCAACCGCCTCGGACTCGTACACGTCCACCTCGTAGCCAATCTTCACGAGATAATACCCGCAGGTCAGGCCGGAAGTACCCGCGCCGACGATGGCGACCTTTTTCCCGTTCTTCGGGAACACGAGTTCCGCGTTGAATGGTTCCTCGTGTTTATAGGCATAGTCCGCGACAAAGCGCTTGATTTCGCAGATGGAAACCGCTTCGTCCAGCGTGCGGCGGCGGCACTTGGTTTCGCAGGGGTGCGTGCAGATGCGCCCGCAGACCGCCGGGAAGGGGTTCTCCTGCCGAATCAGGTTATACGCGTCGATGAACCGCCCCGCCGCCACCAGGCTCATATACCCCGGCACGTTGATGTTTGCCGGGCAGGTGTTCTCGCAGGGGGAGATGAACAGCGGCGAGCAGACGCTGGAGCGGCAGTATTTGTCGCGAATGTGCTCCTCGTATTCCTCGCGGAAGTAGCGAATGGTCGAGAGCACCGGGTTCGGCGCGGTTTGACCAAGGCCGCACATGGCGGTGTCCTTAATCGTTTCGCCGAGTTCTTCCAGCAGCTCGATGTCGCCTTTCTCGCCCTCACCGCGCGTAATGCGCTCCAATATCTCGAGCATGCGCGTGGTGCCGATGCGGCAGGCCGCGCACTTTCCGCAGGACTCGTCGCGAATGAAGTCCATGAAGAAGCGCGCCGTATCCACCATGCAAGCGTCCTCGTTCATCGCGATCAGTCCGCCGGAGCCCATAATCGCGCCGAGCGACTGCAGGGACTCATAGTCCGTAGGGGTGTTCAGGTTGTCCCGCGTAACACAGCCGCCGGAAGGCCCGCCAATCTGCGCCGCCTTGAACTTCTTTCGATCCCGCAGCCCGCCGCCAATGTTAAAGAGAATGTCCCCAAGCGGTTTTCCAATCGGCACCTCGATGATGCCGGTGTTCACCACGTCCCCGGCGAGCGCAAACACCTTCGTGCCCTTGCTCTTCTCGGTTCCGAAGCCGGAGTACCATTCCCCGCCCTTGAGTAGAATTTCGGGAATGCTCGCGTAGGTTTCCACGTTATTGATGATCGTCGGCTTTTGAAACAGTCCGCTCTGGAACGGGAACGGCGGCTTTTGCCTCGGCTCGCCGCGGCAGCCCTCGATGGACGCCATCAGCGCCGTCTCTTCGCCGCAGACAAACGCGCCCGCGCCAATGCGAATCTCCAGATCAAAATCGAACCCGCTATTGAACACGTTCTGCCCCAGAACGCCGCGAGAGCGCGCTTCCTCCAGCGCTTTTTCCAGCCGCTCAATGGCCAGCGGATACTCCGCGCGTACGTAGACATAGCCCTTGCTCGCGCCGATGGCATAGGCGCCAATCAGCATGCCCTCGATGACCGTGTGCGGGTCGCCTTCCAGAATGCTGCGATCCATAAACGCGCCCGGGTCGCCCTCGTCCGCGTTGCAGACGATGTACTTCTGTCCGCCCGGCGCGTCGTGCCCCGCCTGCCATTTCACGCCGGTTGGGAAGCCCGCGCCGCCGCGGCCGCGCATTCCGCTGCGCTTGACCTCGTCGATTACCTCTTGCGCCGAGCGTTCGTTGAGCGCCTTTGCCGCGGCGAGGTACCCGTCCCGGCTGATGTAGGCATCCAGGCTGTTGTATTCAATCACGCCGCAGTTGCGCAGCGCAATGCGCACCTGTTCTTTGAAGAAGTCGATGTCGTCGATCTTCGGAATCCGCTTCTTCAGCGACTCGTCGTAGAAGGTATACGCTTCCGCAATCTCGCCGTGGCCAATGTGCTTTTGCACGATTGTGCGCGCAATCTGCGGGGTCAGTTTCGTGTAGAAGATGCGCTCCGGCAGAACCAGCATGACCGGCCCCACCGCGCAGGTGCCAATGCAGCCCGTCTCGCGGACGATGACCTGCTCGCTCATGCCAATGCGGCTCAGTTCGTCGCGCACGGCGTCGCGAACCTCCGCGCAGTTGGAGGAGACGCAACCCGCGCCGCTGCAAACAAGAATCTGGTAGCGGCTCTTCGCGGTCTCGTCGAGATACGCCTGTTTAATCTGCTCCAGATCCTGAATCGTTTTCACCATGGTCTCGCTCAAATTCTTCACCCCCTCAATAACGCGAAAGAATCGCGTTGAGTTTGTTGATGTTCACCTGTTTGTAGACGACGTCGTCAATCATCATTGCCGGCGCTAGTCCGCAGGCGCCAATACAACGCGCAACCTCGAAGGTGAACTTTCCGTCCGCGGTCGTTTCCCCGATGTCCACATTCAGCGTCTTCTGCAGCGCATCGACAATCTTTTTTCCGCCGCGCACATAGCAGGCCGTGCCGAGGCACACGCGAATGGTATGCTCGCCGCGCGGTTTTGTGGAGAAGAACGAGTAGAACGTAACCACACCCGAAACCTCGGAGAGCGGTTTTTGCAGTGCTTGTGCAATATGCTGTTGTAATTCGAGCGATAAAAAACCGTAGAGTTCCTGTGCGATGTGCAGAATCTGAATGAGATTCCCCTCTTTGTCTCGATAGAGATCGATGATGAGATCGAGTTCGGCGAAAGGTCCCGCGCCGTCCAATTGACAGCAAGTACAATGCGATTGTGCGTTGTTCATTTCACTGCCCTCTTTTCAGTTGTAAGTCGGTTCGGAAGTGCGTTCTCTGATTTGACCACAACCATCGTATCAAACAAATGTCATCAATTAATGTGCATGTAAGAAAAATTCTCCTCTTTCTTCCTGCTTTTTTCGCGTTTTCTGCCCATTTTAGCTGCTCTTGCCACATAATTTGCACACAAATTACCCCGTTGCGACGTTATAAATTTCATGTCGGCGGTGTTCCCTTTTCAGCATGCTATTTTTGCAGAACACGGAAAACAAGAACCAATACAAAAAAAGCCCTCTCATAGGGCTTTCGTTGCATTCGCTTTATTCCTTCACAGATGATCCAAAAACGCTTCGATTGATCTCGGCCGCAAGCGTTCCTTTTCGCCCGATCTGCCGCTAATCCTATTTGGATGTTATCCGCCCAATCCATTCCGGCAGTCTCTGCGTATCGGCCAGATTGTAGTCCGCCGCGTACTTTGTGCCGATTCCAATCGTCCGCATGGAGAGCGCTTTTGCGCCGGCAAGCCCCATTTCCGCATCCTCAATCATCAGGCAAAGCCGCGGATCGACGCCCAGTCGCTCGGCCGCCAGCAGGTAGCCCTCAAAATGCGGCTTCGAGTGCGTGATGTCATTTCCGTCGACGACTGCGCCAAACGCATCCTGCAACCCGATTCGCTCCAGAATGAACTTTGTATTTTTGCTGACCGAAAACAGCGCGCAGGGAATGTTTCGTTCTTTTAGATCCGTCAGGGTTTCCGCAACGCCCGGCAAAATATCCTCGGGGGACAACGAAGACAGCTCTTCCAGATAGTATAGATTCTTCTTGTTTAGCCAGATTGCCATCTGCTCCTGCGGCATGGTACGTCCGCCCATTTCCAGCAGCAGATGCATGCATTCCGCACGGGAAACGCCCTTAAAGCGCTCGTTGCCTGTTTGATCAAACGGAATCTCCAGCTCGTCGGCAATCCGCTTCCATGCCGCGTAGTGATAGCGCGCGGTGTCCGTCACAACCCCGTCCAGATCAAATATGACTGCGCGTATGGGACGGTTGATTTGCGTTTCCGTCTTTTCGACGCAAATGCTTTTGTCGTAGACCAGCACTTCCTGATTTTCGCCTTCCAGCATGCGAACGGCGCAGCCCTCCGCGTTGACCGAAACGGATATCCGGCTGCCACGGAATGCCAGCAAAAACGAATAGCCCGCCCAGCCGTCCGGCAAGAGCGGAAACAGGCGCAACCCGGCGTTGTCCAACCGCATTCCGCCAAATCCGGCAATCATGGAGAGGTAAGCGCCGCCCATGTTGGCGATGTGGAGACCGTCCCGCGTGTTGCCGCTCTGGTCTTCAATATCGATGCCGACGGTCATCTCAAAATAGCGTTTGGCGCTCGCGAGATCGCCCAGCCGCGCCGCCATCATGGAAAACACGCACGCCGAAAGGCTGGAGTCATGCGTGGTCACCTGCTCATAGTACGCATAGCTGCGGCGCATGATCAGCGTGCTCTCCTCGCGGTAGAGAAAATGCGCCAGCACGGTATCCGCCTGCTTGCAAACCTGTCTACGATTGATATAGAGCGGGTGATAGTGCATCAGCAGCGGAAAATGTTCCGGCGGAATTTCGCTCAATTCCCATCGTTTCTTATTAAGAAAGCTGTCGTCCTGCTTGCAGATGCCCAGCCGCTCGTCCATTGGCAGATACATGGCGTTTCCGGCGGCAGAAAACGCCGCCAGCTCTTCCGCGGTTACGCCAATTTTCGTGCGGAGCGCGTCCAGTCCGCCGTTTTGATCCAGCAAGCGGCAAAGCGCATCCGCTTCCAGAAACGTTTTGGCCGCGCCCGCGTTCGTATAATAGTTGTTGTCTACGATGCAGGTGTATTCGTCCGGCCCGGTCACACCGTCAATGCGAAACTCCCCGTCTCGCATATGTCCAACGTCCAGATACAGCCGCGCGGTCTCAACCAGCACCTCGCAGATGCGCGGCAGATAGCCGATATCCTTCGTTGCGTACCAATACTGAATAAACGCATGCGCAATATCCGCGTTGATGTGATACTGCGCCGAGCCGGAGGGATAATACGAAGAGCACTCGGACCCCGTAATCGTACGCCAGGGATAGAGCGCGCCGCGTTCGTGCCCAAGCATCCGCGCGTTCCGGCGCGCCGCATCGAGATGTTCATATCGGTAATCCAGCAGCTTTTTCGCCATTTCGGGCGCACTCATGAGAAAGAACGGAAATGCATAGGTTTCGCAATCCCAGAAGTAATGCCCCTCATATCCTTCGCCGCTGAGTCCCTTGGCCGCCACGCTGCTGCGCCCGTTCTGTCCCGCCGCGCAGAGCAGCTCGTAGACGCATAGATCCAGATACGCCTGTGTGCGGTCATCGCCCTGTATCCGCACGCGGGATTTGTGCCAGAAATCCTCCAGATACGACCGCTGGAGCTTCGCCCAATGTTCATATCCCTTCTCGCGCGCGTGTTCCACCAGCGAAATCGCCGCGTCGACGGGGTCTTTCCCCTCCGGCGCTTCCGCATAGACGCAATACTTGATCAGTGTAACCGTTTCTCCCGGATGGATGTCGCGCTGAAACCGCGCGGCGAGCAGGTTTCCCTGCCCATAGAGCTCCGGCGCGCTGCCCTCCATCTCGTGCAGCACCGCACACCCAAGCGAGCGTTTGCTCGCCAGCGTCTCCGCTTGCAACGCAATGCAACCGCCCTCGAGCCGCCGACGGGTGATTACGAGCTTTGGCTTGGTCTCCGAGGCGACGCGCGGGTCGTCCGGGTCGCTAAAGTTCGTTACGTCGCCGTTGAGCAGCGAGTCCAGCCGAATCTCCCCGGAATAATCCATAGAGGTCACGCAAAAGCGCAGCACAAACAGCTCTTTGAGCGCAAAGCTTGCCATGCGCGTCACCGAGAGCCGGAGCGATCCGCGCGTGGTATGAAATTGGTAGTCGCGTTTAGCAACCCCCGCCCGAAGGTCCAACCGTCTGGTCATCCCCTCTGCGGCGTCGCTCCACGCGGCGGCTTTCACGCCGCCCGCCCAGAGATGCACGCTCTGCGCGTCCGGCAGGTTAACGATTACCTGCTTGCTTTCGGGAAAGCCGTATAGCCGCTCGCCATAGTTGATTTCTTCTTCTTCGCAAAACCCGTTGATATATGCCCCGCGGACGGTGAGCACGCCGCCTTTTGCGCCTTCTTCCAGGCAGCCCCTCACGCCGAGATAGCCATTTGCGCAATGAAACAGTGTTTCGTCGCGCGAGAGCGTTTCATCGGCGTATCCGCTTGTTACAAACTCCAGTTCATTCAACCTTGTGTACTCCTTGACTTTGCCGGAACCATTCCGGGGTATTTTTCGCGTGAACCGCATGCGCTGAAACGATGCGTCTTTACTCTTTGACCGCGCCGGACGTCATGCCGGAAACGATCTGTTTTTGGAACAGCAACACGATGATCAGCGTCGGAATGACGACCACGACGGTTGCGGCGGTAATCTCCCCCCAGAGGATTGAAAACTGCGTCCGCAGCGCGTTGATGGCCACCGGCACCGTTTGAAACTGCTTGTCCGAATTCAGCGTCATGGTCAGCAGGTATTCATTCCAAGCCGCGATAAACGTCATGATGGCGCTCGTAAAAACGCCCGGCAGCGCAATTGGAAAGATCACCTTCCAGAGCGTCTGCCACTGGGAGCATCCGTCTATGTTTGCGGCCTCCTCAATGGAAAGCGGAATCCGCTTGAAATGCGCAACCATAATCCAGACCGCCGCCGGAAGCGTAATAGAGGAATAGGCCAGCGTCACAAAATAGCTGTTGAGCAAATCGAGCTTGTAAAACATATTGAAGATCGGGCCGACAACAACCATCTGCGGAAACATGGAAACGCTCAAAATCAGCCCCAGCACCAGCCCTTTTCCCTTAAAGCGCACACGAGCCAGAATATAGGCGCTCAGGGTTGCGACGCTGACAACATAGATCGTTGTCACCGTTGCGACGATAAAGCTGTTTTTCACCGAGTTGAGAATGCCTTTGTCGAGCACCGCTTTATAGTTGATCAGCGTCGGGTTGTTGGCGATGATGTTGAACGCCGTGTCCTTGCCGAAGATTTCGCTGGAAGGCTTGAAGGACGTGATGAGAATCCAGAAAAACGGGAATACCATCACCATGAGAAACGCCGTAATAATGATGGTTGAGGTAATTTTAGTCATTCGATTCGGTTTCATTCGCTTTCCCTCCCCTCAATCATCCTTCACGATTTCCGCGCCGAGCACCTTGACAAACAGGAACGCAATTGCCCCTACGCAAAGCGCCATGGTCAACACAACGACCGATCCATAGCCATAGTTGTTCTGCGCAATCATGAGCTTATACGCGTAGATGGAGAGCGTTTCCGTTCCCTGCGCCCCTCCGGTTAAGACCGCAATGAGGTCATACACGCGGAAGGCGTCCAGCGTTCGAAACAACAGCGCAACAAGCAGCGAGGGCTTGAGCAGCGGCAGCGTGATTTTGAAGAACGTTTTTACAGGGCCCGCGCCGTCGATCTTTGCGCTTTCGTACAACACCTTATCGATGATTTGCAGTCCCGCCAGCAACAGCAGTGCCATATAGGGTGTTGTTTTCCAAACGTCCGCCAGTATGGCCGCGGTCATTGCGCCGCCTGCCGAGAGTAGCATCAGCTCTGGCGAGGCAATCAGCCCGATATCGGTAAAGATCTTTGCGACGATTCCGCTGCTGCCGTCATACATATAGCTCCACATGAGCGCGGAGACGGCGGTTGGAATTGCCCAGGGAATCAGCGCGGTCGTTCGAATGCCGCCAATTCCCTTGATCGCTTGATTCATAATCAGCGCAAGCGCCATGCCAAAGATCAGTTCCAGCGTCACGGAGATGGCCGTAAAGATTGCCGTGCTCTTGAGGGAATGGAAAAAGCGCGTATCGCTCAAGAGCTTTCCATAGGCAGCCAACCCGGTAAAGTTACTCTTGATCAGGCAGCTGTCCATCTCGGTAAAAATCGTGTTGAGCTTATCCCAGCCGTTGTAAAACGAGACCCCGTCGTTTCGTTCATACACCGCCTGCATGGCGACTTTGATCCCCTCGACTTCGCCCGCTATCTGGTTCGCCTCCGCAGCGGAGAGCTTCGTAACCTCCCCGATGGCGGCGTATCGCAGAGAGAGTTCATCCACCCTCGCCATTGCGGCGCGCAGCTCGGCCTGATCCGCCTCGTTCAAGAGGGTGATGTCGTCCTCCAAAAACCAGTTGATGTACCCGCAGTCCTCTGTAAAGAGCGGCGCGTTGAAGTTTCCGCTTGTATAGAGTCCGGCAACCTGCTGGTCGTTGGTACGGTAGTCAAAGAGCGAGTAGACGGCAGACGAGATAATCGGATATAGCGCGAATACGGCCAGAAGCAGAAACAAGGGCAGTAAAAATGCCGCTTGCTTTGCCGTTATGGTCTTTCGCATAGGCAGCCTCCCTTTCCGGTCTCCACGGAAGTCTTTGCAGAAAGAGCGGCGCTCGCACCCGCATTGGTGGAGCGCCGCCTTTGTTCGAAACGTTAGTTCGCCAGAGCGGTGGTAATCGCATCCACCGTTGCGGCAAGCTCCATCTCACCGGAGAGGTAAGCATGCGCCGCATTCATGATCGCGTCCGAAGTTTCGGAGTAATGCGCCGAAACCGGTCTGGAAATCGTGGTTGCCAGCGCGTTCTGGAACCCGGTCATGGAGAGCATGGCGTTTGCGGCAATGACGTCCGCATCGGTCAGCATCTCGTTATAACCCGGCAGATAGCCGCCCTGAACGGACATGATCTTCTGTCCATCCGTCGCAACAAACTTCATGAAGTCCCAGGCGCCTTCCTGATTGACGGAGTTCTTGTTGATGCCAAGCAGCCAGCCGCCGACCGTTGAACCGCCGGGCAGCGGAGCAACGTCCACAACGTCCTGCGAAATCGTGCCTTCCGAAGCAATCATGCCCCATTGGTACGGCCAGTTGCGGGCAAACACGCTTGCGCCTTTGATAAAGCTGTTGTGCGTTTCGCCTTCGGAATAGTTGAGAATGTCAACCGGCGACGCGGGGGAATCCACCATCGCCTTGAGCGCGACGAGGCCGCCTTCCACATCCGTCCAACCGGCGGTGTACTCGGTCAGGTTGCAAACGAGGCCTTCATACAGCTTCGCCTGGAAGACGATGCCGTCGGTGGTGCCGCCCTGGCCCATATACTTTTCGGCCATTGCCTGCAAGTCCGCATAGGTGTAGTCGCCAGCGACGAGCTTCGCGGCGTCTTCCGCCGAGACGATGTCCTTACGGAAATAGAGCAGGCCCAGATCGGGGAAGAATGGCAGCGTATATTGCTTTGCGCTATAGTTGCCGGCGGTCATGGAACCGGCGTTGAACTGAGAAATCTTGAGTCCATCCGCCTGCATGAGTTGGTCGATCGGGGCAATGTAGCCGGCCGCCGCGAACTCGCCCGCCCAGACCACGTCCATGGAGAGCACGTCGTAGTCGCTGGAACCCGCCTGCATGCTGGTCAGAATCTGCTCCCGCATTGCGCCGGAGTCGTTCGTCATGTCAATCCACTCCACGGTATAGAGCTCCTGTGAAGCGTTATAGGCGTCGACCACAGCCTGCGTCGCAGGGGTGCTATCCGCCTGCGCGGCAAATTTGATGACGGTGCGTTCCGCCGGCATCTGCTCGGTCGCCGCGGGCGCTTCGGTCACCGCGGGCGCTTCGGTGGCGGCAGGCGCGGTGGTTGCCGGTGTCGTAGCGCAGCCTGTCAGCAACGCAAACACCATCATCAGCATCAGTGAAATACCAAGAATCTTTTTCAACTTCTCTTCCTCCTTGTTCAATTGTCTGTATGGTTGGATGATTCTGCCCGTTGAAATGTTGAGCCGGGCGACTGGTTGATACACTCATTATATGGGTTGTCGATACATCTGTTCTATTAATATTATCACTTTTGTATTATAATATTCACTATATCCGGAAAGGAATTCGATCATGAATACGGAAACGCGGATTCATCTGCTGCGCATGTTTCACTATGCGACCGGTATTCCGGTTGAAATGTTGGTTCGTGACGACGTCGTTTACAGCCTGCCGGAGACGATTCCCTGCGCCGCAAGAATTGCAAACGACCTGTCGCTTTTTCCCGTGCCGTACCCAAACGATCGAACGGTGCAATATCTGAGCACCCCCGCGTTCGAAACCTTTTTTTTGTTGGCCGCGCAGGACGATATCCTGCTGCGCGCCGGCCCCGTGCTGCAAAAGCCCATCCAGCCGGAGTGGCTCGCCCGGCTGATTCGCGCGGGCGTTCTGCCTTTTCGCTGCAAGGCGGAACTGGCGGCGTACTACCCGTCCTGTCCATTGCTGGACGACCGAACCCTCTTTTACTCCGGCAAGTTACTCGAGACGCTGTTCTCCAGCGAACAAACGCTCTCCGATTTAACCGAAGTCGAGCCGGACACCGGAGCGCCGATTGACGACCGATACTATTCTCAGACAATGGACTACCGCACGCGTCAGTTTCAACATGTTCCCTATGCCATCGAGCTGGAAATCTGCCGCATGATTGCAAACGGGGACACCGTCAGCTCAAAGCACATTCTGCGGGATATCAATCGCCTCCCACGCGCAAAGCTTGCCAACACGCCGGTGCGTTCCCTGAAGAATTCTTTGATTTGCAGCTGCACGTTTATGGCGCGCGCCGCCATCTCCGGCGGGGTCAAGCCGGACGAAGCCTTCACGCTCAGCGATGCGTTCATCCAGCGCATCGAAGCGGCGCCAACGACAAATCACCTCGCCGACTTCGAAGCGGAGATGATCGAGTGTTTTACCACGCGCGTCCAAACCGCGCGCGGCAGCCGCCACTCGGCAACCGTAAACCAGGCGATGGAATACATCGATGCGCACCTGAGCGAGCCGCTTTCCATCTCCGACATTGCCTCCGCCGTCTATCACAACGCAAACTATCTTTCCGGGCTGTTTAAGCGCGAAACGGGCGAAACCATTCACAACTATATCGTGCGCAGGCGAATTGAAGAGGCGGAGTATTTTGTTCGTCACAGCAGCGAACCAATTGCGGATATTGCCGCATTCTATCAATTTTGTTCGCAAAGCCACTTTGTGCAGTGCTTTCGAAAGATTGTCGGGCAAACGCCGGGCGCTTGCAGAAGCCAACGCGCGGGCGCCAGCGTGGAAAAATAACGCTTCCTGGCAGGTTTCGTTCTTTCAATACCCGTATTCGGGGTTCGATTCTCTTTTGAGGGGCAACTCAACGCTTGAATGAAATGGTTTGCGTTTTCTTCTTTTGATCGATTCTGCTAGAATGAGGACAGACGACGGCGTATTACGAGCAAACGTTAAAAAGAGGTGCGTTTCTATGAGCAAAAAGAATAGCAACTTTCTGTTTAATGCCATAGCACCGGTCTACGGCTTGTTTTACAACCGGCAGAAGAAGCGCTATCGCGAAGTGATTCGCAACATGGCGACAGAATTCGACCTCGCGTCGTTCGGCAGCATTCTTGACGTCGGCTGCGGCACGGGTTCCCTTTGTTCCGTCCTCTCCGAATCCGGTTTGGCGGTTACGGGTGTTGATCCCGCGCAGAAGATGCTCGCGATAGCCAGGCGGCAGCCGGAGAACGGGAGCATCCGGTTTCTGCAAGCAAACGCCCTGGAGGGGCTGCCGTTCGCGGATCGGTCTTTTGATCTTTCGATTGCTTCCTATGTTGCCCATGGAATGCAGAAAAACGAACGGATCAAGCTCTATTCCGAAATGCGCCGGGTGACAAAAAGCAAGGTGATCCTCTACGATTATAACCAGAAACGGTCGCTTTTGACATCGTTGGTTGAATGGCTGGAACGAGGCGACTATTTTCAATTCATCAAAAACCCAAAGAGTGAAATGGAAAACTGTGTTTCCGAAATGGAGAAATGCTTTTCGGAGGTAACCGTAATCGAAGTAGACACGCGCGCATCCTGGTATATTTGCACGCCGAATTAAATCGTCTTTCAGGCAATGCTTTCGGTGTTCTTCGACATCATGGCTGTTTGCTTCCAAGCGAGGTTTTGAGTTCAGAAACGGAAAAAGCCGACGCACTTGCATCGGCAAAATAGCGAGTTCATTCCCAGTTGATACGGCTAATCCCGTTCTTTCGTAAGCGAAAGTTGCTCGCTTACTTGCGCCAGCAGAGCTTCAATCTTCTCCGTTTCGTTTAGGCTCAACGCCTCTTTTGTAATCGCTTGTGCCTGCGCAAGAGTGCAGGAGCGAATCGCGCTCTTCACCTTCAACAGGGAGGCGCTGCTCATCGATAGTTCGTCCAGTCCGAGTCCCAACAGAATCGGGGTCGCTTCGGTGCATCCGGCCAGTTCGCCGCACATCCCGGTCCATTTCCCCGCGTCATGCGAAACGGCAACGACGTTTTTCACCAACCGCAAAACGGCAATGTTCAAAGGCTTATAAAGATTGGAAATCTTCCCGTTCATCCGATCGACTGCTAGCGTGTACTGAACCAGATCGTTGGTTCCAATGCTAAAGAAATCTACCTCCTGAATCAGGAGATCCGCGGCGATTGCTGCCGCAGGCACCTCGATCATAATTCCAATTTCGATCTCTTTGTTGTATGCGATCTTCTGCGAGTCCAGCTCTTGCATTACGCTATTCAGGATTGCTTTCGCCCTTCTGATTTCGGATAAATCAGAGATCATTGGAAACAGGATTCGCGCTTTTCCAAAGTGGCTGGCCCGCAAAATCGCGCGCAACTGCGTTTTAAAAATATCCGTACGTTCCAGACAGATTCGGATCGCGCGCCAACCAAGAAACGGATTTTCCTCCTCCGGAATCTCGATACATGCGGTTTTCTTATCGCCGCCGATATCCAGCGTTCGAATGCTTACCGCATGAGGCGCCATCTTCTGGAGTATGCTCTTGTAGATTCGGAACTGTTCTTCCTCGCTTGGCAGAGTGCTTCTGCCCATGTAAAAGAACTCCGTACGGAGCAAACCGACACCTTCTGCGCCGTTCTCCAATGCTGCTTCGCAGTCCTCAATCGATCCGATATTCGCTGCAAGCTCAACCGTTCGTGCGCCATCGCTGGTCTGAGCTGGGAAATGAATCAGTTTTCTGAGCGCCTGTTGTTCCGCTTCTTCCGTCGCCTTTCGCGTTTCATATTGCCGAAGCAGCGCCTGATTCGGATTGATCAGTACCTGCCCCTTGCCGCCGTCAACAATGATAATATCACCATCTGAAACGTCGTCTGTAATGTTCTGCAAGCCAACGACAGCCGGAATTCCAAGCGTCCTTGCCATGATGGCCGTGTGCGATGTAAATCCGCCTACGTCCGTGCAGAATCCTTTGACGACGGCTTTGTTGAGTTGCACCGTATCCGACGGTGCGAGGTCTTTCGCGATTACAATCGATTCCTCCGTCACCTGGTTGAGGGACATCGTTGGAACGCCGCAGATGTTATTCATCAACCGGGAACAGACATCCTGAATATCTGCAATTCGCTCACGGATGTATGCATCCTCGATCTGGCCGAAGAGTTCCGTATATTTCTTTACCGCAGCTTGAACCGCCGCATCCGGAAACATACGCTTATCAACGATGTTCTGACGAATATCATTCATCAGCTCCTCGTCCTCGATCATGTCCAGGTGGCTTTCGAATATTTTCGCTTTGTCGTTCCCCAGTTTTTCCGAAGCGTATGCACATAAGTCGGTCAGCTGCGATTTCGTTTTGACCAGCGCTTCGTCCAGAACCTGCACTTGCGCTTCGATCTCATCCTCTCGAAGCGTGTTCTCATTGATGGCAATCGCATTTTTCAGATATCGATAGGCTCTCCCAATTGCTATGCCGGGCGAAGCCGCCACCCCTGTTCGCATATGTCTTCTCCTTATCATCCCTCTTGTCGTTTCGAATCTGCGCCTTGCTCTCGGCTGACAATCCTTTTAGTAAGCGCTTCAAAATCATACGAAAAAATATCGCATACTTCCTTTGCCACTTCGACCTGCTGTTCCCCAACTTTGTCATAAACACCAACCACACGAAAACACGCCGACTTTGCGGCCTTCATGGCGGGCAGATGATCGTCATACACCGTAACGCCGCTGTAGTCATTCACGCCAAATCGTTTGGCCGCTTCGATAAAAAGATCCGGCTTATTCTTGCCGCATCCCACGTCGACAGTCGTAACGACAAACTCAAAAAAGTCTCTTAGCGACAGCCGCCGGAGTACGGACTCAATGCGGTCTCTCTCGGTTGCCGAGCCAACGCACATGCGAACGCCGTTCTTCCGAAGCAGTTCCAAATACTCCCGCACATATGGTTTCGCCGGAATGTCGCACTTCGTATACACTTCCGACGTATATCCGTTGATTTCATCAATGGTGGCTTCCAGTGGGTTATGATCGCCCGCATAGTCCCGTATGGCCAGGCAAAAATCTTCAAAGACCATGCCGGCGGCTAGATTTTCGTATTTTTCGTTTGGTGGCAGCCCCCGTCTGGCCAGGTATCGGCCGCTCACCTTGGACAGCCAAGGGTTGGAGTCTATCAGCGTGCCATCCATATCAAAGATGGCATAGCGGTTTGTCAAAGCCGCATCTGTTTCGTCTGTCAATCCTTCGTCTCCTTGTGCGCTCGTCAACACTCTCCGGCCAGCCCGTCGAAAAACTTCGTGAGTCGAATCATCGCCTGCTCTTCGTCCGCGCCATTGACCTCAATGGTAATGCTCGTGCCTTTTTTGATCTCGGCGGTCAGAATGCTGATCACGCTCTTCGGATTAAACGCTTTCTTTTGCGTGTTCCCTTTGATTTCGCTTTCAAACTGCTTGCATAACGCGCAAAGCTCGGACGCCGGCCGCGCGTGCAGACCAACCTCATTGCAGATTGTAAATTCTTTCTGAACCACCGTTGTTCTCCTTATAAAGTTTTTTCAAAAAAGCTTGTTGTAGTACGTTTTAAACACGTTGGAAATATCCGTCGATTTGGTTGCCGACTTTAGCTCATCCACCAGGCTCGGGAACTCGTCCAGCAACAGAAATACCTCGTCCAGTGCTTTGGCGTGCGAAATGGAATCCACGAGCGAGAGCACCATAAATACATGGATGTCGACCGCTTCGCCTTCCACGACAACTCGAACCGGCCTTTTCAGTGTAGCCAGCGACATGGCCAGCTTTCCGCTCTCGCCTGGCGTCGCATGCGGCATGCACACGCCGGGCGCAATGATGGAATACTGCCCGAATCGATTCTTCATTCCGAAGATCTGGTCGATATACTCCATGGTGATGCAGCCGTTCTCCAGCAAGGGTTGGGCCGCCTTCAGAACCGCCTCTTCCCAGGTATCCGCTTCGATCTGGGCGACGATATATTTCTTCAGCAAAACATCCGGCAGCGCAGGCAGGCTTGTGAGCGTTTGGGGTACGTCGGCAAACGTGCGCAGCATGCGATCCAGATCTTCCAGCAGTTTCTTGTTGTTTCGAATCTCGCAGTTGTTGCCAATGATATTCAGCAACTCCGTCATTTGAACATCCTGCAGATTGTTTTTCGCCGTCATTCGACCATTTCTTAAAAAGGAATCGATCTTTCGCTCGTCGAGCTTCGTGAGAATCGGGCTCACTTTGATGGTTGGCTTAAGCAGTGTCAGCGGAATATCAACTGTTGAGAGCACCACGTCCACATCCGAAAAATCATACCGGTTCAACGTAAAAATCGACAGTTTATCCACGATCTCAATGCTCGGAAAGTGCTTCTCCAGCGAATTCATCAGCAGCGACACGGTACCCAACCCATATCCACAGACCAGCACGGCGCGCACCATTGTTGGTTTCAAGACCGTTTTGTGCATTTGCTCCATAGCCGCCACGATGTATAACACAATGAATCCAACTTCGTTCTCATCAAAATGCAGGTCAAATGTCTCGTTGACTTCGTCCGCAATAAAGCTGCATGTTTCAAACAGATCCGAGAATTTGCGCTTGATCTCGTCGAGCATGGCGTTGCTCGTCGTAATGTTCAGCTGCGCCCGCACCAGAGAAGCCTGCAAATGCGTCTTCAAACCGTCCGCCAGCTCCGCGCTGCCCCGCATATCATAACCAATGTGCTGGCGGATTTTGTTTAGAATGAATAGGTAAACGCGATTTGCGATCTCGCTGTTCTCTTCGTTGATGGTGTCCTTCATGTTCGTCGCGGCGGCAAACAACCGACCGACGATGAAGCACGCTTCGTTGCTCAATTGCGCTTCATCGATATTTCCAAAGAATTGCTCTTTCAATACCTCTCTGATCTTTGCATATGCATCCGTATTAACGAACTGATCGTATTGATTCGGAAGGGTTTCGATGTGCTTTCCTTCCTTTATTCGCGCCGCCATCACCGCTACATAATAGATAAGCCAAGTGACCGTATTGTCCGATACTACGATCTGAATGTTGGACAGATATTCATCCAAGATCTGATACAATCGGTCAAAATTCACCGACTGCTGAAGCTGTTGCACGGCGGAAAACGCGCAGTATGGCTGAGCCGGTTTATTCTCGCCAGAGTCGCGCACCCAGTAAGAATCCAGAAAGGAATGGATGCTCGTGTTTTCGATGAGAAACACCACCATTAGGCTGCGACGGGTAATCTCGTCGACGTCCAGATGGACGCCTTTCTTCTGCCCACGCTGCAGGGTCACCTGATGCAGCTCAAACCAGTTCTCCGCTTTCTCCATGTCTCGAACGAACGTTGCCCGACTGATGCCGAGCTCCTCCGAAAGATCGTCAATGGCTTTATCTTCCTGCCCGTGCAGAATTTGAAGAATAATTCGGTTGACTCGCTCGTCCACATTCAGGTACAGCCCGTAGGGTTGATACGTCGTGCTGTACTGCGTGAGTAGCAACCGTGCGCGTGCTTTCTCGTCTTCCTCGAAATAGCTGCCTTTTTTCGGAACGCTCATCAACGTTACGTTTTTTTCCGCAAGCCAATCATGGAGGAGCGAAAGATCGTATCGCGCAGTTCTTTCGCTGATTCCAAGATTGCTCGCAATTTGTTTTGCCGTGATTGGACCTTGTTTGTTGCAGATGAGTCTTAGCATGTTCAGGCAACGTTGAGTAATGGTGACCATATTACTCCTTTTGTTTACTGCAATGCGCTCCTTAGCTGTCGAATGAACTCCTCGCCATTTCCGTTCTGAATTTCCGAAATAATTTTGCTTCCAACAATCACGCCGTCCGCGCCCATCGCCTTCATTTCTCGTACGTGCTGCGCATTGGAAATGCCAAATCCGGCGACGACCGGGGTGCCTATGCCGCTTTGCTTCAGCGTTTTTACATTTTCGCCAACCTGCGGCGAGGTCTTCTCCTGCGGCCCGGTTGCGCCGTCAACCGCCTGCAGGAAGATATACCCCTTGGCATTCGCCTTCAGGTCGTTTATGGCATCCCCGCTCAAATGGAAGGGGGCAAAGCGCAGTTGCAGCAGATGATAAGCTCCAAGCGCCCGATCCAGCTCCGCTACGCGAGATTGGGGGATGTTGGGGGTCAGTACGCCGTCCGCGCCGCACTCCGCGCAGCGTTTTGCGAAATTCTCTATCCCCATTTTATCAATAATCTCGAAATAGGTCATCACCTGCAGAATATTGTTGGGATATGCTTGGCGAAGCTCCGCAATCACGTCGAACGCATCGTCAACCGTATGCTTCGTCAGCGCGCGTTCCATCGATTCCCGAACGATTTTTCCGTCCAAGCAAGGATTCTCATATGGCAGTCCCATCTCCAGAACGGTTGCACCATTTTCAAAGTACTTGCCCGCCCATGCAACCGGGTCGTCCAACAGGGGATCGCATAGCGGATAATAGGCGACCAATATCTTTTCGCCCGCCTGCTTCATTTCCCCGAGTATTCGTTCCATTCTATTCACAGCCATTTGTTCTCTCCTTCTATTCGTTCATCTGATAAAGGCAATTTCGAAACAGTCGGCAGACTTCTGCGCTCGAGTCGCATCCCAAAAGAACCTTACAGTTTTCATTCGAGGTGAACAGCTCAATCAGATTATTTAGAATGATCAGGTGTCTGTCCGGGTCCTTTATCGCAAGTACAACAACCATATCCACTTTGATTTTTTGTGAAAAGTCTTCCATGTTTGCAAATTCCGGTTTCTTCACACATCGTCCTACCGCTATTGCAGACGTCTTCACATGTTCCGAGCTGCCGTGCGGCAAAGCAATCTGAATTCCAGGGAAAATCAACCCCGTCGGATACTCCTGCTCCCGCTGCACAACCTTATCAACATATTTCGAATCAACAAAGCCCTGTTCCGCAAGCCTACCGGCAAGGCTCGTAATAACGCCTTCCTTGGTGTCTGCGGCAAGGTTTAAATCGATGCACGATTCCAGTATCTTAATCTCTCCAGCCATGTTGTTTCCCTTTTACTTGCATTATTCGCTTGCAGCCTGTTTCATTTCCAATAGGAATCGATAGATTTCTTCGCTGCTGTCGCCCCGCATCATGCGGGTGAAGAGCGCGCTGCCAAACATGACGTGCAGGCCAATGTCCTTCACCAGTATTCGAACCTGCTCCGGTTCCGATATGCCGCAAACAGCGACGATGGGGCAGCGTCTATTCACCTTACTCTGAACTTCTAGTATCCTTGCCTTCGCTTTGGCCAGCGTGCCATAATCAAAGGCTTTCTTTTCTCCGGTTTTTCCACCGGCCGCGGCCAGCAAAAAGCAGAATCCGCTCGATACTGCGATCAACCGCTCCAGCTGTTGATACCCGCGGCTTCCTTCCGGTTCCAGTGCCATCTCTGTACTGATGACCGTAACAAACGATATGCCTTTGCCCTGAAGCGCTTTCAACAGTCCTTGCGGGTCATCGTCATGAACAATCGGGTAATCCGGCACGTCCACCATCTTGATTCCCAATCGGGCGCATTGCTCCACGTAGTTTTCCTGACCCATGCGCTGCAGTCCGCCGTAGAATCCAACCGGCATGAACTCGGTTTGCTTGTACTTCTCGATCAACATGGAAAGCACCTGGAATGACTGGCGATAGCAAACATCGTTCTGCGCCGCCATCTTCTGGATGGTCTGTATCCGCGCGCCGTACATCCAGGGAAATCGCACCGGAATCGGCACCTGAATCACGTCGACTCCGGCTTTTACCAGAACCTCCGCTACGTCCAGCTGCGTCTGCGGAATGGGCGCTAGAAGCGGGATTTCTACGATGATGGCGCCTTTGTTCTTCGCCTCATAGTCCAGAAATTTTTGCTCAACCGCGTTCATCCGGACACCTCGCAGTCAAGATTGCACATGTTTCGGATTCCTTGCAGATAGCTTGAAACCTCTTCCAGTGATTTTCCGTCCTGCAGCATTTGAATATATGCGCTGCCGATCATGAAGCTCTCCGCCCCGGAATGCTTCACTTTTATTAAGTCTTCTTTTCCGGAAATCCCGCACACAATAGAGGTATAGCAGTCATTCCCCTGTGCCTTCATCACCGATTTTACGCGCTGCACGGCGGAACGCAGTTCCTCATTCGACAGCTTCACATCCGACCCGGACTTTCCGCCCGGCGCGTTCATGATAAACGCAAAGCCTCTCGCTCTCTTAGCCATCTCAAGGAGCATTTGATACTCCTGTGTACCCTCCTTTGCCGTAGCAATCTCATAAGAAATGGCGAGAATCAGGTGTCTGCCTTGCTTGAGGCACTGTTCATAAAAGCCGAATTTATCTTCGGTACTGACCAGCGGATAGTTCGGGATATCGAAACCATCTACATCCGCTTCCTCCGAGAGCCGGAAAAACGTATCCTGGCCCATGGTAAGCGCCGTGTCGTAGAGCGTCATGTTGATAATCGGCACTTGCGGATGTTGGTTACGCAGCGCCTTAATAAAATCGAAAATCTGCTCTCGCGAAATACCGGCGTTTCTTGGTTCCTGCGCCGCTCGCTGAAGCGCCTTGCCCTCCATCCAGGGAATCCAGTTTGGGATGTGCGCCATCAGAATGTCGACGCCCGATTGAACCATCGCGTCGGCAATTCGAAGCGAATGCGCCATGCTGTCCGGTTCAATCGGCACCAGTCCGATGAAAGCCACGCGCCCGTTCGCCTGGGCTCTTCGAATGGTATCTGTAATTCTGTCCGTCATAGCTCCACACCCCACCGCATGCCCCTGACAACGCAGATTACCTTCTCGTTCTTCAGGGATTCACTGTGGCAAAGCGCCGCCAGACTTTGCAGGGAAACGGTTTCGGCTATGGCGCGAGGATCGGCCGTCTTAGTTGCCTGATCGAAGCCGACGATCACCCGCTCAGCCTTGCCTTCCTCCACCACGGCCATCCATTCCGGGGCCGGTACCCGGTCGACAAAACGATTGCGCATGACCTTCGTAAACGTTCCACAGTAGCTGTCCAGCTCCTCGGTTAAATCATCGACTGGATCGCACTCCACGCTGATCAGGCGCACAGCGGAATCTTCAAACGCTTTCCATACCGCCAACGCGAGCGAACCGCTGATGCTCGGCACTACGATTCGGTTGTATCCGTCGGCGCATTCTTTTTCCAAAGACTCACGGAACTTCTCCCCGTATTCTTTTGAAAAATCGGTAGCGATGTTGACCTGCGGAAATGCGCCAACATTGCTTCTGCAGTTGATGATTCCGAGTTCGTCCGGCGATGCAACCCACTCCTGGAACGCATACATTTCGGGCAGATTAAACAGCTCGCCGCAGATTTCGGCGTCATACTCCGCGCCAAGCGAGGCAAGCCTTGTGCGCAAAGAAGAGATCCCGGCAATATCGTGCGCCAGATACAGCTTGAGGGGTACGCCCAGCTCGGCACAAACGCGCGCGCAGCAAATCGCCTCATCGGCATAACGAACACCGGACACCGCTTTCTTCTTGTTCAGCTTTTTTACCAGTAGCGCCGTTCCCAATATGGAGTATACGTTCTCCGGTGCAAAACAGAGTGTCAGATTTCCTTTCTCTGTTGCAACAAACCGAAAGGAATCATCGACAAACTGTTTCTTGAGCTGTTCATACACCCGAATGAACTCAGGGTCCGCAACCGCTTTGCGGTATTCATCATAATATCGGTCACAGCCCAGCGTAAACGCATCGGCAATAAAGCATCCGCCGTATTTCCCAAACCACAATCTGCTATCACACTCAATCAACACGCTTCTTCTCCTACCTCCCTCATTTCATGAGGATGTCGTATATTTCGTTGTAAACTTTATCCGCCCCAACGCCCGTCAGCAGCGCGGTTGCAACCACTTTCGGCACTCCAACTTCCGGCAATTGCGTGGGGGATACGACCAGATCCGGCTTGAGAAGCTTCGCCTTTTCGCGTACTTCAACCACTTTGCACGTATCAATAAAGCAGTCCACGTTCTTCTCTTTGAGAAACTTCTCAATCTTCATCGCCACGTTTTTTGACGTTACACCGCCAGTGCCGCAAGCAACGATGATTCTCTTTTTGTCCATATGTTCACCTTTCTATTCGCCAGTACAGCCACAGAACTTGCGGCTGTACTGGCGAGATCATGGATCGTTTGGTTCTTACGAAAACAGTGCTGTAATCTTGGCGATGATCCAGCTGACCGGCGTCGAGCAGATGCCCAGCGAGGTAGACGTCGATTCAAACGGAACGCCATTCAACGCCGCCGCTTGCGTATACAGCGCGGCAGTACCGGTGCACATATAGAGCGCAATGATAAAGATGATGATGCCGCTGATAAACCCTCTGAAGATGTTCTTTTTACAGTAGGGCATCGCGCAGCTCACCAGGAAGGGCGCCGCAATCGCTAGGTCGGCCATCGGCAGTACCCGGTTTCCGGGGAGAATGAACGCAAGAAGCAGGATAACGGGCACAAGGAGAATACCGGTCGCCATGACGTCCGGCATGCCAACCAGAATCGCAGCATCCAGACCGATGTGAAGCTGTCTGTGCAGTTTTTTCTCCGTAAATTCTCGCATGCCGTCCGCAACCGGCGTAATGCCTTCGATCAGGATATTCAGTACCTTCGGGAAGATAATCATGAACGCCGCCGTGATCAGGCCCAGCTGAATCACTTCACCGGCCGAAGACTTTGCGATGATGCCAAGGACGATGCCCATGACAAAGCCCAATGTGGACGGTTCGACAATGCCGCCGAACTTCTTTTCAATCGCTTCCGGGCTCCAGTTGATGTCTCTTACCTTCGGAATCTTTTCGATGATCCAGTTCACCAGCATACCAACCGGTGCGAAGACGACCGCGTTGCCATGCGGAACGGATACGCCTTCCAAACCGTATTCTCTGGCAATTGCCGGCTGTGTGAGATCCGCCAACTTGAGGATGACTACCTCCGTTACAACAAACGCGGCGATTGCCCAACCAACGCTGTTCGTCAGAACATAAACAAACGCGGAGGACAGCGCCCATACATAGTAGTTGAAAATATCAACGTCAAACGTCTTGGTCAGCTTTAATGCAATCATCAGAATGTTGACCCCAAGGCCGACAATCAACAGGATCGCATAAAACTTGAGCGGGAAGATGACAAAAGACTGGGCGGATGCAACCCCCAGGTCAATCACGTCGAGTTTCATACCGGTCGCGCTGATGACCTTCACCAGCACCGGGATGATTGCGCTAGCGAACATGCCAACCAGCGTGTTCAGGCCGATGATGCCTGCCGCAACATAAATTGAAGCTTTGAGTGCCCGCAAGGGATTTAATCGAGCAAGTAAGAGTCCCACGAGAAAGATGCCGATCATAATCATGACCGCCGCGGGGAGAGCAGCATACCAGTTCAGAGCCGACTGTAAAAATTCCACAAAACCCACCTCCGTTTTTATTTCGCGCATGCACTTATATTTAATATAACATCCCATACATCCGATCCATAGTTCCTTTCTCTTCACACAAATATGATGCAACTTTGGCAGATATCTCGCCGGTTTTGGATGGCAAATTGCCGCTAGCCTTGACAGAAAACAGGATCGGCATATAATTACAGCCGTAATCATTTCGCACAATTCTCTATTAGAACAAATAAACCGTCTTTCGAGGAAATGCCATTATGTTGATAAAGATATCGAATCTGATCACACCCGAAATCTATGAAGTGATTTACCGTATGGGGCATCTTGACGAGTTGGTAATCGCGGATGCGAACTATATGGCGTCGGCCATGAGCAAAAAGGTCGTATATTCCTATACGAAGGAAAATCACAAGCTGTTGGCCGAGATTTTGAAATATTTCCCGTTGGACAATGACGAAGAGTTCCCGGTTACGATCATGTCTCTCGATTATGGGATTTATGAAGAACCGCAGATTTGGAACGATTATCAGAACGTGCTCAAAAACGTCCCTTCTTCTACCCCGCTGATCCTCAATCGAGTATCCCGCAAGGAGTTCTACCAGCGCACCAGAGACGCCTATGCAACCATACAGACCTCCGACCCGCGCGTCATGGGGGATATTATCATTCGAAAAGGCTTCGTATTTTCCGACATCACCAACGCCTGACGCGCATAATAAAAATGATACCATCGTCCGTTTGATTTTGCCCAGTCGAAATCTACGCTTCAACGTTTCGCGGAATCGTGCACGAGAATTGGATAGAAAGCAAACACGCGAGTTCTGCAACAACCCGAAGAAAGAACATCCGAGGCAAATTCACCCATCCGACGCCCCAAAGCGATCTCGTTTTGGGGCTTCTATGATATAATCAGAAATCATCCACAATAGTTCAATGGTAAGATCGATCGATCAGGAGGGTTCATGACGCAGCTGACCGCCATCTTAAAAACCGTGCTCCCCGTGTTCTTTTTACTGCTGGTGGGGCATTTTTCGAGACGCTGGAAAATCTTGACGCAGGACGGCGTGGACGGGCTGAAATCCATCGTACTCAAGGTCATGCTGCCAATCGTTCAGTTCCGCGCGTTTTTGCAGGTGCACATCGGCACGGACATGCTGTTTATCACGCTCGGCGTGTTTCTCGTTTGTCTGTTGGGGCTTTTTGTCGGCAGAATGTCGCTCAAGGTGTTTCCCCGGGCGGAGAGCTACGAGCGCTTTCTCTACACGAGCTTCGAGGCAGGCATGCTGGGGTATGCGCTCTACATCATTCTCTATGGCAACGCCCAAATCGCGAACTTCGCAACCGCCGCCTTTGGGCAGGAGCTGTACGTGTTCCTGATCATGGTGCCCGCGCTGCAGATCTCCGACGGAAAGAAGCCGACGCTAAAGGACGCCGCTCTCTCCATCGCGAAAAACCCGATCCTGATCGGCATCTTTGCGGGTATGCTCGGCAGCCTCGTCGGACTCGGCGCGCTGCTCAACCGTTCCGCCGCGGGCGAGGTCGTCTACAGCGTCATGGAGTTTGCCTCCGCGCCGACCGCCGCGCTCATGCTGATTGTAATCGGTTTCGGGCTGGCCTTTCGCGGAATCGACTGGCGCTTTACCGCGCGCACCACGCTCGGTCGAGCCGGTTTTCTCGCGCTCGCCTGCTTTGCGCTCGTCTCCGTTCTCAAGCTGTTTTTGCCAATCGAGCCTGCGATGCTCTGGGCGTTTGTGATTCTGTTTTTACTCCCGCCGTCGTATATCATTCCGTTTTTCCTGCCGGAGGAACGCGACGTGCGGAAGCTCTCCACGTATCTTTCGATGTATACGGCGCTCTCCATCGCCGCGTTCTTCGTCATCGTGGTGCTCAAGACAGTTTCCTGACAAACTTTAACTTAATCGAAATCTTCTTCGTCTACAACATCAAAAAGCCTGCATGGTATCTACCACGCAGGCTTTTTTTGTTGTTCAGCCGAACGTTCGAAAGTAAGTCAGTTCTTGCCGCCGTTTTCGCGCAGATTCTTGCGGCAGGTAATCAGCAAAGTTCCGTTACAGCATGCTCGAACCCGCGGTTACCGCCCAGGTGGCCAGCAGCGCCAGCATCACCGAGCCAACATACACGCGCCCCGTCTTGCGGAACGCATAGGTCGAGAGGAAGAAGAACAGAATGAACTGCGGAATGATCACGATCAAAAACGAGATGAACGGCCCGCCAAAGGTGGACGAAAACAGGATGTCCATGCCCGGCCCGATCCCCGCAAAGAACGGAATGTACTCGATCAGGCAAACGAGCAGCAAGCCGCCAATCATCACGAGGCTGCCCTTGAGCCACCAGACCAGCTGCGTTGCCGCCGGATGCTTGCACTCCGGCTGGCGGAGCTGCCCGTAGAGCTTTGCGCCGCCGTTGATCAGGAAGAACACGAGGTAGAACGGCAAGTAGAGGAAGAACTGCAGCAGCCGCTCCCCGGTGAAGGGCTTGAGCAGCGGCCAGACGAACCGGAAGTCCAGCGCAAACAGCCGCTGGAACAGCTCCGCATACGCATAGACGCTACCAATAAGAAGGACGGCGAGCAGCGCGGACTTGCCAATCACACCCCATGGAAGGCGGTTGGGCTCCGCTTCCGAAGCGAGGCCGAGATCGTAGAGCGTTTCGCCCATGCGCTTGCCCGCGCCACGCCGGAACCAATGCCGCAGCATGAAGAACGCGACAAGCGCGAGGAAGACAAACCAGGTGATCACCCCGTCGCCAATCGTCATGCGGAAAATGCTCTCCGGCAGGGGCATGAGCCCGTGCCCCAACTGCGTCAAGAACGGATAGGAGAGCCCGCTGATCAAAATCGCCGTCAGCGCCGCGCCCCACCACTTTTTCCTTGGCAGCAGGGTTTCCGGACGACTCGGCATCTTCTGCGCGCAGGGCGCGAAGAACTTCGTCTTGAGCAGCAGGAGCAACAGCGGCAGCGTGCTTGCCAGCGCGGCGAGCAGGCCGACAAACTGCATGGTCTCCAGCAGCAGCGCGGTCTGGTTGCCGGAATCGATTGGCGCGGTTTCACCAAACGAATCGAAGAACCAGTCCATTGCGGTTGCGATGGCATGCTTGTTGATCGTCACCAGCCGGTGGTTCGCGTTGGTGAGCAGCTCCATGCGCCGCGCGGTGCCGTCCGCAAACGAGCCGTAGGTGGTGTTCCAGTCGATCGGCCCGCTCTGGTTTGCAAACTCTCCGTAGCGCAGTTCCGTGTTGACCAGTTCGTCCGGAACGGCTTTGGTGTAGTCCAGAAAGCAGACAAACTCGTCATAACGCGCCTGCAGCAGCAGCACATTGTGAAAGTCAATCGCTTCGCTGTCGTAATACGACTTCGGGAAGAGCTCGCCGCATTGCAGCACAATCGCCTTGTGGTTCGGAAAGCTCGAAGCGACGCTCCAGCTCGACCAGGTGCCCATGGAGTGGCCTGTAACGCCGAGATTCTCCGCGTCCACAAACGGCAGCGTACCAAGGTAGGCATACATCTCCCGCCCGCCCATGGAAGTGTCCCCCAGCGTGTCGCCCGGTACGTCCGCAAGGTTCGTGTAAAAATCACTCGTGTTGAAGTTCATCATCAAGAGGTAGCGTTCCGGTCCGTTGACGGTCTTGTCCCAGTTCGGCAGTTTGTGGTGCGTGTATCCGCGCGCAAGCATGTCAATGTCCGTGGAACCGTGGCCGTAGGAGTCGATGGTCAGCGCGACGACACCGCGCCGCGCGAGCTCCAGCGCGTAGGCGGCGGAGGTGTCCCGGTCGTTCTGATAGCCGTGCATCAGCAGCACCGCGGGCGCGGGCGTATCCGCCGTCGCCGAAACGGGGCGGTAAAGCTTGTAGGTAATACTGCCGCCATTTACCTCCAGAGTGCCGGTCGTGATCTCGATGTTGCCGAAATCGTTCTGAATTCCGGCGGCAAGCGACATCGCCGCCAGCATCACGCATAGGCAGCCGATCCACGCGATCAGCGGAAGATTTGGTTTCCGTTTCATGGCTCGAACCCTCCCGTTATGAAGTTGATACGAAATGCTAATCCAAAAGAAAGAAGTGTGTGTTTGCTGCGCGCTCAGCCGCGGCGGGAACGCCCTTTTCCAAACAGCTCGGTCAATTTTTGAATGCCCTCGTCCATGATGACGCCAATCGCTTCCCCGGCGCGCTCTGCGTCGCGCGCGGACAAAGCGGCAAACAGATTCTCATGCTGGGAAACGGAGAGCCGCATGCGCGCGGGCGTGGTGAAATAATGCGAAACGTAATACCGAACGACCTCACCAAACGACTGAAAGATCATGGCGTATACGATGTTGCCGGAGGCGGCCATCATCGTCCGGTGGAAGCGGAAGTTCGCGTCCGAGAACCGTTCGGACTCCGTCGCCGCGCGCATCTCCTCCAGAATGGACGAAAGGCGGCCCAGCTCCTCCTCGGTCGCATGCTCCGCCGCGAGGCACGCGCATTCGCTCTCCAGCAGGCGGCGCGTTTGCATCATGCTCGAGAACAGCTCCGCGCCGGAGTGATCCGCCGCACCGCTTGTCATGAGCGAAAGCAGCATTTGCGGCGTGCTCTCGTTTTTATAGTCCGCAACAAACGTCCCCTGCCGCGGAACAATGCGCAGAAACCCCATATTTTCCAGATCCAGAATCGCGAGGTTCACAAGGCTGCGGCTCACGCCAAGCTGTAGCGCCAGCTCCCGCTCCGGCGGAAGCCGCTCGCCAATGGCCAGCTCGCCGGAGAAGATCCGGTTCTCCATTTCCCGCACAACCTGCGCGCGAATGCTCTCCGGCTGAAACTTTGTGATCGAATTTTGCTTCATCGTCGTTCGTTGCTCCGTTCTTCCGTTCATGGCATGGCCACTGGTCAAATCATACTACGATTCCTTCTGAATTTGCAATTGCATTTTGTTCAAAATCTTCTTGTATTTGTTGATAAATCAAGATATGATTTGGTTGGTGGCCATGCCACGATCATTTCATCTTATTCCGCATTTCGATTGATTCGTTCTGCATGATCTCTCGCATTGTCAAATTGGAAAGGGGTGTTGGATTCTTGGAACACGCGTATGACGCGGTCGTCATCGGCGCGGGCAACGGCGGGCTCACCGCCGCGGCGTCCATGGCGAAAGCCGGAAAGAGCGTGCTGCTGCTTGAGCAGCATAACCTGCCCGGCGGATTTGCAACGAGCTTCGTTCGGGGGCGGTTTGAATTCGAACCGTCACTGCACGAGCTCTGCGACGTCGGCTCGCCGGAAAACCCCGGCGAAGTCCGTCGTCTACTGGTCGAAACGTTGGGCGCAGAGGTCGAATTCCTGCCGGTGCCGGAGGCTTACCGCCTCATCACAACCGCCGAGGGAAAGGACAACCTCAACATCGTGATGCCGTTTGGCGTTTCGGAATTCGTCGATCAAATGGAAGCGTATGTGCACGGCAGCCGGAAGTCGATGGAGCGCTTCGTTTCGCTCTGCGAAAGCATTATGGCGGCGCTGGCGTATATTGGCGCTTCCGGCGGCAAGGCGGACTCCAAGGTGCTCATGAAGGAGCACGCAAACTTCCTCAAATGTGGCGGCTACAGCGTCAACCGTGTGCTGAACGCGCTCCATATGCCCAAGAAAGCGCAACGCATTCTCTGCGCCTACTGGTGCTATACAGGCGTCAGCGCCAAGGAGCTGAACTTTGCGCTGTTTGCGGCCATGCTCTATAAATACCTGACCAAGGGCGCGTGGATTCCGCGCATGCGTTCCCACGAGCTTTCCACCGCGCTCGAAACCCGCGTTCGCGAACTCGGCGGGGACATCTGGTACAACACCCGCGCGGAGAAAATCCTGATGGAAAACGGTCGCGTGGTCGGGGTAAAGACGTCGCGTGGGATCGTGAAGACCGCACACGTGCTCGCCTGCTGCTCGCCGAACGCCGTCTTCGGGGACATGATGGACGCAAGCGACGTGCCGGAGCGGCAGACGCGCATGGTCAACGCGCGGCGCATCGGCGCGCGCGGGTTCGTCTTATATCTCGGTTTAAACCGGACGGCGGACGAGCTGGGGCTCAAGGACTACAGCTACTTCATCTACGAATCGATGGATACCGTCAAGGAGGCCGCGCGCGCGGACGGGTTCAACGACCACCCGATGCAGGCAACCGTCTGCCTCAACCGTGCGAATCCGGACTGCTCGCCTCCGGGTACCTGCATCATGAGCTTTACAACGCTTTACAATACGGACGTCTGGGGAACGGTCTTCCCCGAGGACTATGTCGCGAAGAAACGCGAGGTTGCGGAGCACATGATTCGCGACTTCGAGCAGCAGGTCGGCGTGCGCCTCACGCCCTATATTGAGGAGATCGAGATTGCGACGCCTGCGACCATGGCGCGCTATACGCTCAATCCGGAAGGCGCGATGTACGCCTACTCCTGCGGGGATTGGGATACGATGCTGCCGCGGCTGATGATGCTCAAGGAGGATCAGCTCGTGCCCGGCATCCGCTTTGCGGGCGGCTACGGGCCGCGCATCTACGGCTACAGCTCGACCTATCTCAACGGCGAACTCACCGCGAAGCTCACCCTTGCAGACATGAAGGAGGCGGGAGAATGAACGACTTCAACTTTCATGTAAAGCCCCTCGGCTTACTGGACATGCTCTATTTTAAAAAGATGGTGCCCGCGCGCCAAAAGGCGCTCGCCTGCGGGTCAACCGCGCCGCTGAGCGCTGAGCGCGGCGCAAACAAGCTCGCAAATTTGCTGCACCCGAAGGAGCAAAAGCTCACGATTGCCGAGGTGATTGAGCACGGCGCGGACGCAAAGTCGTTTGTGCTCACGGGTGAACACCTCGCGCCGTTTCGTGCGGGGCAGTATCTCTCGTTTCGCCTGACCATCGGCTCCTCCGTGCTGACGCGTCCGTACTCGATCTCCAGTTCGCCCAAGTGGGCAACCGAAGGAAAGTACGCGGTTACGATCAAGCGCCAGATGGACGGGTTTGCCTCGCCATGGATTCTCGACCACTGGAAGGTGGGCGACGTCGTCACCGCCTCCGGCCCGGAAGGAACGTTTTATTATGAGCCGCTGCGGGATTCAAAGCGCGTGATCGGCCTCGCGGGCGGATGCGGCATTACGCCGTTTCTTTCGATGGCGTATGCCATTCGCGACGGAATTGAGGATTTCGAACTCACCCTGCTCTATGGCAGCCGCAAGGAATGCGACATTCTCTACCACAGCGAGCTTGCGGACATTGCGAAGGCAACCGGAAAGGTTAAGATCGTCAACATCCTCAGCGACGAGCAAAAGGAAGGCTACGAGTATGGCCTTATCACCGCGGAGCGCATCCGCGCCGCTTGCGGCGGCGAAGATTGCAGCGTGTTCCTCTGCGGTCCTGCGGCGATGTATGCGTTTGTGGATCGTGAGTTGGAAAAGCTCGGTCTCGAGCGAAAGTACATCCGCCACGAACTCTACCCCGCGCCCGCCTCACCCGCGAAGCTTGCGGGCTATCCGGGCGTCGCGAACCAGAGCTTCACACTGAACGTTCGCCTGTACGGGGAAACGAAGGCCATACCCATGGCGGCATCCGAAACGGTACTTGCCGCGCTGGAGCGCGCGGGCATCGCGGTGCCGAGCCGCTGCCGGGGCGGGGAATGCGGATTCTGCCACTCCAGAGTCATTTCCGGCGAGGTATTTCTGCCGGAGGCGCTCGATCACCGGCGCATGGCGGACGCGGCGGCAGGGTACATCCACCCCTGCTGCGCCTATCCGCTCGGCGACCTGACGATTGAGGTCTGGCCGGAGTAAGGTTCCGTTCGAGCCGGATCTAACGTCACGTTCATCCAAAAAGACACACGAGATTGTAGAATCTCGTGTGCCTTTTTTGATGGAATCAATCTGTTTTACTCTGTCTCGAATGAAGCTGTTTGATTGAGAATGGCGGATCAAAGGAATTCAAAGTAATCCGCATCGACGTTCTTTTCCGTACAACGCACAGAAAGAATGCTTTCTCCCGTACTATGGATGCAGAAAGCGTATGCGCCGTCCGACTCCTGTTCGCAGGCCAGCGGCGCATCGTTGCAGCGCACTTCGAACCGTCCTTCGCCGGAAACGTGGAACCGGGCGCAAGCCGGCGCGTTTTCCATTCGAACGAGAAAGCGAATCTCGTCGCCCTGATAGAGGCGCACAACAATGTTCTCGCTCGGCGGCTGCGGTTCGCCCTTCAGTCGCCGGTAATCCGGCTCTCCCTGGTGCCCATCCTGAAACAGCAGGGTTGCCTGTTCACGCGGGCGCAGTTTCGCGCCGGGCATGCGCCTGCTCACAATGCGGCTCTCGTCAAACGCTTCGCAGGGCAGAACAAACGGCGGCGTACGAGTCAGCGCGCCGAGTACGCGGTCGTTGTACATCGGCGTGCTTATGCAGAATAAAAACTCATCAAAGATTTTCTGCGCCTGTTCTTTCAGCATGACCGCGCCGGTTCGAATCTGCTCCATCAGCAGATCCCACCCGGCTGGCCGGGCGAACGTGACCGGCGAATTTTCGCAGGCCATCTTCTTATAGCTCCAGAACGACCAGCCAATGTGCAATCGCTCGCAGAGCGGAAACATCGCGGTATACCACTCCAGATTATTCTCGCCGCTCTCGCCCAGATAGAGCGGAACGCCCAGCCGGTCTGCCGCCTGACGATAGCCATCCAGGCTCTCTTCGTCCGGCGCGCTCCAATACCGGTGAAACTGAAGCGCAATGTTCTCCGCGGCTTCCGCGCGGGACATGTCGTTGAGCACGGAGAAATCCGTTGCCCAGTGCGCGCCCTCCAGCATAATCATGTGGTTCGGATCGATCGCCCGAATCTGCCGGATCAAGCGCCTGTACAAGGGCAGCAACCGATCATTGTACTGGCAAAAAAAGTCCGGCAGTGGCTCGTTGAGCAGGTCATACGCCGCGACAACGGGCTCATCTGCGTATCGTTTTGCCAAAAGCTCCCAACCCTGACAAAGCTGATCTTGGTAGACTTCATTCGTGAACAGTTCCGGCAGATCGTGCTCGCAGTCGTCAATGTTCTGCCCGGTTTGCCCGCCCGGCGCCGCGTGCGTATCGAGAATCACATAGACGCCGAACTCCCTGCACCAGTCGATCAACCGGTCAACGCACGCGAGCGTGCCCGGCACAAACTCGGCTTTTCCGTGCTCAAATCGAAACAGCCTTCTTGCATTGAGCGGCAGACGAACGGAGTTGAACCCCTTGCCCGCAATCCACGAGATGTCTGTCTGCATAATGTAGTGCTTCTCATAAGTCTCCCAGAAGGACGCGGCGTATTCCGCGCCGCAGAGCGACTCAATCAACTGCTCGATGCGGCGGGGACGGTCGTATGCCCCCTCCATTTGCCACATATAACCCTCCGGCAGCAGCCAGCCGTTCAGGCCAAACCCGCGCAGCAGAACCGGCGTTTCCCCGCAAAAGATTTCTCCCGCGCGACACTGTAAAAACGTATGCTTCATCCCTTCATCGCTCCATCCGTAATTCCCTTCAGAATCTGCTTTTGCAGCAGTGCGTAGAATACGATCACCGGCAGCGCGGCAATCACCAGCGCGCTCAAAATCGCCGACCAGTCCGAACTATACTGCCCGAAGAGCGTATTGGTCGAGAGCAGCAGCGTGTACTTTTTGTTGTCCGAGATGACGATCAGCGGCAGCAAAAAGTCGTTCCAAATCCAGAGCACGTTTGTGATGCAGATGGTCGCCGTAACCGGCTTGAGCATTGGAAAAACGATCCGAAAGAAGGTTTGCAGCGGAGAACAGCCGTCGATAGCCGCGGCCTCCTCCAGCTCCTTTGGAATCCCTTTTACAAACCCGTGATAGAGAAAAATCGCCATGCTCACGCCGAGCCCCGCATACACAAAACACAGCCCGATCAACGAATTTTTGATGTTGAACGTCATCACGACCTTATACAGCGGAATCATAATCGAGTTAAACGGAATCAACATGGAGAAGATAAACAGCGAGAGCAGGAACTTCGAAAACTTCGTCTTGGTTCGGCAGAGTTTCCATCCGGCGAGCGCGGAGAACAGAACGATTAGCGATACGCTGCCCACCGCGAGAATCACGGTGTTGATCAGGCTACGCAGATAGTGCATTTTGTCGAAGCTTCGCACGTAGTTTTCGCCGCTGATGCCCGTTGGCAGAGAAAGCACGTTGGTGAGGATTTCTCCGTTCGACTTAAAGGAGTTGATCAGCGCCAGAATCAGCGGAGAGAGCGTAAACAGAGCACCCAGCGCCAGAAAGACGTATACGGCAATGGAAAGAACGCTTCGTTTTTTCATAGCTCCTCCTCTCTACGCCGCATCAGCGATAGTTGAATTGCCGTAATGGCGAGCACCAGAATGAACAATACCGTGGACTTCGCGGTTGCGTACCCATACTGAATGTTTCCGCGAAACGCTTCTTCATAAATGTTCATCGCAACCGACTGCGTCGCCCGTCCGGGGCCCCCGCGTGTCAGGGTGAAGATGACGTCAAACACCTGAAACGCGGAGTTGAGCGTCCAAAACACGCAGATCGTCACCGCGTGCCGAATCATTGGAAACTCTACCTTCCAGAACCTCTGCCAGGCATTTGCGCCATCCAGCACGGCCGCTTCCTTCATGCTCTCCGGCACGCCCTGCAGCGCCGCCATATAGATGATCATCAGGTACCCGACAGCGCCCCATGCGGCGACGATAATAATTGCAATAAACGAGTAGTGCGGATCTCCGATCCACATGTGGTCGAGAAACGAAAACCCGTTGAAATTGTCGGCAAAATAGTAGAGCACTTTTGTGAAGATAAACATCCACATATATCCGCCTATGACCATGCTGATCATATTCGGCATATAGAATACCGTTCGAAAAAGCCCCCTTGCGCTGGGCCGCGTTTCAATTGCAACCGCGAGCAAGAGCGCAACGACGTTCGCCACAACAACCATGACTGCAACGTATTTGAGCGTAAACAAGATCGACTGCCAGAAGTAATCGTCCCCGAACACGCGGACGAAGTTATCCAGCCCGATAAACGATACAGTCTTGCTCACACCGTTCCAGTCCGTCATTGCATAATAAACGCCTGAAAATGCCGGATACAGCTTGAACAGCACATACACAACAAGCGCCGGAAGCACAAAGAATATTAACGACAGGTTTTGACCGCGCTTTTTGCGCACTGCGGCAAGCGGCGCTGAATGAAGTTTCATAATGTTTCCCCAGTCTCCACACACCTGCGAATATATCACGCAACAAGATGAACCGTGGAAAGCGATCCCCGTGATAAATCGCCTGATTTGCAGAGTTTTTGAAAAGAGAGGGACTTTCGTCCCTCTCGGTTACGTTGAATCTGTCCCTAGATTAGTTCAGTGCGTTTGCCTGTTTGAATACTTCGTCCAAGCGGGCGATGAACTGATCAACGGTGATGGAGCCCACATAGTACTCCTGAAGCAGTTTGCCCTGTTCGTCGGTTACGGCGCTGGGCAGCACGAGATCCTGATAAGCACGGCCTGCGGCGACATACGCGGAAGCGTCGCTCACCCAGGAAGCCGCCTCATAGGTATGGCAGGTGGCAATGGGGTTAAACGTGCAGCTCTGGAACAGTGCGGAAGAATCGTTGTCGTCCAGCACGTAGTTCGCAAATTCGAGCGCAAGATCCATTTCCTTGCTGGAAGGATGAACCGCCAGCGTTGTAGAGGTGGAAAGGTTGACGCGCGTGCAGTTTTCGTCGTTGTTGATCGGCAGTGCGAATACGCCGAGCTGGAAGTCCGGGTTGGTTTCGAGGATCGTGCCCGCGGCCCACGTGCCCTGCACAAAGATCGCCGCTTTGCCGTTTGCAAAGTCCGCGGCGCCCGCCTGCGAGCCTTCTTCCATCGCGCGGTCGGTGCCGTGCTGCATGATCAGGTCGATAACGTCGAAGATTTCGCGGACTTCCTCATAGGAACCCGCATCCGCATACATGCGGTCTACCCAATCCGTCAGTTCACCCGAGACTTTGTCGCCAAGGGTCAGCGCGGTCATCAGCTGGGGAACCCACTGTTCCTGGAACGCGAGCATGAACGGCGTATATCCCTTGGATTCCAACACGGTAACGATGTTTCTCAACTCGTCCAGCGTCTTCGGCGGGGTCAGGCCGCACTCGTTGAAGATCGCCTTGTTGTAGAGCACGCCCCATGCCATGGATTCGATCGGCACGGCGAGGACTTTGCCGTCGACGGTCACGGTGTCGCGTACATTTTCGTAAAGCTTCGCGACAAACGGCTGATCGCTCAGGTCGGCTACATTTCCCGCTTCGTTGTAGACCTTGAGGTTGTTGCGGTGAATCGTGTAGAGATCCGGTGCGTCGTCGCCGGTCAGGCGCGCCTGAAGGACGCTCTCATATTGATCGGAGCTCGGCATTTCGAGGTTGATGGTGAGCTTGATGTTCTGCTCTGCGAGCACCTTCGCCTCAAACTGGTTGCAGTAGGTTTCCCACTGATCCATGTACTGCGGAAAGCTCATCATGATGTTCAGTTCCGCTTCGCGCGGAGCCGCCGCCGGTGCTTCGGTCTGCGCGGCCGGTTGTTCCGTTGCCGGTGCTGTCGTAGCCGCAGGCGCCGCGCAGGCAATCGCCGAGAACGCAAGCAACAGGGCCATGGTGCAGATAATTACTTTTTTCATTTCTCTTCCTCCCAAACAGATATGATGTTGTAGAACTGTGATACAACCATATCGCAAACGGAGGACCTTTCCATTTGCTATTCTTTTGCTGTTTCATTGCTCATATTTAATGCGGCGCGCATTTGGCCCGGCGTGAATCCAAAGTGTTTTTTAAACACCCGATAAAAATGCGCGGTGTCCAGATACCCGA